>JBOHYC010000349.1:0-1538 GCA_050737755.1 Lysobacter sp.
TCCACCGCCCCCAGGCCCGCGCGGCGTCCGCTCGCGAAGCACGCGGTCAGCAGGTAGCCACCGGTCGGCGCTTCCCAGTCCAGCATCTCGCCGGCGCAGAACACGCCGGGCAGGGCATCGAGCATCAATCGAGCGTCCATCGCCTCCAGCCGCACGCCGCCGGCGCTGCTGATTACTTCCTCGACCGGCCGTGCACGCTTGAGCACCAGCGGTAATCGCTTGATCGTCCGCGCCAGCAGTTCGACGTCGTCCATCTGCGCCTTGCCCAGCACCTCGTGGAGCAGGGCGCTGCGGACGCCGGTCAACCCGATCTGGCGCCGCAGGTGCTCGCTGACGCTGCGACCGTTGCGCGGTTTGCCCAGGTCGCGGCGCAGGCGGTCGAATTCCCGTCCCGGGGCGAGGTCGAGATGCAACGTGGCCTCGCCATCGCGCGCTATCGCATCGCGTAGCGGCGCCGACAGCGCATACACCAGACTGCCTTCGATGCCGGTGGTGGTGACGACGCATTCGCCCTGTCGCTGGTGTTCGCGGCCGTCCTCGCGCCAGAAGGCGACCACCGGCTTCAGTGGCGTGCCGGCGTGGCGGTTGGCGAAGTGCTCGCTCCAGCCGATATCGAAACCGCAGTTGGACGGTGCCAGGGGCGCGACATCGACACCGCGTGCGGCCAGCAGCGGTTGCCATGCGCCGTCGGAACCCAGCTGCGGCCAGCTGGCGCCTCCCAGCGCAAGCACGGTCGCCGGGGCCGCAACATGCAGCTCGCCAGCCGGGGTGGCGAAGCGCAACGCACCGTCGTCAGACCAGCCCAGCCATTGGTGCTGCACGTGGAAACGCACACCCTGGTCGCGCAGTCGCCGCACCCAGCCGCGCAGCAGCGGCGCCGCCTTGCGGTCGGCCGGGAACACGCGGTGGGAACTGCCGACATAGGTGTCGATGCCGAGTCCGCGCGCCCATTCGCGCAGCGCATCGGCATCGAAATCGTCAAGCCAGGCGCCGACCGCGTCGCGGCGTTCGCGGTAGCGCGCATCGAATCCCGGTCGCGGCTCGGCATGGGTCAGGTTGAGCCCCCCCTTGCCCGCGATCAGGAACTTGCGCCCGACCGATCCCTTGCCCTCGAACACATCGACCTCGATCCCGGCCGCGCGTGCGACCTCTGCGGCCATGAGGCCGGCAGGGCCGCCGCCGATGATGGCGAGGCCGGGGAGGGTGGAGGGAGTGTCAGGCATGGGCATCAAAGGCAATGGCGACTGCAAAGGATCGCACGGCCCCGATTCGCGTGACCGTCACCTGTAGGAGCGACGTAAGTCGCGAACTCTCTCAACCCTTCAAACACCCGCGTACCCGCTTGCGACACCCTGGCCGGAGCGTCTCGATGCGCCGTGGCAGCGGGTTGAATGTCGCTTGGGCCGCATCAGTGCGTTCGCGACTTACGTCGCTCCTACAGGACCGGCGCGCATTGGCGGCCGGATCGGGGCAGGCATCGCCGCCCGGCTGCGGTAAGGTCGGTGCTTCGTTCCAGGGGATTCCATCCGATGCACCTC
>JBOHYC010000350.1:0-13696 GCA_050737755.1 Lysobacter sp.
CGGGTCGCGGTGACGCTGGCATTGGGCGAGGATGTGGAACAGGCGCGCGACAAGGCCCGCCGCGCCGCCGCCGAACTGAAGATCGAACTGCGCTGAAAAGCATCCACCCGTTTGCAAGCTGAAGGAACCACGATGGGCGACAACAACGGTTACGCCGTATTTTTCCACCCCAATGCGCTCGAGGCGCTGGGCGCGGGCATCCAGCCCTACCTGCAGGATGGCGCGGCAGGCAGGCACATCGTCTGTCGCGAGGTCGATACCGGTGGCGCGCTGATCAGGATGACGCTCGACGCACGGACCACCGCGGGCGACACCATTTCGCTGGAGTTGCTGGTGCCGACCAGCATGGTGCTGATGATCGTGTCGGCGCGGACCGACGAAGCGTTCGGGTTCGGGCCGCGGATCGCGGTGGACGCCGCCCGTCCGGCCGGCGATGGCTCCGGCGCGCAGGTCGAGGTGAAAACCGCTGCGAAGGCTGGCGGGGCCGCGAAGAAGCAGGCAAAGAAGGCGCCTGCGAAGCCCTCGAAGAAGGAAAAGGCGGCGAAATCGAAACCCTCCGCCGCGCCGGGCAAGCGACCGAAGAAGAAGTAGTAGCTCGCCTTAGCGCGCCGGCGTCATCAGGTCGAGCCAGACCAGGTGATGGTCGCTGGCGTCCGCGATGGAGGCGTCGGCCTCGCCTTCGGCCGGCCAGAACACGCCGCCGTCGCGGACGCGCAGGTTGTCGGACGGCAGCACGTAATCCAGCCGCAGCGTGCCGCCCTTGGGGCCGAAGTCGCCGGTATGGGTGGCGACGTCGCCGTCGCGCGGCAGGCCGCGCTGGGCCGCGCGCCGGGGGGCGCCGGCGCTGCGCGGGACGAACTCGGCATTGACACGCGGATGGTCGAGCAACTGCGCGATTGCGCCGGGCTCGCCATCGCCGTCGTCGGGGTCGGCGTTGTAGTCGCCGACCAGCACGAACCGCGCATCGGCGGGCAAGCCGCCACAGCGCCCGCGGTCGTCGCACAGCCAGTCGTTGGCGCCGTGGCCGATATATTCCGCCCACAACCGGATCTCGTCGAAGTTGCGCAGGCCGTTGCGGTTCTCGGCACCGTCGAATACCGGCGGGGTCGGGTGCGCCGCGAGCAGGTGCACTGTGCCGAGCGGCGTGGTGATCGGCACGTCCCAGTGAGACTTGGATGACAGTCGCAATTGCGACCAGGTTTCAGGTGGATACCATGCTGCGCCGGTCGCCGGATCACGCGGCTGGCGGGCGCCGGGCAGCGCATTCCACTTCAGTTGCTGGAAGGTCCGCACCCCGGTACGTTCGATCGGGTAGCGCGACAGCACCAGCATCCCGTATTGCCCCGGATGCAGGCCGTAGCCCCAGGCGTCGTTGCCGCGGTTGCGTCCCTCGCCACCGGCCTCGCCGTTGCGGTCGAGGTCGAGCCCGCTCGGCACGCCGGTGTTGACCGGCGCCAGGTAGCGGTACGGGTAGTGCAGCGGGTCGCCGCCGCCGGGCTGGGCGACTTCGAGGTAGTCGCGCTGGAACAGGTCGGCCGCGCGTTCGGCCGGGTCGTAGTCGAACTCGTTGAGCAGCACCACGTCGGGCCGCACCTGTTGCAGCACCGCTGCGATCTTGCGGGCGTCGGCGTCGCCGGCCTGCAACTGGCGGATCAGGCCGCCATCGGCGTCGTCGTAGAGCGAGGTGTTGTAGGTCGCGACCCGCAACGGGGTGGTCGGGTTGATCGAGTCAGTCATGCGTTCGGCCCAGGCCTCCGGATCGCCATGGACGGTGACGCGCAGGCATCCCGATAGCGCCACGGTCGCCAACAGGCCGGCGAGGGTGGCGAAACGTTGCGATCGGGTCATGCAGGGTCTCCAGGGTCAAGGTCGTGCCAGTTGCGGCCGTCGAAGGCCTCGAGCGGGCGGAACCGGCGTTTGTAATCCATCTTGCGGTGGCCGTCGATCCAGTAGCCCAGGTACAGGTGCTGGCGGCCTTCGCGACGCGCCCATTCCAGTTGCCTGAGCACGGCCAGGGTGCCGAGTCCGCGCGCGGCGTGGTCGGGGTCGTAGAAGGTATAGACCGCCGACAGTGCGGTTTCGATGACATCGGTGACCGCAACCGCCAGCAGCGGGCCACGCCCGGTATCGACCCGTTGGCGGAACTCGAGGAATCGGCCTTCGCTCCATCGCCCGATCAGGAACTGCTCGAACTCGTTGGCGCCGTGGTCGTCCATGCCGCCGCCACGGTGGCGTGCGGTGAGGTAGCGGCGGTAGAGCGCCAGTTGCTCGTCGGTGCGCTCCGCCGGCAACACTCGGACGTCGACATCGGCATTGCGCGCGAGACAACGGCGCTGGCTGCGGTCGGGGACGAAGCGGTCGACCGGGATGCGAACCGCCACGCAGGCGCGGCAGCCGTGGCAATGCGGCCGGTAGACGATGTCGCCGGAGCGACGGAAGCCCCAACCGAGCGCCAGCGGATACCACTGCGGGAGGCGCGGGTCGCGCGGGTCCAGTACCAGGTCGCGGGCGCTGCGTTCAGGCCAGTAGCCGCACGGATGCTCGCCTGTGTGGAACAGGCGCAGCTCGTCGAGGTCCTGGCCGGGGTCGTTGCCCATGGCGCTAGCATAGCGCCGGCTGTCAACCGCGGGCAGGGCGGCGCGTTGTCATTACCCGATGGCGCCATGCCGGCGCCTGTGCAGGAGTCCCCCATGAACCTTCGCATCATCCGCGCACCGGCGCTCGTCATCGGTATCGCCCTTGCCGGCGTCGCAGTGGCGGCGCCACAGGACCACAAGACCCAACCGCAGTCCCGCTCGACGCTGGATATCAACCACGACGGTGCGATCGATCGTTCGGAAGCAGCGGCCCATCCGCGCCTGGCTGAACATTTCGACCGTATGGATCGGGATGGTGATGGAAAAATCGAACAGGACGAGCGTCGTCGTCCCATGCACCGCGGCGGCAAGCGCGGGCACCACGGCGCGATGGCCGCGATCCGTCTCGACACCGATGGGGATGGCCGGATCAGCACGATCGAGGCCGGTACCTCGCGCTTTGCAAAGACGTTCGGCGAGATCGACCGCAATCGCGATGGCTACCTCGTCCGCAGTGAGCTGGACGCCGCAGCCGACAAGCGCCGCAGCGGATTCGCGGCCAAGCGCATGCAACGGTTCGAGGCGAAATTCACCGAGGCCGATGCCAACCGTGATGGCCGCCTGAGCCGCGCCGAGGTCGAGGCCGGCTGGCCGCGCCATGCCCGCGCGTTCGCATTCCTCGACGAGGATCGCGACGGCCAGCTCACCCGTGCCGATCTGAAGCCGCGCCACCAGCGCTGAACGACGAGGACGTCGCCTATTCGAGCCGGCAGCCGTGGCGCCACGCCCACCAGGTGTTGAGCGACGCCACAAGCAGCGCAGTGATCGCACTCCACATCGCGCTGCCTGCCAGGTCGATTTCTCCGCGCAACGCCTGGATCCCCAGCAGGACCACGATCGCCACGGTGAATACCAGCGCGAAGCGCCGGATCCAGAATGTCGACAGGGTCATTTCACAGCCTCCCGCTGATGATCAGGCCATACAGCAGGCCACCGAAACCGCTGACGAAGCCGATGCTTCCACCCAGCCAGCACAGCCAGCGTTCGCGTCGACGACTGGCCGCGGCCTTGGCCGGGTCGCGCTGCGCTTCCAGGGCGTGGCGGCGCCGCAGGATGCGCGGTTGCGCCACCATCGTCTGGTAGAAAATCGTCACCATGAACGCCAGCGTCAACAGCGTTGCCGCGATCCAACCGTCGTCATAGCGGGCGATCAGCACGATCCCCGCGATGAATCCCGCGGACGCCAGCGACGAGATGACCGCGCTGCGGATCAGTGCGAACCGCTCGGCGTCGTCGATCGCGCCTTTCAGCTGGCTGCGCAATCCCAGCCACACACCGGCCAGCGCGGCGACGAAACCGATGCCGATGCTGCCGGCGGCGCCGACCAGCACCTTGCCCAGCGTGCTTCCACCCCCCGCAGCCAGCGCGCTGCCGAAGACTCCCGCCGCAGCTGCCGGCGGGCTGGCCACCGCAAGTGCAGTGCCGACCGCGGCGGTGAAACCGACCGATGGCGCCGACGCGCGGGCAAACTCACCGAAGCGCGCCAGCAGCTCGTCGCGCACGGTGGCACGAGCCCGCGACAGCCGCTTGCGCACGGCGGCGTCGGACAGGCCCAGCAGGTCGGCGACCTGCTGCGAACGCTGGCCTTCGCGGTAGTACAGCAACAACACTTCGCGGCTGTCGGATGGCAGCGCGGAGATCAGCTCGGCGGCGACTTCGGTGCGTTCCTGCTCGATCAACCGCTCGAACGGCTGCGGTTGTGGATCGGCCGTGGCTTCGATCAGCGCATCGGCATCGCGCGCCTCACGCGGCAGGCGCTGGCGTTCGCGCAGGTGGTCGCGGGCGAGGTTGCGGGTGATCTGGCGCAGCCACGGCAGGAAGCTGGCCGGGTTCTGCAGCCGCTTGAGGTTCTGCCAGGCGCTTAGGAACGCCTCCTGCGCGATGTCCTCGCTGGCCGGCACGTCGCGCACGATCGCCAGTGCGATCGCGGTCACCGAGTTCTGGCAGGCGGCGACGATCCGGCCATAGGCCGCGCGATCGCCGTCGGCAGCGGCCGCCAACTGGGTGTCGATCAAGCGTTCCAGCGGCGGCCGGTCGGGCAGGGCGGATTCGGCGACGGTGTTCATGACGGTCGGGCTCCCTTGCGCTTGTCCATGGCGGATACATGGACCAAGACGCCATCGCGGGGCGGATGTGACCGGCCGGATATGCCTAGAAGCCGATGAGCCCGCGGTTGCGCACGTGCTTGACCACATCCACCACCTGCCACTGGCCGTCGACCCGCGCGACTTCGAGGGTCTTGTAGCTGGCCCACATGCGGTGGTGATAGGCACTGTATTCGATCAGCCCGCGGTCAGGCGCGGACGGCTTGAAGCCATGGACTTCGACGATCGTGGCCACCTGTCCGGAAACGCGGTGGTAGCTGCCGCGCTCCTCGTCGGCCTGTTCGATGCAGGCCGATGCCTGCACCAGTTGAGTGTCGGGCGTGGCGGGCTGCAGCGCCTGGATGAGGTCGACCGAGACATCGGTGCCGTCCGCGCCGAGGCACGCGACCGGCGTGTCCACTTCCGCCAGTTCACTGGCAAACACCGCCTGTGCCACCGGCAGCAGGGTCGCGGCGGTGCTGCCGTCGAACGGCGGTGCGGCGAGCTGCGGGACCGGTGCGGGCTGGTTGATCCCGCGCCAGGTGACGATGCCGGCGACCGCGACGATCAGCACGATCAGGCCGATCTTGAATCTCATCGCACGCTTGCGGCTGGGCGACATGGCGGTGGTGTGCTGTTCGGCCTTGAAGCGGAAGTTCGAGCTGACGTAGCCCTCTTCGGTGCGGGTCGAGTCGAGCAGTCCGGCCTCGCGGAGCAACTCGCGTGCGGCCATCTGCTGTTCCGACTGCACTACCCACACGGCCGGCGTCGGGCCGTCGCCACGGTCGCTGTAGCTGAAGGTGCCGCGGCGGTTGCCCTTGTAGGAACGGCCATCGCTGACGCGTACCTCGATCCCGGCGTCACGCAGCAATTTCGCCACGCCTTCGACGTTCTCCAGGCGCTGGCTGCTGAAGACCTTGCGCACCGGTCAGTCCCTGGCCGGCACGAGCGCTGCGGCCTGTGCGTCGCCGACCACGCGGATCAGGCCTTCCTGCGCGGTGCTGGCGACCAGCTTGCCGTGGCGGTCGTAGATCATGCCCCGGGCCAGGCCGCGCGAGCCCTGTGCGCTCGGGCTGTCGATCGAGTACAGCAGCCAGTCATCGGTGCGGAACGGGCGGTGGAACCACAGCGCGTGGTCGAGCGAGGCCATCTGCACGTTCGGCTGGTAATAGCTGATGCCGTGGGGGAAGGTCGCGGTGCCCAGCAGGTGGAAGTCGGAGGCGTAGGCGAGCAGGGCGCGGTGCAGTTCCGGTGCGTCGCCGACCCGTTCGGCCAGGCGGAACCAGACTTGCTGGAACGGCGGCCGCTTGGGCGGCTTCAGTTCGTCGCGCGGGTAGACGTGACGGAACTCGAACGGGCCTTCCTTCGACACCCAGCGTTGGATCTTCTCCGGCAGTTCCGCCATCACCCGCTCGGGCACGGCGTGGCCGGGCTCGATGTCCTCCGGCTGCGGCACTTCCGGCATCGACAACTGGTGCTCGGCGCCATCTTCGTCGCGCTGGAACGAGGCGGCGAGGAAGAAGATCGGCTGGCCGTGCTGGATCGCGGTCACCCGCCGCACCGAGAAGCTGCCGCCGTCGCGGGTGCGGTCGACCTGGTAGACGATGGGTGCGGCGATGTCGCCGGCCTTGAGGAAATAAGCGTGCAGCGAGTGCGCGGTGCGTGTCTCTTTCAGCGTCGCCTGGGCGGCCGAAAGCGCCTGCCCGACCACCTGCCCACCGAACACATACTTGGTGCCGATATCGCGGCTCTGGCCGCGGAACAGGTTGTCCTCGAGGCGTTCGAGCGAAAGCAGTTCGATCAGCTCGGAGACGGGGGTGGTCATGCGGGAGGAGCCAATTCGGACAGGTTGGCGATTATAGCGGCGCCTGTTGCAGGGCGGCTTCCGCTGCCGAATCCCCGGGCCTTGCGTCCCGTGCTTCTGTAGGAGCGACGTAAGTCGCGATTTCCTTGCGGTTGCGGTCCCGGTGCTGCGCGCAGTGTCCCGCGGTCGCGATCGATGTTCCCCGCTCGCCAACCTGTGTCGACGGTCGGTATGGTGAGGAAATCGCGACTTACGTCGCTCCTACACCGGGTCCAGCGGGGGCTGCAGGCGCTCCAGCGTGGTCGACTGCAACACCCGCGGCCACGGAAATTGCGGTCCCGGGTCGCGCTTGCGCCGAATCTGCAGCGACGCGTCGTCGCTGGCAGCCACTTCACCAGTGTCCAGATCCTCGTGGCCGGCGATGAGCCGCAGCGATGGCAGCTCTTCCCTCAACTGCCGCAGCAACGCGGCCAGCGCGACGATCTGCGCCTCGGTATACGCCTCGTCCATTGCCTGATGGCGCGAATCCAGCCAATCCGGGTAACGGCCGCGATTGACCAGCTCTATCCCGACCGAGCGTTCGTTGAAACCGCGCACATGGTGGGCGACGCGATCAGTCGCCACCCAGCGGTGCACGCTGCCGTCGCGATCGATGTAGAAGTGGCCGCTGTTGCCGGTGCCGCCGCTCTCCTCGGAGCGGGACTCGTACAGCACCCGCTCACCGTATTCGCGCGCGGTGGCCAGGTCGGGCAGCTCGGTGCAGTGGATCACCACCAGGTCGACCTGGGACAGCGGTCGCGGCTGCAGCCGCGCCTCGTAGGACAGCGGTTCGACCCGGATCGCGGGCGGGGCAGGCGGCATCGGCGACTCGGGCGGCATGGCGCGGATGCTAGCATCGCGCGCATTCCCCACTGCGCGACGCGCGTGATGCGCCGCCGCGGTACGTCGGCACGGCGCGCGTTGCTTCGACCGGACTCTTCCATGCGCGGACACTGCATCCTCTCCCACGGCTTCGAAAGCGGCCCCGACGCGACCAAGGTCACCGCCCTGGCCGAGGTCGCCGAACGGCTGGGCTGGAGCTGCGAGCGTCCCGATTACACCGACTTGGACGGCAAGCGTGAGGTCAGCGAGCTGGGCGACGTCCCGGCCCGCCTGCGCCGGCTGGCCGCGTTGGCTACGGATGCCGCCAAGCGCGGGCCGCTGGTGCTGGCCGGGTCGAGCCTGGGCGCCTGGGTGTCCGGTCAGGTGTCGCTGAAAGTGCCGGCCGCCGGCCTGTTCCTGATGGCGCCGCCGATCCGCATGGACGAGGCGCACCCGTTCGACGCCGCCGCCGTGCCGATCAGCATCATCCACGGGTGGGATGACGAGCTGTGCCCGACCGCCGAGGTCATCGACTGGGCTCGCGCCCGCCGCTCGCGGTTGTTGCTGGTGGGTGACGGACACCGGTTGTCGGACCACGTGGCGACCAGTGCAGGCGCCTTCGAACAACTGCTGGCGGAGCTCTGAGATGAAATTTTTCGCAAGCTGCGGCAAGGGTCTGGAATACCTGCTGGCCGACGAACTACTCGCGCTGGGCTGCGTCAAAGCGACGGCCACCATGGCCGGGGTCAACGTCGACAGCAGTCTGCTCGATGCCCAGCGCGCGGTGCTGTGGTCGCGGCTGGCCAGCCGGGTGTTGTGGCCGATCGCCGAGTTCGACTGCGCCGACGAGCAGGCTCTGTATGCCGGCGTCGCCGCGCTGCCGTGGCCGCAGCACCTGGCCGACGGCGACACCATCGCGGTCGATGCGCACGTCTCCGGCACCGCGCTGACCCACGCGCGCTTCGCCGCCCAACGGGTCAAGGACGCCGTGGTCGACGTCATGCGCGACACCACCGGCACGCGCCCGGATGTCGATGTCGACACCCCGGATCTGCGCATCAACCTGGTCGTGCGCAAGGATCGCGCGATCATCTCGATCGACCTCGGCGGTGGTCCGATGCACCGCCGCGGCTGGCGCCAGCAACAGGGCGAGGCCCCGCTGAAGGAGAACCTCGCCGCCGCGGTACTGCTGCGCGGGCGCTGGCCGCAGGTCTACGCCGACGGCGGCGGCCTGCTCGATCCGATGTGCGGCAGCGGCACCTTGCTGATCGAGGGCGCGCTGATCGCCGCCGACGTCGCACCGGGCCTACTGCGCCATGGGGGCTTCATGCCGACGCGCTGGAAAGGCTTCGATGACGCCGGCTGGCGAGCATTGCTGGACGACGCGCGTGCGCGCGAAACCGCCGGCCGCGCCGCGTTGCGACCGGTGTTCTTCGGTCGCGACCTCGACCCGCATGCGATCGGTTCGACCCGCGACAACGAGGTCATGGCCGGGCTGGCCGGGGTGATCGACCTCAAGGCGGCCGGCGTCGAGGCACTGCAGCCCGACGGCCTGCCCGAACGCGGACTGGTTGTGAGCAACCCGCCCTACGACATCCGTCTCGCCGCCGATCCGGCGCTGTACCGCGGTCTGGGCGACGCACTCAAGCGCGCGGTGCCGCAGTGGCGCGCCAGCCTGTTGTGCGGCGACGCCGAACTGGCCCACGCCACCGGCCTGCGCGCGCAGAAGAAGTACCAGCTGTTCAACGGCGCGATCGAATGCACCCTGATCGTCGCCGACCCGGTCGCGCCGCCGCAACGCGAGCGCAGCGAGCAGCCGCAGGCGCTCAGCGAAGGCGCGCAGATGGTCGCCAACCGCCTGCGCAAAAACCTGCGCAAGCTCAAGGCGTGGCGGCGCTCGGACAACGTCACTTGTTACCGCGCCTACGACGCCGACCTGCCCGAATACTCCGCGGCGATCGACGTCTACGAAACCGACGAGGCGACCCCGCGCCGGTTCCTGCACGTGCAGGAATACGCCGCGCCCGACGAGATTCCGGAACCGACCCAGCGACGCCGCCTCAACGAGTTGCTGGCGGCGGCGCGCGAAGTGTTCGAGGTTTCGCATGAGCAGGTCGCGCTGAAGACCCGCGCACGCGGCAAGGGCGGCTCCAAGTACGGCCGCTTCGACAAGCGCGGCGAGTTCCTCACCGTGCGCGAGGGCGACGCGCGGTTGCGGGTCAACCTGTTCGACTACCTCGATACCGGCCTGTTCCTCGACCACCGGCCGATGCGCCTGCGGATCGCCGCAGAAGCCGAGGATGTCCGCTTCCTCAACCTGTTCGGCTACACCGGCGCGGCCACCGTGCACGCCGCAGTCGGCCGCGCCCGGGCGACCACCACCGTCGACCTGTCGGCGACCTACCTGCAGTGGTGTGCCGACAACCTCGCCGAGAACGGATTCGCCGGTGCCCGCCACAAACTGGTGCAGGCCGACGCGGTGTCGTGGCTGGCCGCCGACCGCGGCGAATACGACCTGATCTTCTGCGACCCGCCGACGTTCTCCAACTCAAAGCGCGCCGACGATTTCGACATGCAGGGTGGTCACGTGGCCCTGCTGCGCGCGGCGGTGGCGCGGTTGTCGGTCGATGGCGTGCTGTACTTCTCGAACAACTTCCGTCGCTTCCGCCTGGATGAGGATGCCGTGGCGCAATTCGCGCATTGCGAGGAAATCAGTGCCGATACGATCCCGCCGGACTTCGCCCGCCATGCACGCATCCACCGTTGCTGGCGCCTGACCCGGATATAGACGGACGGTCTGGAGCGATCGGCCCAGTGGTGGAACACTGGTTTTCGGAAGGATGGCTGGTCACGCCCGGTTATGGCGCCATCCTTTGGTCATTGAACCTCAGAGGACATCCACATGGCCAGCAATTCAGAACTGCGTGCCCGCGTCGACCGCATCGTCCGTGGCCAGCCGGCATCCGACGGCGCCGGGGTGCGTCTGACCCGGGTCATCGGCGGCCCCCAGTTGCCGGACCTCGATCCGTTCCTGCTGCTCGACGAGTTCGGCACCGACCGTCCCGAGGACTACCTCGCCGGATTTCCCGATCACCCGCATCGGGGCTTCGAGACGGTGACCTACATGCTCGATGGCCGCATGCGGCACAAGGACAACCACGGCAACGAGGGTGTGCTGGTGCCCGGCAGCGTGCAATGGATGACCGCCGGCCGCGGACTGGTGCACTCGGAAATGCCCGAGCAGGAGTCCGGCCGCATGCGCGGCTTCCAGCTGTGGGTGAACCTGCCGGCGAGCGACAAGATGGTGGCGCCGAAGTACCAGGAGTTCGCACCGGATCGGATCCCGCAGGTCGTGCCAGCCGGCGGTGTGTCGGTGAAGGTCGTCGCGGGACGGGTAGGTGGTGTGGACGGCCCGATCGTGCATCCCGCAACCGGCCCGGTCTACCTCGACATCACGCTCGCGCCGGATACCGACTGGCAGTACACCCTGCCGGAAGGCCACAACGCGTTCACCTACGTGTTCGAAGGCGACCTCGCGCTGGGCGCCGGTGAGGACGCGCGCCCATTGGCGGCGCAACAGCTCGCGGTGCTGGGCGGGGGGTCACTGGTGCACCTGCGTGCCGGCGGCGATGGTGCACGCCTGCTGCTGGTCGCCGGTCGACCGCTGCGCGAGCCGGTGGTGCGCCACGGTCCGTTCGTGATGAACACCCGCCAGGAGGTGATGCAGGCGTTCGTCGACTACCAGGAAGGGCGCTTCTAGCAGGTCGGTCTATTGGCCGGCGACCTGCCGGTCACGCCCGAAGTGCAATTGCCCGGTCAGGTCGAGCGCCTTGCGCAGCTGGTCGCCTGATTGGGCCTGCAGCCAGATGTGCGCGACCCGGCCATCGTCGAGTTCGAGCAGTGTTTCGCGCGCCTCGATGTCCGGCTTGGTAACCAGTTCGGCGCGATACCAGCGCACCTCGCGGCCGTCGACGAGTCCTTGCTCCTCGCGGTTGCCGCGTTGGGGCTCGAACGGCGAGTCCTCGGCGATGTAGACGCCGAAAGCTTCGGTACCGTCAGGGCGCAGTGCGCGGCAGAAATCGGAGCCGCCGGTATTGCGGTGCTCCCAGATCAGGTCGGTGCCCGTGGGCAGTTGTGGACAGCCCGGTACGTCCTGCGCCTGCGCCGCGAACGCGGCCAGCAGCAGAACGGGCAGGCAGAAAGCCGTCTTGTTCATGTAATCCCCCTGTTCGTGGCCGCTCCCGTGCGGCCACGGATTGACCATAATCGAGAATCAGGGCGTTGACAAACGCGGGGATTTCAGGTGCGCATGAACGGGGCTGCGCCGAGGTCGCGCGGGCCCGTCAGTCGGCCGGCTCGACCTGTACCGTCGCCTGCGGCGCGTCGCCGAACTCCAGCGACAGCAGCGTCAGTTGCCACTTGCCGATCGGTGCGGTGGGCGCTTCCGGGATATTGACGCTGACCGGGACCGCGCTGCCTCCGGCCGGGGTGAACTCGAACGCGACATCGGCGTCGCCAGCGCGGATGCACTGCACGCCGGGCGGGCAGCGCGAATCGGCGGTCACCCCGACGTAGCGCAGCGCGGCATCGCCGGGCAGGGCGACCTGCTCGCTGACCTGCAGGGTGACGGGCTGGCCGAGGGTGGCGGTGCGCAGGTCGCCGCTGGCGCAGCCAGGCAGGACACCGGCTGCGCAGGACACCAGGCAGGCAAGGGTCAGGGATCGGGTCATGACGGCTCCATCAGAATGGGGGACGCTGCGGCCGGAACGTATCGCGGTGGGCGTGAACATCCGGTGCGCTGCCGTGGCTGCGCCGTTCAGGGCATCGAGATCGGTGCGGTGAGCAGGGTGATGTCGCCATCGCCGTCGATGTGGACGGTCATGCGACGGTCGTACTCGGACTCGTCCATCGGCTCGACCTCGCAGCCACACAACGCGGCGGCGATGTCGGGCGCGGTGTTGCTGTGGCCGACCACCAGTACCGTGCCCGAGGGGCGGACATCCAGCAGCCGCGCGGCCAGTGACTGCGCGGGTTCCTTGTCGGGGTAGGTGATGATCGGCAAACCGTGCGCCTGTGCGGTGGGCGTGGCGGTCTGGCGGGTGCGGCGGGTGTCGGTGGAATACACCGCAACCACGTCGGCGCCTGCCAGCGCGTTCGCGATGGCCTGTGCGCGTGCGCGGCCGGCGGCTGTCAGCTCCGGGTCGTCGGAGCCGTCGGGCACCTTTTCGGCATGGCGCACAATGACGAAGTCGCGTGAATTATCGGCGCCGGGCCAACTGGCGCAGCCGGCCAGTGAAGCCAGCGACAGTGCAATCGCAATGCGCGCGGTGAAACGGCTGGGAAGCATCGTGAAACTCCGTAGGCAACCCGCACGATAGTGCGCCGGGTGCGAGTGGCATGCCAGACGCGCCGCAACAATGCGCGCGGTCAGTCCGGCGCCAGCGCGATCATCAGGCCGCGCGCCGCCGCCAGCCGGGCGCTGGCATCGGCCAGTTCCAGCGTCAGTCGCAGTTTGTTCGGCCCGTCCATCCGGTAGAGGTTGGGCTGGCCCTGGATCAGTTTGATGATTGCCATCGGGTCGACGTTGGGTTTCTCGACAAATTGCACGCGGCCGCCCTTCTCGCCGATGTCGAGCTTGCTGATGCCCAGCGCGGTGGCCTGCAGCTTCAACTCGGCGACCGCGAACAGGTGTTTGGCCGGATCGGGCAGCAGGCCGAAGCGATCGATCATCTCGACCTGCAGTTCGCGCAGGTCGTCGCTGTCGCGGGCGCCGGATATGCGCTTGTACAGGGTCAGGCGGGTGTGGACGTCGGGCAGGTAGTCCTCGGGGATCAGCGCCGGTACGTGCAGCTCGACCTCGGCGCCGCGGACGCTCTGGCCGTCGACGTCGGGCAGCTCGCCGCGCTTGATCGACCGCACCGCGCGTTCCAATAGCTCGGTGTAGAGGCTGAAGCCGACCTCGGCCATCTGGCCGCTCTGGTCCTCGCCGAGCAGTTCGCCGGCGCCGCGGATCTCGAGGTCGTGCGTGGCCAGGGTGAAGCCGGCGCCGAGTTCGTCCATCGACGCGATCGCGTCCAGCCGCTTCTTGGCGTCGGCGGTGATCGAGCGATGGTCGGGCACCACAAGGTAGGCATACGCGCGGTGATGCGAGCGTCCGACGCGGCCGCGCAACTGGTGCAACTGCGCCAGGCCGAACTTGTCGGCGCGGTTCATGATGATGGTGTTGGCGTTGGGGATGTCGATGCCGGACTCGATGATCGTCGTGCACAGCAGCACGTTGAAGCGCTGCTTGTGGAAGTCGAGCATCACCC
>JBOHYC010000351.1:0-2251 GCA_050737755.1 Lysobacter sp.
GTGCGCAGCACCATCGGTGGGCTGATCTCCCAATTGCCGTTCCTGCGCAACGACGACGCCCCACCGGTCGGACAACTCCGGATCGAAGGCGACGCCGACCTCGCTCGCCGCCTGCAGCGACTGGCCGAACGCTTCGACCCTGACTGGCAGCAACCATTCGCGCGCGTGTTCGGCGACGTGCTCGGCGTGCAGGTCGCCAACGCCCTTGCCGCCGGTCTGCGTCACGCAAAAGTTGCTGCGAAAGAGTTCGCCGGCAATGCCGCCGAGTTCGTCACCGAGGAATCGCGCGACGTGGTGCCGCGCGACGAACTCAACGCCTTCCACGATGACGTCGACGGACTGCGCGACGACGTCGAGCGCGCCGCCGCCCGCGTCGCTCGCCTGCGTGCTCGCTTCGGTGACACCGCATGAAGTCCTTCTTCCGCGCCTGGCGGATCGGTCGCGTGCTGCTGCGCTACCGCCTCGACGACCTGCTCGACGGCACCCCGGCCGAGCGTTGGCTCAAGCTCGCGCGCCCGTTCGTGCCGCGCGCCTCCAGCGAGATCGCCGCGCAGCCGCGTGGCGCACGCCTGCGATTGGCGCTGCAGGAACTCGGGCCGATCTTCGTCAAGTTCGGGCAGATCCTTTCGACCCGCCGCGACCTGGTGCCGCCCGACGTCGCCGCCGAGTTGGCGTTGTTGCAGGACCGGGTCGCGCCGTTCGACGGCGAGGCCGCGCGCGTGATCGTCGAGGCCGCGCTGGAGCGGCCGGTTACCGAAGCGTTTGCCACGTTCGACACCACGCCGCTGGCGTCGGCGTCGATCGCCCAGGTACACGCCGCGACCCTGCCGGCGGTCGACGGTGCGCCCGGTCGCGAAGTCGTGGTCAAGGTCCTGCGCCCCGGCATCAAGCGCCAGATCGCGCAGGACATCGCCCTGCTCAACGCGATCGCCGGCGTGGTCGACCGCACCCATCCCAACGCCGACAAGATACGCCCGCGCGAGATCGTCACCGAGATCGAAAGCACCCTCGCCGCCGAACTCGACCTGCAGCGCGAAGGCGCCAACGCCAGCGTGCTGCGCCGGTTCTGGCTGCACAGCGACGACCTCTACGTGCCCGAGGTGATCTGGACCCACACCGCCGACCGCGCGCTGACGCTCGAGCGCGTACACGGCATCCCGTCCGACGACATCGATGCGCTCGACGCCGCCGGCATCAACCGCCCCGCGCTCGCGGCCAAGGGCGTGCGGGTGTTCTACACCCAGGTGTTCCGCGACAACTTCTTCCACGCCGACGCCCACGCTGGCAACATCTGGGTCGATAGCGACCCCGCGCGCAGGCACAACCCGCGCTTCATCGCGCTCGACTTCGGGATCATGGGCCAGCTGTCGGACGAGGATCAGTACTACCTTGCCGAGAACTTCATGGCGATCTTCAACCGCGACTACCGCCGCATCGCCGAGCTGCACGTGCGCGCCGGCTGGATGCCGTCGCATATCCGCATCGACGAGCTGGAAGCGGCGACGCGCGCGGTCTGCGAGCCGTACTTCACCCGTCCGCTCAGCGAGATATCGCTGGCCGAGGTGCTGGTCAAGCTGTTCCGCACCGCGCAGCGTTACGAGCTGACGCTGCAGCCGCAACTGATCCTGCTGCAGAAGACCCTGCTCAACATCGAGGGTGTGGGGCGGCTGCTCGATCCGAAGCTGGATATCTGGGCGGTCGCGCGACCGGTGCTGCAGAAGATCCTGGTCGAGCGTTACAGCCCGCAGCGGCTGCTTGGCGAGTTCCGGAAGCGGCTGCCGGAGATGGTCACCCACGCGCCGGAGATGCCGCGGCTGCTGCACGCATGGCTGACCCAGCAGGTCGAGGGCAAGCACGAGCTGAAGATGCAGTCGCGCGACCTCGCCGAGTTGAGCCGCAACCTGCGCGACGCGCACAAGAGCACTGTCGCTGCGATTCTCGGCGTCGGCCTGCTGATCGTCGCCGCGGTGCTGCACGGGCTGGGTGCCGGCGGGCCGACGTTGTGGTCGGTGCCGCTGTCGTCGTGGATCGCCGGTGTTGGCGGGTTGTGGGCGCTGCTGGCCGCCTGGCCGCGGCGCTAGCGAGATGTCGCGTTTTTGTAGGAGCGACGTAAGTCGCGATTTCCCTGATGTCCGGAATCGCCGTGAGATCGCGACTTACGTCGCTCCTACAAGAACGCGGCATATCGCTAGCGCCGCGGCCAGGCGGCCAGCAGCGCCCATAAGCCACCAACGCCGGCGATCCATGACGA
>JBOHYC010000352.1:0-9083 GCA_050737755.1 Lysobacter sp.
TCGGCGAGCTGGCGCGCAACGCCAACGTCGCGGTGCAGCACCTTGCATCGGTGGTCGACGAGATCCGCCAGGGCAGCAACGCGATCAGCGGCGCCGCCAGCGAGATCAGCGCCGGCAACAACGACCTCTCGCAGCGCACCGAACAGCAGGCCGCGTCGCTTGAAGAAACCGCCTCGTCGATGGAGGAACTGACCTCGACCGTGCGCCAGAACGCCGACAACGCGCGCCAGGCCAACCAGCTTGCCATTGGCGCGGCGGACGTCGCCGAACAGGGCGGCCAGGTGGTCGGCCAGGTGGTGCAGACGATGAGTGCGATCAACGATTCGTCGCGCAAGATCAGCGACATCATCGGCGTGATCGACGGCATTGCGTTCCAGACCAATATCCTGGCGCTCAATGCCGCGGTCGAGGCCGCGCGTGCGGGTGAGCAGGGTCGCGGCTTCGCGGTCGTCGCCGCCGAAGTGCGCTCGCTGGCGCAGCGATCGGCCGGCGCCGCCAAGGAGATCAAGCAGTTGATCACCGACTCGGTCGGCAAGGTCGAGGAAGGCAGCCACCTGGTCGACCGGGCCGGCAAGACCATGGGCGAGATCGTGACCAGCGTGAAGCGGGTGACCGACATCATCGCCGACATCTCCGCGGCCTCGCAGGAGCAGAGCAGCGGCATCGACCAGGTCAACCAGGCGATCCTGCAGATGGACGAAGGCACGCAGCAGAACGCCGCGCTGGTGGAAGAGGCTTCGGCAGCCGCACGCAGCCTTGAGCAGCAGTCGACCCACCTGGTGGAGATCGTCGCCGCGTTCCATCTGGACGCACAGGAAGCCGTGCAGACGCCGCCAATCAAGATCACCCGCGTGGCTGAGCCGGCCCCGCCGATCGCGGCGCGCCGTGCTGTGGTCAAACCCGTCAAGCCGGCGCGCAAGTCGGCCCGGAGCAACGGCGCGGGCAATGGACAGGACCAGCACTGGCAGGAGTTCTGAGTTCCGGTCCACGCTGGAATCGAAAGGCGCCCCGGGAAACCGGGGCGCCTTCTTTGTTTCCGCCGCGCGTGAAAACGTGCCGCCTACCACAACTCCTGAACAGTTGTCACCGCAGCCGCGACAGTTCCCGCGCGCCCCGCCGATACCGGGGCAACAGCGACACACGCACGACACCGTCCTTCCCTGCACCGGAGCACTCCCGTGATCGGCTTCATCCAGAACTACCGCGTCCGCAACCGCCTTTCCGTCGGCTTTGGAATCCTGTTGGCCTTGCTGGTCGCGCTCGGCGTGTTCGCGCTGTTGAAGATGGCGGAGATCCAGGGTCAGTTGGACGACATCGCGCTCGACAACACCGCAAAGACCACCCAGACCGAGATCATGTTCGACCGCACCGGCGAGGTGGCGATCCTGATCCGCAACGTCGCGTTGATGGACGACCCGCAGTACGCGACCGAGCAGGCCGCGGTGCTGAAATCGCTGCGCCGCGACTATGACGCTGCGCGCGCGGCGCTGGAGGAGCATCCGGCCGATGAGGAAGGACGCAAGCTGCGCGAGCGCATCGATGCGGCCCGTACGGTGGTCATGCCGTTGAACGACCAGGTCCTGCAGCTCGGCCAGGCCAAGCGCGATGACGATGCCAAGGCGGTGCTGCTGGAACAGGCGGCTCCGGCCGTTGAAACGTGGCAGAACGCGCTGCGCGAGAACCTGATCCTGCAGGCACGCAGCACGGCGCAGGCGCATGCCATCGCGCTCGACAGCTACCGCGAGGCGAAGGCGGTGACGATCGCCATCATCGTGATTGCGTTGCTGGTCGGTATCGCACTGTCCATTGTCATCACCGCCAGTCTGACTGGGCCGCTGGCCGACGCCACCCGGGTCGCACGCCAGATCGCTGAAGGCCGTCTCGATGGCCACGTCAACGCCCGCGGAAAAGACGAACTGGCAGAGCTGCTCGGCTCGATGCAGGCAATGCAGCAGGGATTGCAACGATTCGCACAGGCGCAGGCCGAGATCGGACGTCAGCACGACGCCGGCGACATCGACTACCGCATCCCGTCGGCGGATTTCTCCGGTGCGTACGCGCAGATGGCGGAGCAGATCAACGTCCTGGCTGCCTCGCACATCGCGGTCAACATGCGCACGATCGAGCTCGTCGCCGCCTATGCACGCGGCGACCTGTCGCAAGACATGGACCGGTTGCCCGGAAAGCAGGCCGAGATCACCGCCGCGGTCGATGCGGTCAAGAACGGCATGCAGTCGATCAACGGGCAGATCCGCGAGCTGGTCGAGGCCGCGGTGGCCGGTGACTTCAGCCGGCGCGGCGATGCCGGGCGCTTCGAGTTCGTCTACCGCGAGATGATCGAAAGCCTCAACGGCCTGATGCACACGGCCGATGGCGGGCTCGGTGAAATCGGCCGGTTGCTGTCGGCGATCGCCGACGGCGACCTCGGCCAGCGCGCCGACGACGGCATGCCGGGCCAGTTCGGCCAGCTCGCTGCCGACGCCAACCGCACGGTCGAACAGCTCGACCGCATCGTCGGCGAGATCCGCCAGGGCAGCGACGAGATCAGTGCCGCCGCCAGCGAGATCGCCGCCGGTAACAACGACCTGTCGCAGCGCACCGAGCAGCAGGCCGCATCGCTGGAGGAAACCGCCTCCTCGATGGAGGAGCTCACCAGCACCGTCCACCAGACCGCCGACAACGCACGCCAGGCCAGCCAGCTCGCCGCCGGCGCGGCCGACGTCGCCGTGCGTGGCGGCGAGGTGGTCGGCGAGGTGGTCGACACCATGAGCGCGATCAACGCGTCCTCGCGACGGATCGTCGACATCATCAGCGTGATCGACGGTATCGCGTTCCAGACCAACATCCTCGCGCTCAACGCCGCGGTCGAGGCCGCCCGTGCCGGCGAGCAGGGCCGCGGCTTCGCGGTGGTTGCCTCGGAAGTGCGCTCGCTCGCGCAGCGCTCCGCCGGAGCCGCCAAGGAGATCAAACAGCTGATCGATGATTCGGTGGAGAAGGTCGAGAGCGGCACCGCACTGGTCGACAACGCCGGCCGGACCATGGGCGAGATCGTCGACAGCGTGAAGCGCGTGACCGACCTGATCGCCGACATCGCCGCCGCGTCGCAGGAGCAGAGCGCGGGTATCGAGCAGGTCAACCAGGCGGTGCTGCAGATGGACGAAGGCACCCAGCAGAACGCCGCGCTGGTCGAGGAAGCCTCGGCCGCCGCGCGCAGCCTGGAGCAGCAGTCGACGCGGCTGGTGGAGACGGTGGCGGTGTTCCGCTCCGGCGAACGCGGGGTGGCGGCGCCTGTCGCGGCCAAGGCACCGGTGACACACACCGCGCCAACTCCGATATCCGTGGCGCCGATGCGCACCCGGCCCGCGCCGGCCCCGCGCCCGGTACGCGTCCCGGCGTCGACCACCATCGCGAAGGCGGTCAACGACGTCGGCCACTGGCAGGAGTTCTGACCCCCGCGCCCGTACGGGTCGCCGCTGCGGCGGCCCGATTCAAGGCTGCCGCGGAACGGCCGATAACCAGATGACCGGCCGTACTCCGGTGCCATCGGCACCGGGGACGAGGCCCCGGACCGTCCCCGAGGAACCCACATGGCGCAACCGCTGCCACCCGCCAAGAGTTTTGCCGAACACGCGGGCGCACCGTGGAGCCGGATCGGCGATGACCTGCCGCACGACCCCGCGCTCGGTGGCGAAGAATTCATGGACCTGCTGTCGCTGGCCTCGTCGCTGGTCGGCGCGCCGATCGCGACACTGGCGATCGGCCAGGGCGTCGATGCCCGGCTGGTTGCGTGGCGGGGACTGGAATCGAGCGAGGTTGCCGAAAGCCTGCTGTTCCGCGAAGCGGGACCGGTCGCGCGCGCGATCGATGTGCGCGCCGATCCCGTCCACCAGCATGATCGGCTGGTCACCGGCGCGCCCGGTATTCGCTTTGTCCTGTCGCTGCCGGTCAACGGCGCCGATGGCCAATGCCTGGGCGTGCTGACGGTCGCCGACACCATCGCCCGTCGAAGGCCAGCCCCCGCCAGCGACCCGTTGCTGGGCCAGCTCGGACGGCTGGCCGCACGGCTGCTCGAACGCCACCAGCTGCAACGGCGCAACCGCATCGCCGCGCAGATCATGCAGGCCGATTTCAGCGCGGTGGTGGTGATCGACGCCGACGCCGCAGTGGTGTTCGTCAACCACGCCGCCGAAACACTGTTCGGTGGCCGCGCACGTGGAATGCGTGGCATGCCGGTGGAGATGCTGTTCCCGGCGCACCTGCAACCCGACCCCGAGGCCGCCCACGCCTGGCTGCACGGCAACGCGCCATCGCCCGCCGCGCGTTTCAGCCTGCAGATCCAGTCCGGTGGCCAGCAGCACACCGTCGAGGCGGCCCGCTGTGCATGGCCGCTCACCCAGGGCGAGGGCGTGGCGCTGGTACTGCGCGACGTCACCGAGCAATTGCGGCAACGCGAAGAACTGCTGCGGGTCGCGCTCAGCGATCCGTTGACCGGGCTGCCCAATCGCACCGCGATGCTCGACGCGCTGGACCAGCACCTGTCCGGCGACACCCGCATCGGCTTCGCGCTGGTCGGGCTCGACAACTTCAAGGCCGTCAACGACACCCTCGGCCACGAAACCGGCGACGCGATGCTGCACGCAGTCGCCGAGCGGCTGCAGGCCGCATTGCCGGACGCCGCATTGCTTGCGCGCTTCGGCGGCGACGAGTTCGCGGTGCTCTGCCCCGATGTCGACCCGGCCATGTTTGGCAAGCAACTGGACGCAATGCTCCTGCAGGTTTCCGAACCCGGCGAGTTCGGCGGCCATGCGGTCCACCTCGATGCAAGCGCCGGCCTCGCTATCAGCGAAGCGGGCGAATCGTGCGCACCGGCTGAACTGATCGCCCGCGCCGACCTGGCGCTGTACAAGGCCAAGGCTGCCGGTGGTCGCCAGTGCCGGGACTTCCATCCCGCTATGCGCGAGGAGATCAACGACCATCGCAAGCTCGACCTCGAGTTGCGGCGCGCGCATGCCAACGGCGAGTTCGAGGTCCACTATCAGCCGCAGATCGATCTCGACAGCGGACGCACCATCGGCGCGGAAGCATTGCTGCGCTGGCGGCACCCCGAGCGTGGGCTGTTGCAGGCCGCCGATTTCGTCGCGGCGCTGGCGACCAGTCCGGTCGCCGCGGACGTCGGCCGCTGGGTCATCCGCCAGGCCTGCCAGGACGCCACGCGCTGGCCGAAGATCCACGGTGAGCAGCTCACCATCAGCATCAACCTGTTCCCGGTGCAGGTGAACAACGGCCAGTTGCAGCACGAGGTGGAACAGGCGTTGACGGCCAGCGGACTGCCGGCCGAACGGCTCGACCTGGAGATCACCGAGATCATCGCCCTCAATCCGGGCGACGCCGCCGCCCAGTCGCTCGCGGACCTGCGTTCGCGTGGCGTGCGCCTGTCGTTCGACGACTTCGGCACCGGCTACGCCTCGTTGTCTTTGCTGCAGCGCCTGCCAGTCGATCGGGTGAAGATCGACCGTTCGTTCGTGCGCGACATGCTCGCCAACGTCGGCGATGCGGCCATCGTCAAATCGATCCTGCTGATCTCCGCCAACCTCGAACTGCAGGTGATCGCCGAGGGCGTGGAGAACGACCAGCAGGCGCACCTGCTGCGTGGGCTGGGCTGCCACGGCGCGCAGGGGTTCCTGTACGCGCCGGCGCTCGCCGCCGAGGCATTCGGCGACTGGCTGGCGATGCACGCCGCGGGCGCCGTGGCGGCACCGCGCGACGCCGAGGCAATCGAACATGGCTGAGACCGCCGCACTCACCCGCCGTCGCAGCGCCGCGGTCGAGGCCGATGCCCGCGATTTCAGTTTCGACGACCGCGACTTTGCGCGCGTGTCACGGCTGATCCACCAGCGTGCCGGCATCCACCTCAGCGCGCACAAGCGCGACATGGTCTACAGCCGATTGGCGCGACGCGTGCGCGCGCTCGGGCTGGAGCACTTTCGCGACTACCTCGACGCACTGGAAGCCGACGACGGTCCCGAGTGGGAGGCCTTCGTCAACGCATTGACGACCAACCTCACGTCGTTCTTCCGGGAGTCGCACCACTTCGACGAACTGGTGCGCCACCTGCGCCAGCTCGATACGCAGAACATCACGATCTGGTGCAGCGCGGCCTCCACCGGGGAGGAGCCCTACTCGATCGCGATCGCGGCCTGCGAGGCCTTCGACACGCTCACCCCGCCGGTGCGCATCCTCGCCACCGACATCGACACCAACGTGCTGCGGACCGCCGCCAGCGGCGTGTATGCGCTCGACCGTATCGCCAGCCTGTCCGAGCAGCGCAGGCGCGCCTACTTCCAGCGCGGCAACGGACCGAATGCCGAGCTGTGTCGCGTGCGCCCCGCGCTGCAGTCGCTGGTCACGTTCCGCCAACTCAACCTGCTCGACGCCAGCTACGGCCTGCGCGGCGGCTTCCAGGCGGTGTTCTGCCGCAACGTGATGATCTACTTCGACAAGCCGACCCAGTACGCGGTGCTGTCGCGGATGGCGCCGTTGCTGGCGCCGGGCGGCCTGCTGTTCGCCGGCCATTCGGAGAGCTTCGCGCACGCGCAGGATCTGGTGGTGCCGTGCGGTCGCACCGTTTATCGCGCGGCGCAACCCGGGTCCGCCCGATGAATGCTGTCATCTCACCGGTGCCGGCGGCGAACCCCGGCCGCTACTACGACAGCGCGTTGCAGACCGACGCGATCAAGCTGTTGCCGGCCGACTATGTCGCCACCGGCGAGCCAGTCGCGCTGGTGACCCTGCTCGGTTCGTGCGTCGCGGCCTGCCTGTACGACCCGGCCCTCAAGGTCGGTGGCATGAACCACTTCATGCTGCCGGGCGAAGACAGCAACGACATCTGCGGCCGCTACGGCGCGCATGCGATGGAGCTGCTGATCAATGACCTGCTCAAGCGCGGCGCACGCCGCCAGCGGCTGCTGGCCAAGGTGTTCGGCGGCGGCAACGTGCTCAGCGGTTTCCACGTCGATCCAATCGGCACCCGCAACGCGCGCTTCGTGCTGGAGTACCTGGCGGCCGAGCGCATCCCGGTGATGGCGCAGGACCTGGGTGACATCCATCCGCGCAAGGTGTGCTTCTTCGCACAGACCGGCCGCACCCTGGTCAAGCGCCTGCCGGCCACGCGCGACGACGAGATCGTACGGGCCGAGCGCGCCTACCTCGGCAGCCTGGCACGCGCGCCGGTGGCCGGCAGCGTCGAACTGTTCTGATCATGGCGACGGCAGCGGACTATCAGCAGGGCCCTCAGCGGCCGGTGCGCGTGCTCGTCATCGACGACTCGGCGCTGGTGCGCAAGATGATGACCGAACTGCTTGCGGCCGACCCCGGTATCGAGGTGGTCGGCACCGCGGCCGATCCGTTCATCGCGCGCGAGAAGATCAAGCAGCTGGCGCCCGACGTGCTCACGCTCGACGTCGAGATGCCGCGCATGGACGGGCTGACCTTCCTGCAGAACCTGATGCGGCTGCGGCCGATGCCGGTGGTGATGGTGTCGTCGCTGACCGAGCGCGGCGCTACGGTAACGCTGGACGCGCTGGCGCTCGGCGCGGTCGACTTCGTCAGCAAACCGAAACTCGACCTCGCACGCGGACTGGTCGAACACGCAGCCCTGCTGCGCGAGAAAGTGCGCCAGGCCGCGTCGGCCAGGGTGTGCAGGCTGGTACCCGACCGCCTGCCGGTCGCAGCACAGGGACCGATGGCCTATCGCACGACCGACCGCTTGCTCGCGATCGGCGCGTCGACCGGCGGGACCGAAGCAATCCGCGCCGTGCTGTCGGCAATGCCGGCAGACGCCCCGGCGATCGTCATCGCGCAGCACATCCCCGCCGCCTTCAGCGGCAAGTTCGCCGAACGGCTCGATAACCACAGCCGCATGACGGTGGTGGAGGCGCGCGATGACCAGCAGTTGCTTGCCGGCCACGCCTACATCGCACCCGGCGGACGCCACCTGCGGGTTCGCCGGAGCGGCGCGCAATGGCGATGCCGGCTGGGCGACGACGACGCCGTGCGCGGCCACCGGCCAAGCGTGGACGTGCTGTTCGAGTCGGTGGCCCGGCACGCCGGACGCAACGCATCCGCTGCGTTGCTCACGGGGATGGGCGATGACGGCGCACGCGGCCTGCTGGCACTGCGCGAGGCCGGCGCGGCGACGCTGGCGCAGGACCAGGCGAGCAGCGTCATCTGGGGCATGCCAGGCGCCGCGGTTGCACTCGATGCGGCCCAGCACGTGGTTCCGCTCGACCGCGTTGCCGAAACACTTTTGGCATTCCGTCGCGATTCCGACCGTCCCGTCTAAAGCAACCCAGTCCCCCGCCGTTATCGGGATTGACCGCCCCCGAGAGAGCTCAGATGGACTCCCGCGCAATGATCCGACTGGCCGCACCGCTGGTGCTTACCGCCATCCTGCTATGTGCCGAACTGTTAGGCCTGCCCACCGCCATACGTCTCGGCGCACTGGTCGCGATGACCGCCGCCTGGCTGGGCTTCGCCTGGTTCACCCTGCGCCCCGGACAGGGCGCGGCGATGATGCGCGAACAGAGCCGGTTGCTCGACGAACTGCGTGATTTCGTCGGCTCCGAAGTACACGGCTCGCGCACCGAGATCGAACGCACCCGTGACCTGATCCGCGAATCGGTGTCCAAGCTCGGTGGCAGCTTCGAAGCAGTGAACCGCAAGTCGCGCGAGCAGAGCGAAGTGGTCGCCCGGATCATCGATCGTACCGGCCGCGACAACGGCGGTGACGTCGACATCCAGCAGTTCGCACTGCAGGCCAGCCAGAAGATGGAACAACTGGTGGAAGCGCTGGAGGCCGTGGCCGGCCAGAGCGGCACCACCGTGACCCATATCGACGCGATGGCGGATCACCTCGACGGCATCTTCGCGCTGCTGGAGGACGTCAAGTCGATCGCCGACCAGACCAACCTGCTGGCGCTCAACGCCGCGATCGAGGCCGCGCGTGCCGGCGAGGCAGGCCGCGGGTTCGCGGTGGTCGCCGACGAGGTGCGCAACCTGTCGGAGCGCTCGACCGCGTTCAACGA
>JBOHYC010000353.1:0-4724 GCA_050737755.1 Lysobacter sp.
CGCGCCGCGTCCGGCCCGAGCGCGCCATCGGTCAGCATCGACAGCAGCACGGCGTCGTCGTCCTGGAGCGTATTGAGGTTGATCGGCGACGGCTCGTCGGTCGGCAGCGCGCAGACGTGCGGGCGCAGGCGGATATAGATGTCGTCGTCGAAACCCGCGATCGCGCGAAGCTCGCTGGGCTCGGCCAGCAGCGTGCCGCTGGTGCGATGGGCAGGCGTACGCGACAGGTACGTCGCATCCTCGGCGCCGGACGCGCCGGGAGTGGTGTCGGTATCGATCCAGTCGACCAGTGCATCGACCAGCGCGTCGGCCTCGTGCACGGGGACGTCGAGGGCGTGCAGCAGCGCGCCGAACTGCTGGCTGCCGGTGTCGCTGCGTTGCCACAGCTCGGGCGCGCCCATGACCACGCTGTTGAGGTTGAAGCAGGTGGTGGCGTCGGACAGCCGTGCGCTGATGGTGCCGTGTTCGACCGGGAACACCAGCGGCCGGCCGTTCCAGTCGCCGACCAGCGTGGTGCGGCCGGGGTCACGCGCCGACAGCTTCTCGATCTGCGCCATCGCCAGCGTTTCCGCACCGAGTGCGTACCACTGCGCCTGCGCCATCGACTGCGCGTTGGACGCCCGGCGCAGGCCGAAGCGGATGTCGTCGAGCACGCTCATCACCAGCACCGACATCACTGCGACCAGCAGCAGCACGGTCAGCAGTGCGACCCCGGACTGCCGCTTCACGACTCCGTCCCCGGCAGCAGGAACAGTTGTTCGATCCGGCCGAGCCCCTGCAATTGCAGTTGCAGCCGCACGGCGTCGGGCATCGCGGTGGCACCGCCGGGCCAGCCGTCGATCCACTGGCCACGGTAGTGGTAGCCAATCGTTGCCGACTCGATGCCGGACAGCATCACCTGCGGCACGCCGGGCGCCGCGCCGTCGAGCGCGGTGCGGACGCTGCGTTCGAGCTGGCCGTCGACCAGCCGGTATTCGACATACTGCATCGATGCGCGTGGTTCGGCGTCGGGGTTGATCCAGCCGCGGCGGATCAGCGCCAGGAGCGGTGCGGCGCCGGACATCGCCCGGATGTCACCCGCGGTGCTGCCGACAAAGGCATTGCGCGCGGGTGTGCCGTCGCGCTCGCGCACCCGGCGCGGCGCGGCCTGGGCGAGGTCGGCCTTGAGCAGGGCCCGCGCGCGCTGGAACTCGCCGAGCCGGTCCATCCGCGCCTGCACCGCGCCCTGGTTGTCGGCGGCATAGGCCATCACCGTGACCCCGACTGCCGAGAGCAGGGCGAATACCAGCAGCGCGACCAGCATCTCGACCAGCGTGAAACCGCGCGCGCTCATTGCACGCTCCGGAACACGCTGGCTTCCGCTACGACGCGATCCTCGGTAGCGGGCATCACGGTGACGTCGACCCGCACGATCTCCGCCATGTCGGTCGGGCTGACGGTGCGGGTCCAACGCCAGTCGCGGTCACCGGCGGACTCGTTGCCGGCAGATTGTGCGGTGAGCTCCGACGGTGTCGCCAGCATCACCTCGATCGCGCGGTTGTCGGCGACCACGCCGGCCAGCACGCGCTCTTCGATCACCACGGCGGTGCGGGTGTTCTCGCCGGCCAGGTTCAACAACGCCAGCGCGACCAGGCTGAAAACCGCCAGCGCCACCAGCAGTTCGATCAGCGAGAAGCCCCACGCACGGCGGTCAGCGCGACGCATCGACTTTGACCTCGCCGGCGGCATCCACACCGACCCGGAGTTGCTGGTCGTTGCGCGCCAGCCGCACTTCTTCCTCGCGGCCGCCACCCGTCGGTTCGAAACGGAAGCTGACCTGTTCGCGCTTGCCATCGAGCACGGCGGTGGTGCCTTCGATCCACGCCACCGGCTCGAACGGACCTTCATCCAGCGGCTGCCACTGGCCGAAGCTCTGGCGCTGGAATGTGTAGCCGCTCGCGTCGACCACCACCTGCACCGCGCGGGTAGTCAGGATCGCCTCCTCCTGCGCGCGCACCAGTCGTGCGGCAAGGGTGTCGGCTTCGCGCGATAGCGTGTTGGTGTCGCCCGGCGCGGTGAGCACCACCGCCACGCCCATCAGCCCGACGATCACCAGCACCACCATCAGCTCCACCAGGGTGAAGCCGCGCAGGCGGGCCGGGCGCCGCAGGCGGGTGGACTGGCGCGACAAGACTCAGTTCCAGTTGCCGATATCGGTGTTGTCTTCTTCACCGCCCGCCGCGCCATCGGCGCCGAACGAATAGATGTCGAACGCGCCGTGCTCGCCCGGCTGGCGGTACTGGTAGGGGTTGCCCCACGGATCGGTCGGCAGGCGGCGGACGTAACCGCCCTTGCGGTAGCGCTCGGGACGGGCGAGGCCGGCCGGCGCGCGCAGCAACGCGTCGAGGCCGTGCTCGGTGCGCGGGTAGACCAGGTTCTCAAGGCGATAGGTCTCGACTGCCTGCTCCAGCACCGACACGTCGGCGCGGGCCTTCTCGACCATCGCGCGGTCTTGGCTGGGCATGACGTTGATCATCACCACGGTGGCGAGCAGGCCGATGATGACGATCACCACCATCAGTTCGACCAGGGTGAAACCGGCGTTCTTGCGGAGGCGCGGGGTGGGGGTGGCTTGCATGGTGGTTTCCTCAACCAAGGACCAAGGAATTGAACTGAAGGATCGGCAGCAGGATCGCGAGCACGATCACCGCGACGACGCCGCCGAGGACGACGATGATCACCGGCTCCAGCAGGCTCATCACGACCGAGGTAAAGGTGTTGAACTCGCGCTCGAGGTAGTCGGCGGCGCGCTCCAGCATCGGCGCCAGGCGGCCGCTGTTCTCACCGCTGCCGGTCATGTACAGCAGCGTCGGCGGGAACACCCCGGCGCGCCGCATCGCGCTCGACAGGCTGCCGCCTTCGCGGATCGACGCGACCATCGTGTCGGTCGCCGCGCGCAGTACCCGGTTGTGCACGGTGCGCGCGGTGATGACCAGGCCCTCCATCATCGGCAGGCCGCTGGCGAGCATGATCGACAGCGTCCGTGCCATCTGCGCGGCATGAACGTCGCGCACGAGGCGACCGAGCAGCGGCGTCTTCAGCACCAGCGCGTCGAAGCGCATCCGGAACGCCGGGCGCCGCAGCATCCGCGCGAATGCCACGCCCCCCAGCGCGAGCAGCACCAGCGCCAGCAGGCCCCAGTTGGCCATCAACTCGGAGATGCCGATCACGATCCTGGTCAACGTCGGCAACTCGCGGCCCATCGAGTCGAACTGCTCGACCACCTTGGGCACCACGAATGCCATCAACGCGATCACCACCGCGACCGCGGTCAGCGCCAGCGCGGCGGGGTAGACCAGCGCGGTGACCAGCTTGCCGCGGACCTGCTGCTCGCGTTCGAGCAGGTCGGCGAGGCGTTCGAGGATGTCGGGCAGTGCGCCGGAGCCTTCGCCGGCGGCGACCATCGCCCGGTACAGCGGCGGAAACGCCTTGCCCTGGCGCGCCATCGCGTCGGACAGGCGGAAGCCTTCCAGCACCAGCGCGTGGGTCGACATCAGTACGCGGCGCACCGCGCGCTTCTCGGCCTGCGCGCCGATCGTGCGCAGTGCTTCTTCCAGCGGCGCGGCCGAGACCAGCGTCGCCAGCTGGCGGGTGACGAGGGCGACGTCCTTGGTGGTGAAGCGGTCGAAGCCGCTCGTCAGCGATTTGCCAGGCGCGGGGTCGTTGCCGGCGCGCGCCGGCTCCAGCCGGACCGGCACCAATCGTCGGCGTTGCAGCCGTGCGCGGGCGTCGCCGGGATCGGCGGCATCGAGCCGGCCGCTACAGTTGCGACCGCGCTCATCGAGGGCGTCGTAGTCAAACGCCGGCATGGCTGGCGTCCACGGACGGCGTTGCGTGGCTGTCGTCTTCGCGGGTCACGCGCAGTGCCTCTTCCAGCGTGGTCGCACCACTGGCGACCGCGGCGCGTGCCGATCCGGCGAGCCGGTCGGCCCGTGCGAACGCGGCGCGGGCGAGGGTGTCCTCGTCGGCGTTGTCGCCGATCAGCCGGCGCATCTCATCGTCGATCGCGATCGCCTCGTACACGCCCATCCGTCCGGCGTAGCCGGTGTGGTTGCAGCGTGGGCAGCCGACGGACTGGTAGAGCACGCCGTCGAAATCGCGGCCCATCATCCGCTCGGCCAACGCATCGGCCGGGCGTGGCGCGCGACACTCGGGGCACAACCGGCGCACCAGCCGCTGCGCCAGCACCAGCCGCACGGTCGAGGCGAGCAGGAACGGTTCCATGCCCATGTCCCTGAGTCGGGTAATCGCGCCGACGGCGTCGTTGGTGTGCACGGTCGACAGCACCAGGTGACCGGTCAGGCTGGCCTGCACCGCGATCTGCGCGGTTTCGGAGTCGCGGATCTCGCCGACCATCACCACGTCCGGGTCCTGCCGCAGGATCGCGCGCAGGCCGGCGGCGAAGGTCATGCCGACCTTGGTATTGACCTGGGTCTGGCCGACGCCGTCGATCGCATATTCGACCGGATCCTCGACGGTGAGGATGTTGCGGCTGCCGTCGTTGAGCGACGCCAGCCCGGCGTACAGCGTGGTGGTCTTGCCGGAACCCGTCGGACCCGTCACCAGCACGATGCCGTTGGGCACGTGCAGGGCCTTGTCGAACGCCGCCTCGACCGCGGCCGGCATCCCCAGTTGTTGCAGCGTCAACGTGCCCTGGTCCTTGTCGAGGATGCGCAGCACCACGC
>JBOHYC010000354.1:0-1505 GCA_050737755.1 Lysobacter sp.
GCGCAATTGCAGGCAATACCCGAGCGTCCGGATCTGGAGTCGCTTGACTGGGCCCGTGTCGCCACCGATCTCGACGCCCGCGGCAATGCCGTGCTGCCGGGATTGCTGTCGGCGCGGCAATGCGACGAGCTGGCAAACCTGTATCCGCACGGCGACCTGTTCCGCAGCCGCGTGGTGATGGGCCGCCACGGCTTCGGTCGCGGCGAGTACAAGTATTTCGCCTACCCGCTGCCGGACTTCGTAGCCGGGCTACGCGAGGCGCTCTACCCGCAACTGGCACCGATCGCCAACCGCTGGAACGAGGCGATGGGCATCGACGTCCGCTATCCCGATCGCCACGACGAATTCATCGACCGCTGCCATCGTGCCGGCCAGCAACGCCCGACCCCGCTGCTATTGCAGTACGGGGCGGACGACTACAACTGCCTGCACCAGGACCTCTACGGCGAACACGTGTTCCCGCTGCAGCTCGCCGTCCTGCTTTCGCAACCGGGGCGCGACTTCGAGGGCGGCGAGTTCGTCCTGACCGAGCAACGTCCACGCATGCAGTCCCGGCCGGAAGTGGTGTCGTTGCAGCAGGGTGATGCAGTGGTCTTCGCGGTCCACCAGCGGCCGGTGCAAGGCACACGCGGCATCTATCGGGTCAACATGCGACACGGCGTCAGCCCAATCCGTCACGGCCACCGGCACACCCTGGGCGTGATCTTCCACGACGCCGCCTGACGCGGCCGTCGTTCAGCGATGCGTGGCCAGCTCCGCCTCCAGATAGCGCGCGGTGCGACTGTCTTTCGACACCGCGATGATCTCCGGAATGCCCTGCGCGACCACCCGTCCGCCCTCGTCGCCCGCACCCGGGCCGATGTCGATGATCCAGTCGGCCGCGGCAGCTACGCGCATGTCATGCTCGACCACGATCACGCTGTTGCCGGCTTCGACAAGCCCGTCGAGCTGACGCATCAGCAGCTCGACGTCGGCCGGATGCAGGCCGGTGGTCGGTTCGTCGAGCAGGTAAATCGTGCCGCTGCGTTGCACCCGCTGCAGCTCGGTCGCCAGCTTGATCCGCTGCGCCTCGCCGCCCGACAACTCGGTCGCCGGCTGGCCGAGCCGCAGGTAGCCGAGACCGACTTCGCGCAGCGCCGCCAGCGGACGCGCGACCTGCGCATCCTCGGCGAAGAAGTCGGCGGCGGCGTCGACGGTCATACCCAGCACGTCCGCGATCGTCCGCTCGCGATAGCAGATCTCCAGCGTCTTCGCGTTGTAGCGGGCGCCGTGGCAGACCGGGCACGGCGCGTACACGCTCGGCATGAACAACAGTTCGACGCTGACAAACCCCTCGCCCTCGCAGTTGTCGCAGCGGCCCTTGGCGACGTTGAACGAAAAGCGGCCGGCGTCGTAGCGCCGCTTGCGCGCTTCCGGGGTCGCCGCGAAGAGCTTGCGCACGTGGTCGAACAACCCGGTATACGTCGCCAGGTTGGAACGCGGGGTGCGGCCGATCGGCTTCTGGT
>JBOHYC010000355.1:0-1820 GCA_050737755.1 Lysobacter sp.
CATTGTTGGTGTTGGTCGCCGACAGCCGCACCTGCTGCACGCTGCCGCGGAACTGGCGGTCGGGGAAGGCATCGACGCTGAAAGATACCGTCTGCCCGGCCGTGACCTGGCCGATGTCGGCCTCGTCGATCGCCAGCACGATCTCCATCTGCGACAGATCCTCGGCGATCTGGAACAGCACCGGTGACTGCAGGCTCGCCGCCACGGTCTGGCCGGGTTCGACGGTACGGGTCAGCACCACGCCATCGACCGGTGAGCGGATTACGGCGCGCCCAAGATTGAGCCGGGCGGTCTGGGTGGAGGCGCGTTGCTGGACGATCTGCGCCTGCGCGGCGTTGACCTGGGCGCGGGCCTGGTCGCGGGCGGCGCGCGCGAGGTCGACGTCGCTCGCGGCAACCAGTTGGTCGCGACCGAGCTCGGCCTTGCGGGCGTAGTCGGCCTCGACATTGCGGAGGCTGGCCTGGGCCGTGGCGAGGTTGGCACGTGCGGCGTTGACCGCGGCGTCGCCCTGGGCGATCTGGGCGTCGAACGTGCTGGGGTCGATCCGGGCGAGGACCTGGTCCCTGGTCACGCGGTCGTTGAAGTCCGCCAGTACTTCGGTGACCTGGCCGGAGATCTGGCTGCCGACGTCCACGGTGGAGATGGCGGCCAGGGTACCGGTCGCGGAGATCGTCACCCGGATGTTGCCGCGCTCGACCGTGGCTGTGCGGTACCCGCCCCCGGCCGACGCGCTACGCCCCTGCCACAGGTACGCCGCGACGGCGGCGACGGCGAGCACCACCACCGCGGCGATGGCGCGACGCCACCAGATGCCGCGTGGCGGCTTGGACACGGATTTACGGGCGGTTGTCATCGGATGGGTCGAGGCGTGGGGATTGAAATGCCAACGCGCCCACGCCCGCCCGGTTGACAGGCACATGGGGGTCCCGCGCGCGCGTCCGGGTCGCGTACAGGAATCCGACGATCGACGGCTCAACCGAGGAAGCGGATCGTCGCCGTGGTGCCCTGTCCCGGCAGGCTGTGCAGGCTCACCGGCCAGCCCATGCGCTCGCCCAGCCGGCGCGCGATCGACAGGCCCATGCCCTTGCTCTCCTCGCGCGACGGATCGGCGCGATAGAACGGATCGAATGCCTTGGCCAGGGTTTGCGCGTCCATGCCGATGCCGCTGTCGCGGACGTCGATCCGGTCCGGGCCGAGCCGCACCTCGATGTCGCCGTGGTCGGTGAAGTGCACGGCGTTGCTCAGCAGGTTGCCGAGCATCACTGCAAGCACGTGCGGCGGCCCGAACAGTTGCGGCGCGCCGTTGTCGACCACTTCGATCGCCACCGCCTTGCCCTGCAACATCGGCCGCACCCGCTCGACCTGGTCGTGGACGATGTCGCGCACCTCGAACTCGGCGCTCTGCGGTGCGATATCGGCCTCGCGGGCGAGGATCAGGAACGCGTCGATCACCGCTTCCATGTCGCGGCCAGCGCGCTGCACGCGAGCCAGCGCGCGCAGGGTGCGCGGGTGGGTGTCGGGGTCGCCAAGCATCATGTCGGTGGCGACCCGGATCACGGTCAACGGGGTGCGCAGCTCGTGGCTGGCATCACGGGTGAAGTCGCGCTCGCGCTCGACGAAATCCCCGACCCGGTCGGCCAGCCCGACCAATGCGCGCGACAGGTGGCGCACCTCGCTGCCCGCTTCCGGGGGCAGATTGCGCGGGGTGATCGCACTGGCATCGGGATCGCGTGGATCCCAGTTGGACACCACTTGGGCCAGCCAGCTGACCGGCCCGACCAGTCGCTTGGAAGTGCGGTAGGTGAGCCAGGAAATCAGGT
>JBOHYC010000356.1:0-3871 GCA_050737755.1 Lysobacter sp.
TCTGCACGCGCACGCGCACGTTGTCCGCGATCTCGATGGTGATGAAGCTGTCGCCGATCTCGCGCACCACGCCGGCGATGCCGCCGTTGGTGATGACTTCGTCGCCGTTGCCGAGCTTGTCGAGCATCGAACGATGTTCCTTGGAACGCTTCATCTGCGGCCGGATCATCAGGAAGTACATCACCGCGATCAGCACGATCGGCATGACCAGGAAGCTCAGGCCACCGCCTTGCGGCGCTTGCCCGGCAGCCTGGGCGTAGGCGGGGGAGATCAGCAGGTCGAGCGGATTGAACGAAGTCATCGGGAGTTCCACGGGCAAAATAGCGGGGAATTATGCCACGGGGACGGCCCATGAGCCGCCGGACAGCGTCCGGAACCGGGGTTGTCGCCGTTCCGGTCCTTTGGGACGCGCCGGAGGCAGCAATGGACTCCGGCGGGGCGGAAAGGTTCCTCGCGGCCGCCGATTGCGCGACAGCAGCCAATCCCGTCCCACGTCGCGGAAGTGGCCGCGGCCGCGATGGGCCGTGCCGATGAGCCCTCGCGGCCCTGGCCCTCCTTGGGCATTCAGATGTCGCGCATCCCCTGTCGCGCGGCGTAGAAAGCCTCGCGAAAACCGGAGAACGTCCCCTGTTCGATCGCTCCGCGCATCTGCGCCATCAGCGACTGGTAGTACCAGAGGTTGTGCAAAGTCCCCAGGATCGGGGCCAGCATCTCGTTGCAGCGGTCGAGATGGCGCAGGTAGGCGCGCGTGTAGCCACCCGCGCAGGCCGGGCAGCCGCAGCCCTCCTCGATCGGCCGGGTGTCCTTCTCGTACTTCGCGTTGCGCACGCGCACCGTGCCGGTGCTGGTGAAGTAGTGGCCATTGCGCGCGTTGCGGGTGGGCATCACGCAATCGAACATGTCGACGCCGCGCGCCACCGCCTCCACCAGGTCCTCCGGTCGCCCCACGCCCATGAGGTAGCGCGGGCGGTCGCCCGGAAGCTGCGGACAGGTGTGGTCGAGCATGGCACTGCGCTCGGCTTCGGTCTCGCCCACGGCCAGGCCACCGATCGCGTAGCCGTCGAAGCCGATCTGCTGCAGGCCCTCGGCCGAACGCGAGCGCAGGTCGCGATGCACTCCACCCTGGACGATGCCGAACAGCGCCGCGTCGTTGCCTTCGTGCGCGCGCTTCGAGCGCTCCGCCCAGCGCAGCGAGAGCTGCATTGAACGGTCCACCAGGTCCACGCCGACCGGCTTGCCGTCGACGTGCACCGGCGGGCACTCGTCGAAGATCATCACGATGTCCGAGCCGAGCACTTTCTGGATGCGCATGCTCTCCTCGGGGCCGAGGAACACCTTGCTGCCGTCGGTCGGCGCGGCGAAGGTCACTCCGGCCTCGGTGATCTTTCGCTTGTGGGCGAGCGAGAACACCTGGAAGCCACCCGAGTCGGTGAGGATCGGCCCGTCCCAGCGCATGAAGCCATGCAGGCCGCCGTGCGCCTCGATCACCTCCAGCCCGGGCCGCAGGTACAGGTGGAAGGTGTTGCCGAGGATGATCTGCGCGCCCAGCGCTTTGATGTCATCCGGAAACGCGCCCTTGACCGAACCGTAGGTGCCGACCGGCATGAACGCCGGGGTTTCGATGGTTCCGCGCGGGAAGCTGACGCGGCCGCGGCGGGCGGCGCCATCGGTGCCGAGCAGCTCGAACGACATGCGGCTCATGGGCGCGGCTCCGGGAACAGCAACATCGCGTCGCCGTAGGAAAAGAACCGGTACTTCCCGCGGATCGCATGCGCGTAGGCGGCGAACATCCGGTCCTTGCCGGCGAACGCGGACACCATCATCAACAGGGTGCTCTCGGGCAGATGGAAGTTGGTGATCATCGCGTCGACCGAACGGATCCTGTAGCCCGGCAGGATGAACAACCGGCTCTCACCGGCGAACGGTTGCAACTGGCCGTCATCGCCGCCGCTGCCCTGGCGCAGCGCCGTCTCCAGCGCGCGTACCACGGTGGTGCCGACCGCGATCACGCGGCCACCGGCAGCGCGGGTCTGGCGGATCTTATCGACCAGCTCGGCGCCGACGTTGAGCCACTCGCTGTGCATCACGTGGTCGGACAGATCGTCAACCCGCACCGGCTGGAACGTGCCGGCGCCGACATGCAGGGTCACGTGGCCGAAGTCCACGCCGCGCGCCTGCAGTGCATCAAGCAGCGGCTGGTCGAAATGCAGCCCTGCGGTGGGTGCGGCGACCGCACCGGTCTCGCGCGCGAACACGGTCTGGTAGCGCTCGGCATCGTCGCGGCCGGGCTCGCGCTGGATATATGGCGGCAACGGCAACCGTCCGGCGTGCAACAGCCACTGCTCCAGGCTTTCGGGCACGTGGAAGCGCAACTGGTAGAACTCGCCGTCGCGTCCGAGCACCTCAGCTTCGCCGCCGGCATCAAGTGCGATCCGCGCGCCGGCCTTGGGCGACTTGCTCACACCGAGCTGCGCGCGCGCATCCATCCCGCCAAGCAGGCGTTCGATCAGGATCTCGACCCGGCCACCGGTGGCCTTCTGCCCGAACAGCCGCGCCGGGATCACCCGGGTGTCGTTGAATACCAGCAGGTCGCCGGGCTCAAGCAGACCGGGCAAATCGCGGAACACCCGGTCCTCGAAGTGGCTGTCGAATGCCTCGCCCTGCGCTGGCGGCACCACCAGCAATCGGCTCGACGAGCGCTCGGCCAGCGGCGCCTGCGCGATCAGGCTGGAAGGCAATTCATAGTGGAAATCGGATTTCTTCAAGCGACGTTCTTCTGGATCAATGACTTGCAAAAATTAACAGGCGGGGCGCGCGGACCGTGGCCTGCACCGCGCCACGACCACCCGCGCTGCGGCGGCACAGTGTAGCGGCGACGGGGGTTATCGCCGCCGGGACGGCGTGTTAGAATCACGCAACTTATTGAATAAAAAAGAAAAACGGTTTCGTCCCGTGCGTCGACGAAACACTATTCCCGACCCATCGGAGGATCCACATCCATGTCCAGCACCAACGACAACGCCATCGTCGCCAAACTCGCGCCGCTGCGCGCCCATGCCGGCGCGCGCCGCACCGTCGGCCTCGATGACGCCACCCTGGCCGGGTTCGCCGGCGATGCGGAACTGGTCGAGGCGGTCGAGGCCGCCGTCGCCGAGCATGGCCGGATCAAGCAGCAGTTCGCCGACCTGCTGGACCTCGACGAGGTCGCCCAGATCGAGGCGCTGCAGTCGGGCTTCATCAATTTTTACCAGGACGACGCGGTCAACCCGTATGTCGCCCTCACCGCGCGCGGCCCGTGGATCGTGACCCTCAAGGGCGCGGTGCTGCACGACTCCGGCGGCTACGGCATGCTCGGTTTCGGCCACTCGCCGGCCAAGGTGATCGAGGCGATGGCCAAGCCGCAGGCGATGGCCAACATCATGACCCCGAGCCTGTCGCAGCTGCGCTTCAACACGCTGCTGCGCGAGGCGATCGGCATCGGCCGCGACTGTCCGTACAGCAAGTTCATGTGCCTCAACTCGGGTTCCGAGTCGGTCACCCTCGCCGCCCGCATCGCCGACACCAACTCCAAGGTCATGACCGATGAAGGCGGCAGGCATGCCGGCCGCGCGATCAAGCGGGTGGTGGTCAAGGGCGGCTTCCACGGTCGCACCGACCGTCCGGCGTTGTACTCGGATTCGACGCGTGCAACCTACCTCAAGTACCTCGCCAGCTACCGCGAAGAGGCCAGCGTGATCGCGGTCGAGCCGTACGACATCGACGCGCTCAAGCAGGTGTTCGCCGATGCCGAGGCGAAGGGCTGGTTCATCGAGGCGATGTTCCTGGAGCCGGTGATGGGCGAAGGCGACCCGGGCCGCAGCGTGCCGGTCGA
>JBOHYC010000357.1:0-2225 GCA_050737755.1 Lysobacter sp.
CCTGCACGCCGCTGACCTTGGCGCTGAGCACGATGCGGTCGGCCGGCAGGCCAATCTCGACCGCACGCTCGGCCGAGTCCAGCGCCGAACGGATCAGCGCCTCGCGCAGCACACGTCCGGCATCCCAGGGTTCGGCGCGGGCACTGTTCTCGTCCATCAACCGGGTCGCCAATGACTGGTCGAGCGAACCCCAGTTGGCGCCGATCCGGACCGGCTTGCCATGCTTGATAGCCAGCTCGATCAGGGTCGCGAACTGGCTGTCGCGCTTCTTGCCGAAACCGACGTTGCCGGGGTTGATGCGGTACTTGGCCAGCGCCTCGGCGGCGGCCGGTTCGGCGGTCAACAGCTGGTGGCCGTTGTAGTGGAAATCGCCGATCAGCGGCACCGGCGCACCGATCATCGCCAGCTTGTCGCGAATGCGCGGCACCGCGGCGGCGGCCTCGGCGGTGTTGACGGTGATCCGCACCAGCTCCGAGCCGGCACGCCACAGGTCGGCGACCTGTTTGACGGTGCCGTCGACATCAGCGGTGTCGGTGTTGGTCATCGACTGCACCACCACCGGCGCGCCGCCGCCCACCTGCACCCCGCCGATGGTCACCGAACGGGTCAGGCGGCGCGATTGGGGGCCGAAAGCGGAATTGGCGCAGGGAATGGCGTTGTCGTTCATCCCCCAATTCTACCGCCGCCCCATGCCGCCTGTAGGAGCGACGTAAGTCGCGATCGCACGGCGATCCCGGTTGGCGAGGTGATCGCGACTTACCGGCGACAGGCATGCTGTCGCCACTCCTACATAGGCGGTACCGTATCCAGCCGCCCGGCCCCATCCCGATGAGCCTCGACGATCGCAACCACGTTCTCACCCCGAGCCAGCTGAACACGCTGGCGCGTGACCTGCTGGAAGGCTCCTTCCCGCTGATCTGGGTCGAGGCCGAACTGGGCAACGTCTCGCGGCCGGCGTCCGGGCATCTGTACTTCACCCTCAAGGACGCGCGCGCGCAGGTGCGTTGCGCGATGTTCAAGCCCAAGAGCACCTGGCTGAAGTTCCAGCCGCGCGAAGGCCTGCGCGTGCTCGCGCGCGGCCGGGTCACGCTGTACGAGGCGCGCGGCGAGTACCAGATGGTGCTCGACCACATGGAGGAGGCCGGCGAAGGTGCGCTGCGTCGTGCATTCGACGAGCTCAAGGCGAAGTTGCAGGCAGAGGGCCTGTTCGACGATGCACGCAAGCGGCCGTTGCCGGCTTTCGCAGCGCGCATCGGCGTGATTACTTCGCCCAGCGGCGCCGCGGTGCGCGATGTGCTCAGCGTGCTGGCACGGCGTTTCCCGCTGGTCGAGGCGGATGTGCTTCCGGTGCAGGTGCAGGGCGCGACGGCAGCCGCGCAGATCACCAGGATGTTGCAGCGTGCGGCGGCTTCGGGGCGCTACGACGTTCTGGTGCTGGCGCGCGGCGGCGGATCGCTGGAAGACCTGTGGGCGTTCAACGACGAGCAGCTCGCCCGTGCGATTGCCGCCTGCGAGGTGCCGGTGGTGTCCGCGGTCGGCCACGAGACCGATTTCAGCCTTGCCGACTTCGCCGCCGACGTGCGCGCCCCTACGCCGTCGGTCGCGGCCGAACTGCTGGTGCCGGGCCGCGATGACCTGGAGCGCCGCCTGCGCGCCCTCGACGCCCGGCTACGCAACCTGCAGTCCCAGCACCTGCGCCAACGGATGCAGCGCGCCGATCGCTCCGCCTTGCGCCTCAATGCCCTGCGCCCGCGCGCCCGGCTCGATCTGCTGCGGCAGCGTCAGGCCGAGGCGATGCGACGGTTGGCGACCGCGTGGCAACAACGCCTCGATCGCGAACGCGCCCACCTGCGCCATGCCGATGCGGTGCTGCGCGCCAGTCACCCACAACGCCGCATCAACCGCCTGCGCGAGCGTCTCGCCTCGCTGGCGAACCGGCCACAGGCCTGCATCGCCCGCCGGCTCGGCAACGATGCGCAACGCCTGCGCGCCCTCGCCCGCTCGCTGGAAGCGGTCAGCCCGCTGGCGACCGTCGCGCGCGGCTACGCGATCCTGCAGCACGACGACGGCCGCGTCGTCCGTAGCGTGCTGGACGCCGCACCGGGTGATCGGCTGCAGGCGCGTTTGGGTGATGGCAACCTTCAGCTCAAGGTCGAGTCGCAGAAATAGCCGGTCCCTTGTAGGAGCGACGTAAGTCGCGATTTCACTGATGCCCGGTTGCATCG
>JBOHYC010000358.1:0-13463 GCA_050737755.1 Lysobacter sp.
CAAGCACTGGTTTGCAGGGCGAGAGGGCTGGACAGGCGTGGCACAATGGAACATCCGATGGAAGACGGTGGCCTGATGTCCTATCTCGTCCTTGCCCGCAAGTGGCGTCCGAAGCGTTTTGCCGAGCTGGTGGGCCAGGAACACGTGGTCCGTGCGCTCAGCAATGCGCTGGACAGCGGCCGGGTGCACCATGCGTTCCTGTTTACCGGCACCCGCGGGGTCGGCAAGACCACCATCGCGCGTATTTTCGCCAAGTCGCTGAACTGCGAGCAGGGCACCAGCGCCGACCCGTGCGGCCAGTGCCCGGCCTGCCTGGATATCGACTCCGGGCGCTATATCGACCTGCTGGAGATCGACGCCGCCTCCAATACCGGCGTGGACGATGTCCGCGAGGTGATCGAGAACGCCCAGTACATGCCCTCGCGTGGGCAGTACAAGGTCTAACTGATCGACGAAGTGCACATGCTCTCCAAGGCGGCGTTCAATGCGCTGCTGAAGACGCTGGAAGAGCCGCCGGAACACGTGAAGTCCCTGCTGGCCACCACCGACCCGCAGAAGCTGCCGGTGACGGTGCTGTCGCGCTGCCTGCAGTTCAACCTCAAGCGGCTCGACGAGGCCCAGATCAGCGGGCAGATCAACAAGATCCTCGACGCCGAGGGCATTGCGGTGGAGCCCGGTGCGGTGCGGCAGCTCAGCAAGGCCGCCGACGGCAGCCTGCGCGATGGCCTGTCGCTGCTGGACCAGGCGATCGCCTATACCGGTGGCGAGCTGACCGACGCCGCGGTCGCGACCATGCTTGGCAGCGTCGACCACACCCGCGTCGGGGCGCTGCTGGATGCGCTGGCCAATGGCGATGGCGAGGCGCTGCTGGCCGAGGTCGCGGCGCTCGCGGAGTTCTCGCCCGACTGGGGCAACGTGCTGGAGGCGTTGACCGAGGCGTTGCATCGGATCCAGGTGCGGCAGCTGGTGCCGTCTGCGACGGTCGAAACCGACGGGGTCGATGTCGATGGTCTCGCAGGGCGGCTGCGGCCTGAGCTGGTGCAGCTGTGGTACCAGATGGCGCTGCACGGCCGTCGCGACCTGCCGCTGGCGCCCAGCCCACGTGCCGGGTTCGAGATGAGCGTGCTGCGGATGCTGGCGTTCCGTCCCGCAGCCGAGGGTGGTGAGCCCCGGCCATTGCCTGTCACACGCCGGTCCGAGACGCCGACGCCAGCCGAGCCCGCGCCGGCGGCGCGCGCGGAAAGCGACAACCCGGCGTCCGTTGCACCGGTCTTGCCGGATGACACCGACACTCCGCTGGTACGGCCACCTGCTCCGATGCCATCAGAGGCGGTCGCGCCATCCGCTGCGTCGAGTCACCGCGTGGCAGAGCCGATGGTCCTTGCAGCGGCGTCTCAGGAGCGGCGCGAGAACGCTTCGCCGGACGACGACGATCTCTCTGTACCGGTATCCGGATTCACAGACGGCGCCATCGTCGACGCCGAAGGCTGGCTCGACTGGTTGACCCGGTGCCAGCTCAAGGGACCGGCGCGCGTGCTCGCCGAGCATGCCGGTTTCATCCGCAGTGGCGACGGCACGCTCGCGTTGGCCTTGGCCGAAGGCGACGAACTGCTGAACAAGCCGGCGCTGGTCAATGAGATCGCCCAGGCCCTCGCGCCGCTCTTCGGTGCGCCGCCGAGGATCCAGTTCGAACTGTCCGATCGCCCCGCCGAATCGCTGCGCCGCCGCACCGAGCGCGTGCGCGACGAACGCCAGGTCGCCGCCGAGCAGGCGTTCATGAACGACCCCGAGGTACAGCGGCTGATCGACCAGCACGGTGCCCGGGTCGTGCCGGATTCGATCCGCCCGTTCCACGATGCATGACGGACGCGGGGTCTTGAACCACGGCCCCGTCGCCATCATCCACTGACAGTACCGCCGTCGCCCCAGACGGCTTCCATTTGCCCAGCCAACGAGTAAACGACATGCGCGGAAACATCGCCCAACTCATGCAGCAAGCGCAGAAAATGCAGGAAAACGTGCAGCGCGCGCAGGAAGAACTGGCCAATATCGAGACCACCGGCAACTCGGGTGGCGGCATGGTCAACGTGACCATGACCGGCCGCATGGAGTGCCGCAAGGTGCGGATCGACCCCAGCGTGCTGACCGACCCCGAAATGGCCGAGGACCTGATCGCCGCGGCGATCAACGACGCGGTCAACAAGATCAACGTCGCCTCGCAGGAAAAGATGGGCGCAGCCACCGCGGGCATGCAGTTGCCGCCCGGGATGAAGATGCCGTTCTGACCGGCGTCGTCGCTCGATGACCTCGCCGCTGCTCGAACAGCTGATCGAAGCCTTCCGGGTGTTGCCCGGCGTCGGCCAGAAATCCGCCCAGCGCATGGCCTACCACGTGCTCGAACGCGAGCGCGATGGTGGCCGGCGGCTGGCCGATGCGTTGGCTTCGGCGGTCGAGAAGGTTGGACACTGCACCCGCTGCCGCGACTTCAGCGAGGATGAGGTCTGCGCGACCTGTGCCAGCGCGGCGCGCGACGTGCAGCAGCTGTGCGTAGTGGAGAGTCCGGCCGACCGCCTGGCGATCGAGCAGGCCACCGGGTATCGCGGCCTCTATTACGTGCTGCAGGGACGGTTGAGCCCGCTCGACGGTATCGGCCCGAACGAACTGGGGCTGGACCGGCTCGGTGAGCGGCTGGCCGAGGGCGAGGTGTCGGAAATGATCATCGCGACCAACCCCACCGTCGAAGGCGAGGCCACCGCGCATTACCTCGGCCAGCTCGCCCGCAGGCACCGGGTGCGGCCAAGCCGTCTGACCCACGGAGTGCCATTGGGCGGCGAACTCGAATACGTCGACCGCGGCACGTTGTCGCACGCGTTCGGCAGCCGCAGCGAAATGCCTTAATGGTTTCCGTAGGAGCGACGTAGGTCGCGATTTCACTGATATCCGGTTTCGCCGTGGAATCGCGACTTACGTCGCTCCTGCAACAGCTGCGTCCCACCACGGAGAGCATATGACCGACACCATCTTCGACCAGATCATCCGCCGCGAAATCCCCGCCGACATCGTGTTCGAGGATGAGCACCTGATCGCGTTCCGCGACATCGCCCCGCAGGCGCCGGTGCATGTGTTGTTCGTGCCGAAGACACCGATTGCGACCCTCAACGATCTGGCTCCGGAACAGGCTGTAGTCATCGGTCGGCTGGCCTACGCGGCAGCGCAGTACGTCGAACGCGAGGGCTTCGCCGAGGACGGCTACCGGGTGGTGATGAACTGCAACGAGCATGGTGGCCAGACCGTATTCCAGATCCACCTGCACCTGCTGGCCGGGGCGCCGCTGGGACGGTTCGGCACGCCGAAGTGACGCAGGGTTCGTGGCAAAAGAAAACGCCCGGTCAACCCGGGCGCTTTTTCGTTGCAGCTTCGACTCACCACCAGCCCCACCACGGCCACGGCGCCGGACGGGTCACGACGTCGACGCGCTCGCGCACGGGCCACAGGTACACGACATCGGCGGCGACCCGCGGGAAGCGATAGTCGTACTCGCCGATCCGGCGGCTTTCATAGCCATCGATGCGGCCGGTGAAGGTCACTTCGCGATTCTTCTCGAACAGCGCCGGGTCGTAGAAGCCGTCGCGGCAGGCGATGAAACGACCGCCGACATCGTCGGTCGCCCAGTACGGACGGCCGGAGGCGCTCAGCCTGGTCGAGATTATCTCGAAGCAGGTGCGGTTGGGTTTCGGCTCGACCTGCACGATGCGGCCACCCCATCGCACCATCGCACCGGCGCGGTCGGTACTGGCGGCATCGCGCGGACTGATCTGCGCGTATTCGCCCTGCAGCGGTTTCGGCTGGGTGGCGCAGGCGGCCAGCAGCGTGGTGGCCAACGCGAGCATGGCCCAGCGAATCATTAGTCCAGGTTTCATCGAGGTTCTCCGTTGCGTGGCCGGTGGGCGCGCAGGGCGCGGACCAGTTGACGTGTTTCCAGGGCCCGTGCCGCGCCCGGAATGTCCCCAGCGTAGCGCCAATCGCTGAAACGTTGGCTGAGTTTTTGCAACTCCATGCCCAGGTCGGGCCTGGTTTGGCTGACCCGTTTCGCCCATGCCAGCGCGCTCTCGGACGGCTCCCGGCCCAGTTGCAGGCGACGGTAACGCTTGTCCAGCGCATGCCAGGCGCGCAGCACCGGGTCAGGTTGGCGCTCGCCGCGGCGGCTCAGCCAGGTCATCCAGAGCAGTGCCAGCAGCACCGCCAGCGCGAACAGCAGGCCCAGCCGCACGCCGTCGAGCCGTTCGATCCCCAGCGGTCGCAGCATGCGTGCCTGGCGGTCGGCGTCGAAACCGAGGACGAGGTTGTTCCAGCCGCGACGCAACCAGTCACTGGTGTTGAACCAGTCGCTGCCGGCGCCGAACACCCCGCCCAGCAGTCCGTCCGCGCCGGGCAGGCGATCGTGGATGGTGTCGTAGATGCGCTCGGGCGCGACCGCGGCAGTGGGGTCGACCCGGACCCAGCCGCGCCCTTCCAGCCACACTTCGGCCCAGGCATGCGCGTCGGAGCGGCGCACGAGCCAGTAGTCCCCCAGCGGGTTGCGGTAGCCGCCGACGTAACCGGTGACGACCCGGGACGGGATCCCGGCGGCGCGCATCAGCACCACGAAAGCCGAGCTGTAGTGCTCGCAGAAGCCCGCCTGCTGGTCGAACAGGAATTCGTCGACCGCGTTGCGGCCGGGCAGCGGGGTGTCGAGGGTGTAGGCGAACTCGCTGCGGACCCAGTCCAGCGATCGCCGCACGATCGCCGCGTCATCGTCGCCTGCCTCCGTGCGCCATTGCCGGGCGAGGGCATGGGTGCGCGGGTTGTAGCCGGCCGGCAACTGCAACGCGGCGCGACGCAGGACCGGTCGCAGTTGCGCTTCGTAGGCAAGCGGCGGTGCCGACTGCATGCGCCAGCGGGTCAGCGAGGTCAATGGGCGCGGCGCGAGCAATTCGTGGTCGTGGTTGAGCCGGGTGCCATCGGGCGCGGCCAGCGGTAGTTCGAGCGAGACCAGTTGGCGACGATCGGTCGGCTCGATCTCGACTTCGTAATCCCAGCGCACCGGCCCGTGCCGCACCTCGGCGGGCGGCAGCGAGCGCAGCCAGTCCGAGCGTGTCCAACTGCGGCCGTCGTAGTGCCACATTACCGGGCCGCGCCAGTACATCTGCGAGGTCGGCGGGGTCGCGCCAAAGAAGCGCACCCGCAGCGCCGGGGTGTCGTCGGCGATCAGGTCGATCCACTGCCCCGGAGTCATCTCGCCGGAAAGCCCGGGCCGGCCGAGCGCGCGCTCCGGCACGCCCCACATCGGCGCGCCCAGCCGCGGGAACAGCCAAAACGCAGCCAGCGCCAACGGCAGTCCGATCGCCAGCAGGCGGCCGATGCCGGGCAGTCGTCGTCCAGCGCCGGTCGCCACCGCGTCGCCCGACTCGAGGTCGGCCAGCCGTTGCAGGGCGCACAGGGCCAGCAGCGCGCCGATCAGCCCGAGGGCAAGCGCCAGCGGACCCTGGTCGAGCAGGAAGGTGGCGAACGGGGCGAACAGGGCGAAGCCAATTAGGCTGCGGGCGTCGCGCAGGCTGGAGGTCTCGGCCGGTTTGATCGCGAGCATCGCCGCCAATACAGCGCAGCCGGTGTCGCGCCCGATCCCGAAGTTCGACAGCACCAGCACCGTGCCGAGCAGGCCGATCGCGAGGACCGCGCGGAGCAGGCCGTGCATCGGGCGTCGCCATGACAGCGTGGCCACCAGTACCGCCGCCGCCGCGATGGTGATCGACAGCACCGTCGGCAACTGCAACAGCAGCGGCAGCAGGCAGGCCGCCGCCGCGACCAGCACCCAGCGTCGGCTGCCGGAGTCGAGCGTCGGCGTGGGCGCGCGCTCAGCCATGCCGCATCAGCGCCAGTGCGCGCAGGCAGGCGTGACGGTGAACCGGCCCCTGGGCAGGACCGATCGGCGGCTGGCCGGGCAGGGTGAGGCGGTAGCGACGGCCATCTCGCTCGGCCTCGTCGACCCAACGTGCCAGCCGCGAGATCCTCGCTTCATATTGCAGCGGCCCGAGACCATGCCAGTCGAGCACGATGTCGGCACCCAGCGGCTGCTCGTACTCGCGCACCAGCAGGGTGTCGCGTCGTGCAGATGGCTTCCATGCAATTGCCCGGCGCGAGTCGCCGCGACGGTAGCTGCGCAGGTGGTGAACGTCGTCTCCGCTGGGGTGCAACCGGCTCTGTACCCGGTCGCCGGAACCGCTGGGCAATGGCGGGCCATCGGCTTCGGGGCGGGGGTACACCAGCAGTGGTGCCTGTGACCATGCGTATGACCAGGCCCGCGCAAGGCCAAGCGGCCGGGTGGTCGAGACCTTCAGTCGCGGCAGGTCCAGCCAGCCGCGCTCGACGGTCGGCAGTGGCAATCCCGCTTCGCCACGGCCCTGTTCGAGATTGAGTATCGCCGTGTGCGATGGCGACGGCTCCAGACCCACCGCGAGCCCGCGCCGGCGCCGGCCATCGTCGGCGTGCGCATGCACCCGCAACAGCAGGTCGCTGCCGGCGGCAACCGGTTCGGCCTCGATCGCCACTACCGCCAGCCCGGTCAACTGCAACTGCGCGGCGACCAGGCTGGCCAGCCCCGTACCACCAAGCAGCAACCCCAGCAGCAACGCCGGATTGTTGTTGTAGTTCAGCGCGCCCAGCAGCATCACCAGCAGCAACACCGCATAGAACAGCCCGAAGCGGGTCGGCAGCACATAGACCCGGCGGCGGTGGAAACGCGCCGGCAGCGCTTCGGGTTCGCGCGGATGCGTCCACACCAGCGCCAGTCCGTGCAGACGCAGCAAGGCCGACGACAACATCTAGTCCACCGGCACCGCGTGCAGGATCGACTTGGCCAGCGCCGCGTCGTTGCCGGCATCGGCCTCGGCGACCAGTCGATGTGCGGCGACCGCGGTGAACAACGCCTGCACGTCGTCGGGACGCACGTGGTCACGGCCGAGCAGCAACGCGTAGGCCCGCGCTGCCCGCAGCAACGCCAGCCCTGCGCGCGGCGACAACCCGACGCGTACACCCGGATGCTTGCGGCTGCGCGTCAACAGCGCCTGCACGTAGCCGATCAACGCATCGCCGGCATGCACGGCCGTGACCGCCGCGCGTGCCGCGATCACGTCGTCGGCTGTCAGCAATGGGCGCGCCTGCGCGATCAGGCTTCGACGGTCGGCACCGGCCAGCAGGCCACGCTCGGCTTCTTCGCCCGGATAGCCCAATGCGAGCCGCAACAGGAAACGATCCAGTTGCGAATCCGGCAACGGATAGGTGCCCGACAGGTCGACCGGGTTCTGGGTGGCGATCACGAAGAACGGCGTCGGCAATGCGTGGCTGGTACCGTCGACGGTGACCTGGTGCTCGGCCATCGCTTCCAGCAACGCGCTTTGCGTGCGCGGCGGCGCGCGGTTGATCTCGTCGGCCAGCAGCACCTGGGTGAATATCGGTCCGGAATGGAACTCGAAGCGTCGTGCCTGAGGGTCGAACACCGACACCCCGACGATGTCGGCGGGCAGCAGGTCGGAGGTGAACTGCACACGCTGGAACTGCAACCCGAGGGTCGCCGCAAGCGAGTGGGCGAGGGTGGTCTTGCCGAGTCCCGGCAGGTCCTCGATCAACAGGTGGCCCTCCGACAACAGGGCCACGAATGCCAGCCGGACCTCGTGCGGCTTGCCCAGCACCAGCGAGTTGACCTGCGTCTGTGCGCCGTCAAGGGCGGCGCGCAGATGGTCGGGTAGCATGCTCGCCGAAGCCGGGGTTGCGGATACCGCCATTCGTACTCTCCAGAGGCTGTCCGGCCGCATTGCGGAACCCTTGTCGACATCGCGGGTCAAGCCTGCGATGCCGCGGTGTTCGTTGCGGCCACGATCATCCGAGTCTACCGAGGTCACATGTCCATGCGGGAAGCCCCGTCGCCTGTTGTGCCACCGCGATCACCCTTGCCCGGCTCGACTGCATCGTGGCCGGAACCGGGCGTGGCGAATGCACGCCGTCTGTTCTGGGGACTGTTCGCGGTGGTGTTCGCGATCAAGCTGCTGGTCGCCGCGCGACTGCCGCTGTTCGTCGACGAGGCGTTCTACTGGCTCGAAGGGCAGCACTTGGCGCAGGCTTACTCCGACCTGCCGGGCCTGACCGCGTGGCTCGCACGACTCGGCGTCACCCTTGGCGGTGACACGGCGCTCGGCCTGCGATTGCCGTTCCTGCTGATCGCTGCGCTGGTGCCGTGGCTGACGATGCGGATCACCGCACGCGAGTACGGCGAGGTCTACGGCTGGCAGGCCGGTTGCTTCGCGTTGCTGTTGCCGCTGGCGGGCACGCTTGGCCTGCTTGCATTGCCGGACGCGGCGATGGCGCTGGCGACGCTGTTGTGTGTCGACGCCGGCGCGCGGCTGTTGCGCAACGTGACTGCCGGCGGCGCGCTGGAACTCGCGCTCGGGCTGACCATCGGCGCGTTGAGCCACTACCGGTTCATCGCGGTGATCGGGGTCGGGCTGGTCGTGCTGCTGCTGTTGGCGGATGGCCGCAAACTGCTGCGCGATGCCCGGGTCTGGACCGCCATCGCGATCGGCGCGGCGGCGTGGACCCCGCTGGTTGCGTGGAACTTCGACAACTCCGACGCCGGCCTGCGCTTCCAGCTAGTCGATCGCCATCCCTGGGCATTTCATGTTGATGGCCTGTTGTTCATCGCGATCCAGGCGTTGCTGGTCACGCCGCTGCTGTTCGCGGCGCTGGCCTCGGCGAGCTGGCGCGGCAACAAGAGTGCGTCCTCGACCTCGCGCTATTTCGCCTTGCTCGGCGGGCTGGTGGTGCTCGGTTTCTTCGGGCTCGGATTCTTCGCCGATACCGAACGCGTCAGCTTTCATTGGCCGCTCCCCGGCTATCTCGCGCTGCTGCCATTGCTGCCGGCCGTGCTCGCCGCGTGGCCACGCTGGTTGCGCGGGGTCACTTGGGGGCTGGCGGGGCTGGGGCTGGTCGCGATGCTCGGCTATTACGTCGCCGTGTCGGTTCCCGACCTGCGGGCGCGGACCGCGGCGGAAAAATGGTATCCGTCCAACTTCGCAGGGTGGGACGAACTGGAAGAAGCGGTGCGCCTTGCACGCGCGCAGATGCCTGACGACACCCGCGTCGTTGCGGGCAACTTCAAGCTCGGTGCCGAACTGGGCTTCGCCTTGGGCGACTCGCGCATCGAGGTGCTCGACCATCCGCTGAACCACAAGCACGGTCGCGCGCCGCAGTTGCGGTTGTGGGGCCTGCAGACAGCCGGTCGTGCCGACTGGGGTGATGCGCCGGTACTGCTGGTGGTCGGTGCCACCGACGTGCCCTACAAGTTGCTGTTGCAGCGCTACCACGACCTGTGCGGAATGGTTGGGCCGCTGCCACCACCGCGGGTGGTCAACGTCGACCATGGGCACCAGCGGTTCCTGCTGTTCAAGCTGGAACGTGGGGTGGAAGCTTCGGCTGACGCGACCTGCACCGCGCCATCGATGGCATGGATCGACACGCCGGTCAGCGCGGCGAAGGTCGGGTCGAGTTTCGAGGTCACCGGTTGGGCGTTCAAGAATGGCGTCGGACTGGATCGGGTCGAGGTGACGCTCGATGGCGCTCCGGTCGCGCAGGCGCAGTACGGGCTGGATAACCCCGGGGTGGCACGCTACTGGCAACTTGCGAACGATCCCAACCAGCCACGTGTTGGTTTCAGCGCGAGCGTCGACGCCAGTTCCGTCACGCCCGGCCGGCACTGGCTCGGGCTGCGCCTGCATGGCAGCGACGGCAGCGTGGAAGTCTGGCCGGAGCAGCCGGTCGAGATCCGCTGACGGTTGTCGGACGGGTCAGGGCACTTCGAAGCCCGCCTCGCGCAGCAGCCGGGCGGTCTCGATCAGCGGCAATCCGACCAGGGCGGTCGGGTCACGACTTTCGATCGCTTCGAACAGGCTGATGCCGAGGCCTTCGCATTTGAAACTGCCGGCGCAGTCGAACGGTTGCTCGGCATCGACGTAGCGCGCGATCTCGCCGCTGGTCAGGGGACGGAACCGCACCGTGGTGGTATCGATCGTCGCCAGGCATTGCTCGCCATGGCATAGCGCCAGACCTGTGCGGAATGCGATCGCGCGGCCCGACATCGCCCGCAGCTGTGCAATCGCGCCATCGCGGTCGCCGGGCTTGCCCAGTGGTTGTCCATCCAGTTCGGCAATCTGGTCGGACCCGATCACCCATGCGTCGGGGTGGCGGGCGGCGACGTCCGTGGCCTTCGCGATGGCGAGGCGCCGGGTCAGGTCAGCCGGCGTCTCACCGGGCAGGGCGGTCTCGTCGGTTCCGGGGCGCTGGGTTTCGAACGGGACGCCCAGTCGCGCCAGCAATTCGCGGCGATAGGGCGAGGTGGAAGCCAGGATCAGCCGGGGTCGCGCTGCCATCGCTCAGGTCACGGGTACGCGGGCGCGCTCGATGCGGGCCAGTTGCTGTTCGATCCGGCTGCGCGCATCGACGATCGAGCCGCGCACCTGCTGCAACTCGTCGACGCTGGCGGTTTCGCCGTGCTCCCGCAGCCACAGGCGCTGGCGCAGCATCTCGCGCAATGCATCGTGGACGGGGTCGTCGATATGGTCGCCGGCGACCGCCTCGATCTCCGACCTGGCAGTGCGCAGGCGCGCCTCGAGTGCGTCGGCGGCATCCAGCAGTTGCTGCATTTCACGATGGCGCCGGCTGTTCCGGCGCCGCGCAATCACCATGATGAACAGCAGGGTTGCCGCGACCACGGCGAGGCCTAGCACTGTCAGTAGGGATGCGTTCACGGCGCCAACAGTCGGGAATCGAGGGACCAGTCTGCCGCGCCCGCGGGGGCGGGGGCAAATCGGCGGGAATGGGGGCGTACAATCCCCACCCATGCCGCTCCGGGGTGGCTTCCGCGAGGCTGTCATCGGTTTGACAGCTGCGCGACTCATCCTTAACATTCCCCGGCTTATGTCCGCTGACGCGCCCAAAGTGCCGGTACCCGAAGTCCTGGATGCCTCACGCATGGTCGCGGCGCGACGTGGCGTGGCGGGGCGGGTGCCTCTGTCGGCGTTGACGAGGTTGCGCGACAGCCTGGTCGATACCGACGGTGAGGTGACGTATTCGCTGGATTTCGGCACCGACGAGTTGAAGGTTCCATTCGTCGAGTTGCGGGTCGACACGGAGCTGCCGCTGCTGTGCCAACGCAGCCTCGAGCGCTTCCTGTTTCCGGTGGCGATCGAGCAACGGCTCGGCCTGATACGCGACGAGGCCGACGAGGCCGCGTTGCCCCCGGGCTACGAGGCGTTGCTGATGCCCGAGGACGGCATGCTGAAGCCGGTCGAACTGGTGGAGGACGAGTTGATCCTCGCCATCCCGGTGATACCGGTAAAGCCGGGCACCGAGGCGATGGAGCGCAACTGGCCGGCCGAGGAGGCCGAGCTGGAGCGCGCCAACCCGTTCGCGGCGCTGTCGGCATTGAAGAACAAACCGGATTCGTCGAAGTAGTTTTTCGCCGGTCCATCGACTGAATTTTTCAAGGTTTTCCCTGGAGTAAGACCATGGCTGTCCAGAAGTCCCGCGTTTCCCCGTCCAAGCGTGGCATGCGTCGCGCCCACGATTCGCTGTCCAGCAAGCAGCTGGCGACCGATCCGACCACCGGCGAGACCCACATCCGCCACCACATCACTGCCGACGGCTACTACCGTGGCAAGAAGGTGATCGAGACCCAGTCGAAGGTCGCCGACGAAGAGTAAGCTCGACGCGCCCGCAGGTTCGCGGGCGCTCCCGCGCCGTGGCGGCCACACTTGGCTGAATGGTTGAGCAGGCTGGCCAGGGCGTTTCCGGGCCGGCCTGGCCGGCTCGCGGTGGCCGCATGGCATTGTTTCGGTGCGTCCGGCTGCGGGGAGCCTCATCTCCAGCACGTTGGCGTTCGTGAACAGCCCTCGTGAACCAGCCCTTTCGCCGCGGAGCCGCAATGACCGATCCCATTTTTTCCCGCATCGCGGGTACCGGCAGCTACTTGCCGGAGAAAGTGCTGACCAACGACGACCTGTCGAAGATCGTCGATACCACTGACGAGTGGATCGCCTCGCGCACCGGCATCCGCGAACGCCACGTTGCCGCCGAAGGCGAGACCACTGGCGACCTGGCTTACCACGCCGCGATGCGCGCGATGGAAGCGGCTGGCGTCGATGCGTCCGAGCTCGACCTGATCGTGCTTGGCACCACTACCCCCGACCTCATCTTCCCGTCGACGGCCTGCCTGTTGCAGCACCGCCTCGGCGCCAACGGCTGCCCGGCATTCGACGTCAACGCCGCGTGCTCCGGTTTCATCTACGCGTTGACCGTGGCCGACAAGTTCATCCGCAGTGGCGCGGCGAAGACGGCACTGGTGGTCGGGGCCGAGACCCTGACCCGGATGCTCGACTGGAACGATCGTTCGACCTGTGTGTTGTTTGGCGATGGCGCCGGTGCGGTCGTGCTCAAGGCCGACAGCGAAGCCGGCATCCTCAGCACCCATCTGCACGCCGACGGCGGCAAGAAGGAACTGCTGTGGAACCCGGTCGGCGTCTCGGTCGGTTTCAAGCCCGGGGAGCACAATGCAGGGGTCAAGGTGCTGATGACCGGCAACGACGTGTTCAAGCACGCGGTGAAGGCGCTGGACGCACTGGTCGAGGAGACGCTCGAAGCCAACGGGCTGGATCGTCACGACATTGACTGGCTGATCCCGCACCAGGCCAACCTGCGCATCATCGAAGCCACGGCCAGGCGCCTGGACATGCCGATGGAGCGCGTCATCGTCACCGTCGACAAGCACGGCAATACGTCGTCGGGCTCGGTGCCGCTGGCGCTGGACGAGGCGATCCGTTCCGGCAAGGTCGAGCGCGGCCAGCTGCTGCTGCTCGAGGCGTTCGGCGGTGGCTTCACCTGGGGCTCGGCGTTGCTGCGCTACTGAAGGAGCCGGGATTCGGGATTCGCAAGAGCAAGGCCGCGAATGATCGCGGCCTTTTTGCTTTTTCGAATCCCCAATCTCCAATCCTCAACCCCGTCCTTTGGACAATACGCCCGGGTACAGACATCGACGGCGGTTCGCCCGTATCATCGCGGCTCGCTTTTCCACAGGGCTCGTGCGTGACCGATTCCACGCTCGCATTCGTGTTTCCCGGTCAGGGCTCTCAGTCGCTGGCGATGCTGGCCGAACTTTCGGAACTGCATCCGCTGGTGCACGAGACCTTCGCCGAAGCGTCCGACGGCGCAGGCGTCGACCTGTGGGCACTGTCGCAGGATGGTCCCGAGGAGCAGCTCAACCGCACCGAATACACGCAGCCGGCGCTGCTGGCCGCAGGCGTTGCCGTGTGGCGCGCGTGGCTGGAGCAGGGCGGCGCGATGCCGGCCGCGCTGGCCGGCCACAGCCTGGGCGAGTACAC
>JBOHYC010000359.1:0-4126 GCA_050737755.1 Lysobacter sp.
ACGACTATGCCGGCGTGCAACGCGAGATCGACAACGGCACGGCCGATCCAATGTGGTCGGTCCTGCGCGAGATCGGTGAATTGCGCATGCAACGCGAGCAGCGTCGCGGCGGTGTCAGCCTGCCGCTGCCGGAACAGGAAGTCCGCACCGACAACGGCATCTGGACGCTGGAGTTTCGCGCCCGGCATCCGGTGGAGGACTGGAACGAACAGATATCCCTGCTGACCGGCATGGCGGCCGCGCACCTGATGACCGAGGGTGGCGTCGGCCTGCTGCGCACCCTGCCCGACGCCGACCCGCGTGCGATCGCCCGGCTGCACCGCACCGCCGATGCACTGGGCATCGACTGGCCTGCCTCGCGCAGCTATCCGGACTTCATCCGCTCGCTCGACCCCACCCACCCGCGCGACGTGGCAATGATGACCGCCTGCACATCGGTCCTGCGCGGCGCCGGCTATGTCGCCTTCAGTGGCACGGCGCCTGAGGACGCATGGCATTCGGCGCTGGCCGCCCGCTACACGCACGTCACCGCACCCTTGCGGCGCCTGGTGGATCGCTACACCGGCGAAATCTGCGTCAGTCTCTGCGCCGGCATGGCGGTGCCCGGATGGGTGCTGGACGCCCTGCCCGACCTGCCAGCGACGATGCAGGCGTCCGCGCGCCGCGCCAACCGTTACGAGAACGCCGTGGTCGACCTCGCCGAAGCGGTCGCGCTGGCACCGCGGGTGGGTGAAACCTTCGAAGGCGCCATTGTCGAGGTCGACTCGAAGGACCCGACCCAAGGCGAGGCCATGTTGCGCGACCCGGCCATCGTCGCCCGGGTGGCCGGGCAACAGGATCTGCCACTGGGCTCCCACGTGCAGCTACGGCTGGTTGAAGCGGATACGGAAACCCGCCGCATCCTGTTCGAACCTGCGGACACCTAGAACGTCATCGGCATGCGCGCGGTCAGCACGACGTCGGGCGTGTCCTCGGTTACGCCGACGCCGAGCGCGACATTGAGGGTATGACGCTCGCTGAACCGGTAGGACGCGCCCAGCAGCAACGTGCCCAGCGTGATCCGCACCGCGCCCGGCGCATCCTCGCCGTTCTGTTTGGTCCGACCGATGATGGCGCTGTCGTAGCCGATGCTGATCGCCGCCTTCTCGTTGAGCGCCAGGCCCATGCCGAAGTTGAAGCCCCATATATCGCCCGCCTCGACATCGCCGATCGGCTCGGTGACGGTCTGCGGGAACTCCGGCGGCGCGCCGGTCAGCACGGTGCGTGACACGTCGCTGCGCTCGAAATTGTGCAGGTAGCTGAGGCTGCCGAAGAACACCACCGGGTCGGACGGGTACAGCCAGGTGAGGCCGGGCTGGATCGCCTGGAATCCACTGCCGGTCGGCAACTCCAGCGGCAGGCCGGTGCCGGTGGCGTTGGCCACGCAACGGGTCACGCAGTCCGTGACGACTTCGAACGGATCCTTGCCGGTGCGGCTCTTGTAGCGTAGCCATCCAACGTAGAACGGCTTGTCCGGTCCGCCGCGGTTGAGCTGGTAACGCAGCGTCGCCTCGACATCACCCAGCCCGTGGCCACTGGAATGAAACGCTTTGTCGACTGCGGTGCCGGTGAATATCTCGCGGCTGACGGTGTCGCTGCTGGCGTGGACATACGGCACCTTGGCTTCCAGTTCCATGCGGTTGCTCAAGCCCATGCGCCCGGTCAGCACCGCGGTGCCGGTGGTGGTCTTGACCTGGCGCACGTCGATCAGCCCGATCAGGATCGCCGGGATGATGGTGTAGCCGACCAGGGCCACCCGATTGCTCGACGAGTAGCCGTACTGCAACGTCGGCTCCAGCACGAACTTGCCTGCGGGAGTGAGCACGCCGGGCTGGTCGAAGATCTGCGCGACTTCGGGTGGCCGCAGATCCTGTTCGGGTGCCCGACCCACTGGCTGTTCGGGCGCACCCTGGAGTGGCTGATCAACCTGCGCGACGGGACGGGGAGCCGGAACCGGCTGTTGAACAGGCGGTTGCGGCAAAGACGTTCCATCTTGTACACCGCGCCCGCGTGTCAGGCGCAGACGTTCGTCGTTGATTGCACGTTGCAGCCCGGCAACGCTCTGCTCCTGCGCGGTGATGTCGTCCCGCAGGTGGTCCAGCTGCGTGGTCTGCAGGTCGAGTTGTCGTTGCAACTCGTCGAGTCGCGACTCCGGCGATGCAGCCTCCTGGGCACTCACCTGGCCCGCGATCGCGAGCGACAGGCAGTTGGCCAACACCACCGACATCGTGGTCGCGCGTCTTGTCCGCATGTTCATCCGGCCGGTCCGTCCCTGCTGGCAATGGGAACCGCTGCGATCAAGGCGTGCCCACTGCGGACTGCAGGGCGTCCTGCAATGCCGCCTGCGAGTTGAGCGCCTTGAACATCCCGAGCGTCCCGACGCCCACGTCGAGCGTGGTCAGCGTGCGGATGTCCTGGTTGTCGAGGCTGTTCTGGATCACCACGCCATTGATTGCACCTGATGGGACAAACGCATTCCCGTCGCCAACCTGGACGAGCATCCCGTCACGCATGTCGGCCAGCCCCTGCGCTTGCACCGGAGTCATCTTCGTGATGTCCGGGATGCTAAGCCGCGCGGTGGCCACCAGCTCGCCATTGACGTAGACCACCCGTTCGATCCCGAACGAGATCGCCAGCCCGGACGGCAGCACAAACCCGCCGCGCATCCGCTCCAGACGATCCGTGCCGACTGCGACCCACTCGGGCCCAAGTGCGACTGCGGGTGTGCCGACAGGATCATGCGCGGCACACGGCCACACAGCACAGGCCAACAGGATGCCGATACCGATATGGGCCGGACGCGACATCAGATGTCTCCCGGCCGAAGCTTGGTGGAAATCGACTCATACAGACCGCGTCGACCGACGCCCGACTGCAGCGGTGCCGGTGGCGCGGTGCGCCAGTCGCGGGGTTGGTTGAACTGTGCACCGGCGCGCTGGTTGTGAACGACGAACAGCACGCCGTTGTCCCAGAGCGCCTCGAAGCGCGCGCGCGACATGGCGCGGGTCCCGCGTGCGGGGTCACCCAGCAACACCCGGCCATCGCGCAGGCCCTTGACCACCACGAAATGCCGGTAGCCGCGATCGTTCAGCAGCACGATCGCCGGCAGCCCCTCCTCCAGCAACTTGTCCAGTGGCAGCTCGAAACCGTCGGCGGTGAAGCCCTGCGACTCCAGGTAACGGCGCATGTCCAGCAGCGAGAAACCCTCGGTCTGGATCTTGCGCTGGTCGCCATTGCGATACATCTGCACGAACACGTCTTCTTCGCTGACCGGATAGCCGTACTGGAAGGTCAGCAGGGTCGCGGTCGCCGCTGAGCCACAACTGAAGTCGTACTGCTGCGGCAGCGTGGTCTTGAACCGGGCCTCCTTGAGGCTGGTGACCTGCAGCCGGTAACTGCCTCCGTGCGGTGCCTGCAAGGTCAGAGACGACGCGATCGACAGGATTGGCGTGGCCGCGACAGCCATTCCGAACACGATGCCGACGATGGCCGCGCGCGACATCACGGCGTCGGCGTGAACTGCACGTTGACCACCATGCCGTTCTGGACCAGCACATTGGAACCGCTGTTCTGGATCACGGTGTTGATGCCGGTAGCACTGCCGAACGCGCCACCGCTCAGCGTGTTGTCGCCGCTGGTGATGTTTTCGGCATGGTTGCCTTCTACGATGCCATTGGCATCGACCTGGTTTTCCACGCTGTCGCCGCCACGCAACTGCGCGAGAGCTGCCGCATCGATTACGGGTCCGAAGCCTTCCACCCGCTGGGAATCGTCCTGTTGCGATGATAGCCCGGCCGCGAGCGCTATAGCCGGAATCGCAAGCAAGCCTGTCAACAACAACCCGCCTGCATAGCGGGGCACTGCCATATAGGGGCGCATGGTGGTTTCCTGGCGGTTGGGTTTGGTGGTGCGGTGCATCGATTCGCCGTGACCGGGAGAGGCCACGGCGAATCGCGATGTACGGTTAATTGCCGACCGTCAGGTTGGCCTGCACCGTCACGCCCTGCTGGATCAGCGAAGCGAAGCCACTGTTCTGCGCAGTGACCATGATGCCCGCCGCGGCGTTGGCCGACCCGTCCATGTGGTT
>JBOHYC010000360.1:0-3336 GCA_050737755.1 Lysobacter sp.
CCGCCTTCCTCGAAGTGGATGCGCTCGATCCGGCCGCCGACCTCGGGCCGCACCACGATCGACTCGTCGGCGCGCAGGCTGCCGACCGTCTGCAGGCCGCCGCCCAGCGGCTGCGGTTGTACCGTGACTGCCTCTACCGGCAGCTGCATGTCACCGCCGGGGGGGCCACCCGCGCCCTCGGCGGCAGGGTCCTCGCCACAGCCGGCCAAAGCCAGCGTTCCGGCAAGCACGAATCCAGTAAGCAACAGGGTGCGGCGCATGGGGGAGCCTCGTCCATTTCTTGTACTGGACAGTTTAGTCGCCCCCCCGGGGGGCTGTTCCCGTGCCGGAAGTCAGCCCGTAATTCGGGACGATTCGCGCTGGCGTTTTCCGGAAACGATCTGCAGTGGAATCGCGACTTGCGTCGCTCCTACAACGGCAACTGCAGGTGCTCGGCCAGCTTCGCGGGGTCGGGCTGCGACGCATGCGGCAAGCGACCCCAGCATGGCACCGGGAGGCGTTGGCACAGGATCTCGAAGTTGTCGTCGATCCGCGCCATCGTCGGGTCGACCTCGTTGGCGATCCAGCCGATCAGTTCGACCCCGTCATCGTGGATCGCCCGCACACTGAGTCGCGCGTGGTTGATGCACCCCAGCCGCAGGCCGACCACCAGAACTACCGGCAACCGCAGCGCGCGGACGAGGTCGATCTGGTCGAGATCGGCCGACAGCGGCGCGGCCCAGCCGCCGACGCCTTCGACCACCACCGTGTCGGCCCGTGCGGTCAGGCGTGCATGGGCGGAGACGATCGGTTCCAGTCGAAGCTCGACACCGTCGTCGCTCAATGCCAGCTCCGGGGCGACCGGCGCGCGCAACGCGAACGGATTGACGTCGGCGTACTCCGGTTGCGGATCGCTGGCTGCCTGCAGCAACAGGGCATCCTCGTTGCGCCAGGCGCCGTCGATCAGGTCGCACCCGCTGGCGACCGGTTTCATCCCGATCGCCCGCCGTCCGCGGGCGCGCAAGGCATGCAACAACGTCGCGCTGGCGACCGACTTGCCGACACCGGTATCGGTGCCGGCGACATAGAAGCTGGGGAAAGACATCCGCCTATCGTAGGCATTCACCCGCCACTAGTCGCGCTGCGGCCACTGCTACACTTCGCGGATGTTCACCGCCACCGCCCTGTCCGGCACCAAGCCGGAGCAATACGCCGAGCTGCTGGGGCAGGTCCGCGCGCTGCTGCACGGTGAACGCGACCGCATCGCCAATGCCGCCAACCTGTCGGCGCTGGTCTACCACGCGTTGCCGTCGCTCAACTGGGTCGGTTTCTATTTCTTCGACGGCCGCGAGCTGGTGGTCGGACCGTTCCAGGGCCAGCCGGCGTGCGTGCGCATTCCGCTCGACAAGGGCGTATGCGGCGCGGCTGCCAGCACCCGCGAAACCCAGCGCGTCGCCGACGTGAATGCGTTCGACGGCCATATCGCCTGCGATTCGGCCTCGCGCTCGGAGGTGGTGGTCCCGCTGTATTCCGGCGACACGCTGCTCGGCGTGTTCGACATCGACAGTCCCGAACCCGACCGCTTCGACGCCGACGACCAACGCGGCCTGGAAGCGATCGCGCGTGCCTACCTGGAGTCGCTGGCATGAGTGAGACGCAGAAGTTGCGCAACATCGGCCCGAAGTCCTCCGCGTGGCTGCGCCAGGTCGGCTTGCACACGCGCGAGGAGATCGAGGAAGCCGGAGCGGTCGAGGCGTTCATGCGGGTCAAGCGCGCTGGCTTCAAACCGACACTCAACCTGCTGTACGCGATCGAGGGTGCACTGTGCGATTGCCACTGGCAGGAAGTGCCCGATGCGCGCCGGCAGGAACTGGTCAGTGCCGCCGAAGCCGCGATCGAACAATTGCCGCCGCCGCGACACAAGCCACCGGCCGGGCCGGTCACGACCACGGTGCTGGCCGCCGACACGGTGCCGACCAAACCCGATCCCGACGCGCCCTGGCGCCGCAACTGAGCGCACCACCGGCCCCGCGCCATCTTTTGCGCCGGTCGATCCCCATCGCTTAGACTGCGTGCGCTTCGAGGTGACCCGGCGGCGTCCTGCCAACGGGTTGAAACGGGAAGCCGGTGACGCCGTCCAGGCCAGTCCGGCACTGCCCCCGCAACGGTAAGCGAGCCCAAGCCGCGGCTCACCGCCACTGTGCATTGCATGGGAAGGCGCCACGGCCGGTGTCGAAAACGACGCCACTCGCGAGTCCGGAGACCGGCCTTGGCGCAGGGTTTGAACCCCCAGGTTCCGACCCATGACGGTTGCGATGCGGCGGGCATTGCGGCGACTACGCCGGTGCTCGTCCGAACGTTTTCGCAGCAGGTCCCTCCTCCACGCAGCTTCCCGAAAGCCCGGCACGGCGATTTCCGTGTGCGTTGGAGAACCATCGATGCAGTCCCGTTCGCTATCCCTGGCCGTCGCGGCCGCCCTCGCCCTTCCCGCCCTCGCAACCAGCGGCGCTGTCCATGCCGAAGCGGCGGCCCAGTCGGCCACCGACCTCGACGGCGTGGTGGTCACCGCCACCCGCACCGCGATCGACGTCGACACCGCGCTGGCGCCGGTCGAGGTGATCGATCGCGCCGAGATCGAGCGCAGCCAGGCGCGCTCGCTGCCGGACCTGCTTCGCGGCCGCGCCGGCGTGTCGATGTCCAACCAGGGCGGCGACGGCAAGCTGACCACGCTGTTCCTGCGTGGCAGCGAATCCGACCACGTGGTGGTGCTGGTCGACGGCATCCGGATTGGCTCCGCGACCTCCGGGCTTGTGTCGCTGCAGAACCTGCCGCTGGCGCTGGTCGAGCGGGTCGAGATCGTCCGCGGCCCGCGCTCCAGCCTCTACGGCAGCGAGGCGATCGGCGGTGTCATCCAGATCTTCACGCGTCGCGATGGCGATGCCGGCTATGCGCCGCGCGCGCACGTCGGCGGCGGCAGCCACGGCGCCCACGAATACGGCGTCGGCTTCGGCGGCCGCGGCGAGCGCAGCTGGTTCGGCGCCGACTACGAGTTCCGGCGTACCGAAGGCTTCAACTCCTGCGACGTCGCCACCCCGGATCCGTTCGCCGGCGGCTGCTTCATCAGCGCGCCCGAACCCGACCTCGACGGCTACATCCAGAACGCACTGGCGCTGCGCGCCGGCATCGACCTCAACGATGCCTGGCAATTGAGCGCGATGGCGCTGCGCAGCGAAGGCGAGAACGACTTCGACGGTGACTTCACCAACCGTTCCGAGACCGTGCAACAGGTGGTCGGCGGCAGCGTGCGCTGGCGGCCATCCGACGCGGTGCAGCTGAAGCTGACCGCGGGCCGTAACG
>JBOHYC010000361.1:0-1810 GCA_050737755.1 Lysobacter sp.
GGGTTGAGGCCGGGGAACGCGATCTCGTTGGCGACGCCTTCGGTTTCCATCGCCAGTTGCGCGATCTTCTTCAGGGTGGCGTCGGTGCGCTCGAGCGATGTGCCCTCGGGCATCTTCACGCCGGCGATCAGGTACAGCTTGTCCTGCACCGGGATGAAGCCGCGCGGCACCGCGCTGAACAGCAGGCCCGTCGCCACCAGCAGCGCCGCGTAGACCGCGAACACGGTGCCGCGGCGGCCGAGTGATTTCGACACCGCGCCTTCGTAACGCTCGGAGCTACGGTTGAAGAAGCGGTTGAAGGGCTTGAACAGCCAGCCGAACAGGCGATCGATCAGGCGCGACGGCCTGTCCTTCGGCGCATCGTGCGACTTCAGCAGCAGCGCGGCCAGCGCCGGCGACAGCGTCAGCGAATTGATCGCCGAGATCACCGTGGAGATCGCGATGGTCACCGCGAACTGCTTGTAGAACGCGCCGGTCACGCCCGACAGGAACGCCATCGGCACGAACACCGCGCACAGCACCAGCGCGATGGCGATGATCGGCCCGGACACTTCCTTCATCGCCAGGTGCGCGGCCTCCAGCGGCGTGGCGCCTTCGCCGATGTGGCGCTCGACGTTCTCCACCACCACGATCGCATCGTCCACCACGATGCCGATCGCGAGCACCAGCCCGAACAGGGTCAGCGTGTTGATCGAGAAGCCCAGCAGGTACAGCGCCGCGAACGTGCCGACCACCGACACCGGCACCGCGATCAGCGGGATGATCGATGCGCGCCAGGTCTGCAGGAACAGGATCACCACCAGCACCACCAGCAGCACGGCCTCAAGCAGGGTGGTGACGACGGCCTTGATCGAGTCGCGCACGAACACGGTGGGGTCGTAGACGACCTTGTATTCCATGCCCTCGGGGAAGCGCGTCGACAGCTCGGCCATCTTCGCGCGGACCGCGTCGGACAGTTCGATCGAGTTGGCACCGGGCGATTCGAAGATCGGGATCGCGACCGCCTCCTTGTTGTCGAGCTGCGCACGCAAGGTGTAGTCGCCGGCGCCCAGTTCGATACGGGCAACGTCGGCCAGCCGTACGATCTCGCCGTCGCTGCCGCTCTTGATGACGATGTCGCCGAACTCCTGCTCGGTCTGCAGGCGGCCGCGGGCGTTGATCGAGATCAGGAAGTCGCTGTCGTTCGGAGTCGGTTCGGCGCCGAGCTGGCCGGCCGAGACCTGCACGTTCTGCTCGCGAACCGCGTTGACCACATCGCTTGCGGTCAAACCGCGTGAAGCAACCTTGTCCGGGTCCAGCCACAACCGCATCGCGTAGTCGCCCGAGCCGAACAGTCCGGCCTGGCCGACGCCGGGGATGCGCGCCAGCTCGTCCTTGATCTTCAACGTCGCGTAGTTGCGCATGTACAGCGAGTCGTACGCGCCGTCTGGCGAGATCAGGTGCACGACCATGGTCAGCGTCGGCGACTGCTTCTGGGTGGTCACGCCTTGCCGGCGCACGTCTTCGGGCAACCGGGCGAGGGCCTGGCTGACGCGGTTCTGCACCTGCACCTGGGCCTGGTCGGGATCGGTGCCGGGGCGGAAGGTCACGGTGGTGACGAGGACGCCGTCAGAGCCGGCGACCGACTTCACATACATCATGTCCTCGACGCCGTTGATGGCCTCTTCCAATGGCGTGGCGACGGTCTCGGCGATCACCTTCGGGTTGGCGCCGGGGTAGACCGCGCGCACCTGCACCGAGGGCGGAACGACGTCGGGGTATTCGCTGATCGGCAGCAGCGGCATCGCGATCAGGCCGGCGGCGAAGATCA
>JBOHYC010000362.1:0-2382 GCA_050737755.1 Lysobacter sp.
GCCAGGCCGAACTTGTCGGCGCGGTTCATGATGATGGTGTTGGCGTTGGGGATGTCGATGCCGGACTCGATGATCGTCGTGCACAGCAGCACGTTGAAGCGCTGCTTGTGGAAGTCGAGCATCACCCGTTCCAGCTCGCGTTCGGGCATCTGGCCATGGGCGATGCCGATGCGCGCTTCCGGCACCAGCTCCTGCAACTCGCGTTGCATCCGGCCGATGCTCTCGACATCATTGTGCAGGAAGTAGACCTGCCCGCCACGCGAGATCTCGCGCTGGAACGCCTCGCGCAGCTGGCTGTCGTCCCACGGCACGACGAAGGTCTGCACCGCCATCCGGTGCGCCGGCGGCGTGGCAATGATCGACAGGTCGCGCAGCCCGGCCATCGCCATGTTGAGCGTGCGCGGGATCGGGGTCGCCGTGAGCGTCAACAGGTGGACGTTGGCGCGCAGCGCCTTCAGCGCTTCTTTCTGGCGCACGCCGAAACGCTGCTCCTCGTCGACGATCACCAGCCCGAGGTCCTTGAAGCGCACGTCCTTCTGCAGCAGCCGGTGGGTACCGACGATGACGTCGATCTCGCCGCTCGCGGCCTTCTCCAGTTCGGCCTTGATCTCCTTGGCGGTCTTGAAGCGCGACAGCACCTCGACCTTCAGCGGCCAGTCGGCGAAGCGGTCGCGAAAGTTGCGGTAGTGCTGTTCGGCCAGCAGCGTGGTCGGCACCAGCACCGCGACCTGCTTGCCGGCTGCGGCGGCGGCGAACGCGGCGCGCACGGCGACCTCGGTTTTGCCGAAGCCGACGTCGCCGCAGACCACCCGGTCCATCGGCTGGCTGGACTGCAGGTCGCGGACGACCGCCTCGATCGCCGCGAGCTGGTCCGGGGTCTCCTCGAACGGGAAACCGGCCGCGAACGGTTCGTACATCGCCCGGTCCAGTTCGATCGCAAGACCGGCGCGGGCCTGGCGCTTGGCCTGGATCTCCAGCAGTTCGGCGGCGACGTCGCGGACCTTTTCCTGCGCCTTGCGCTTGGCCTTGGTCCACTGCTCGCCACCAAGCGAATGCAGCGGCGCGGTCTCGACCGAGGCGCCGGAGTAGCGGTTGATCAGGTGCAGTTGCGCGACCGGCACGTACAGGCGGTCGCCCTTGGCGTACTCGATCTCGACGTATTCGTTCTTCTCGCCGCCGGCCTCCAGCGTGATCAGTCCGCGGTAGCGGCCGACGCCGTGATCCTCGTGGACGATCGGCGCGCCTTCGGACAACTCGCCGAGGTCGCGGATGATCGCCTCGGGCTCGCGGCCGACGCGCTTGCGCCGACGCGGCTGGCTGGCGCGCTCGGGGAACAGCTGGCGCTCGGTCAGCGTGGTCAGCTGCGGCTGGTCGAGCACGAAGCCGTTGTCGAGCGGGGCGACCGCGATCGCGAAGCGGGACTCGGCGGCGGCGAACGCCGGCCAGTCTGGCAGGACCTCGGGCTGCAGCGACGCGCCCTGCAGGATTTCCAATAGCGCCTCGCGCCGTCCCGGCGAATCGGCCGCCACCAGCACCCGGCCCGGGTAGCTGGCGAGGAAGGATTTCAGCGCCTCCGCTGGGACATGGTCGCGTGCGGTGATCGGCAGGTCCGGCGCCGGTTGGCTGGCCAGCACATGGGCCCGCTCCCGTTGCGGATGGTCCTCGCCACAGATCTCGATCCGCTCGCCCTGGTTGAGTCGCTCGCGCAGCGCGTCTGGCGACAGGTAGAGCGCGTCGGGCGGCAGCAGGGGGCGTTCGAGGTCATGGCGGCGCTGTTCGTAGCGGTCGCCGGTGTGGGTCCAGAACTGCTCGGCTGCTTCCAGCGCGCCTTCGCCGAGCAGCGGCAGGGTGGCTTCGCCGAGGTAGTCGAACAGGGTCGCGGTCTGCTCGAAGAACAGCGGCAGGTAATACTCGATGCCGGACGGTGCGGTGCCGGCCTTGAGGTCCTGGTACAGCGCGCTGCGGCGGGTGTCGAGGTCGAAACGTTCGCGCAGCGCATCGAGCGCGCGCTTCAGCGAGGCCTCGTCGAGCGGCAGTTCGCGGCCCGGCAGCAGGTGCACGGCGTCGATCTTGTCGAACGAGCGCTGGGTCTCCGGATCGAAGCCACGGATGGTGTCGATCTCGTCGTCGAGCAGCTCGACCCGGAACGGCTGGTCTGCGCCCATCGGGTACACGTCGAGCAGGCCGCCGCGCACCGCGAAGTCGCCGGGGTCGAGCACCTGCGGCACATGCCGATAACCGGCCGATTCGAGCCTGCGCTTCTCCGCATCGAGATCGAGCCGCTGGCCGACCTGCACATCGAAGCTGCCTCCGACCACGTGGCGCAACGGCGCCAGGCGTTGCATCAGCGTCTGCACCGGCACGACCACGATCCCGTGCTTG
>JBOHYC010000363.1:0-1610 GCA_050737755.1 Lysobacter sp.
CCGCCAGACCAAAGCCAGCCGTGAGCCAGACTGCAAGCCCGTCCGCCGTCCGCCAGCCCATCACCATCCGGCAGGAGGACCTGATCCAGTCCATCGCCGACGCGCTGCAGTACATCTCGTACTACCACCCGGTCGACTACATCAAGAGCCTCGCTGCCGCGTATGAGCGCGAGGAGTCGGCGGCCGCGAAGGACGCGATCGCGCAGATCCTGATCAACTCGCGCATGTGCGCCGAGGGCCACCGGCCGATCTGCCAGGACACCGGCATCGTCACCGTGTTCCTGGAAATCGGCATGGACGTGCGCTGGGACGACGCGACGATGGGCGTCGAGGACATGGTCCACGAGGGCGTGCGCCGCGCCTATGCGCATCCGGACAACAAGCTGCGCGCATCGGTGCTGGCCGATCCGGCTGGCAAGCGCATCAACACCAAGGACAACACGCCGGGCGTGGTCAACGTCAAGGTGGTGCCGGGCAACACGATCGATGTGATCGTCGCGGCCAAGGGCGGCGGCTCGGAGGCGAAGTCCAAGTTCGCGATGCTCAACCCGTCGGACTCCATCGTCGATTGGGTCTTGAAGACCGTGCCGACCATGGGCGCCGGCTGGTGCCCGCCGGGCATGCTCGGCATCGGCATCGGTGGCACCGCCGAGAAGGCGATGCTGCTGGCGAAAGAGTCGCTGATGGAGCCGATCGACATCACCGAGCTACAGGCGCGTGGTGCGACCAATCGCGCCGAGGAGCTGCGACTGGAGTTGTTCGAGAAGGTCAACGCGCTGGGCATTGGTGCGCAGGGGCTGGGCGGGCTGACCACGGTGCTCGACGTCAAGGTCAAGGATTACCCGACCCACGCGGCCAACCTGCCGGTGGCGCTGATCCCGAACTGCGCGGCGACGCGACATGCGCACTTCACTCTCGACGGCAGCGATGCGGTGATGCTGGATCCGCCGTCGCTGGAAGATTGGCCGAAGTTGACGTACAGCCCGCAGAACGCGCGCCGCGTTGATCTCGACTCGATCACCCGGGACGACGTCGCAACGTGGAAGCCGGGCGAGACCCTGCTGCTCAACGGCAAGCTGCTTACCGGTCGCGACGCCGCGCACAAGCGCATCGTCGGCATGCTGGATGCGGGCGAGGCGTTGCCGGTCGACCTGCGCGGGCGTTTCATCTATTACGTCGGCCCGGTCGACCCGGTGCGCGACGAAGTGGTCGGCCCCGCCGGCCCTACCACGGCCACGCGCATGGACAAGTTCACCGGGCAGGTGCTGGAACAGACCGGGTTGCTGGGCATGGTCGGCAAGGCCGAGCGCGGCCCGGTCGCGCGGGAGGCGATCCGCGAGCACCAGTCGGCCTACCTGATGGCGGTCGGCGGCGCGGCGTATCTGGTGTCGAAGGCGATCAAGGCCGCGCGCGTGGTCGCGTTCGAGGACCTTGGGATGGAAGCGATCTACGAGTTCACCGTGCAGGAGATGCCGGTGACGGTGGCGGTCGACAGCACCGGCGCGTCGGTGCATGAGAGCGGCCCGCGCGAGTGGCAGGCGCGGATCGGGAAGATCCCGGTGGTGGTGGCCTGAGGGGCGGTTGGCGCTCAGTCGGCGCTGCGCGATCGT
>JBOHYC010000364.1:0-2072 GCA_050737755.1 Lysobacter sp.
TTCGGCAGGTGGATCACCACGCCGGTCACCAGCGCCAGCCCGTACAGCAGGCTGACGATGCCCATCAGCCAGGTGCCGACCATCGGGATGCCGAGAGAGTAGTGCAGCAGGTTGACCAGTTCGGCCAGGCTCGAGGTTGGCGGCACCGGGCTGCCCTGAAGGGTGTCGAGGGTGGCGAACTGCCACGTGCCCTGCGTGTCCAGCCACCAGGCCGACGCCTGCGCCGACTGGGCGCCGGGGAAGCCGAGGCCGAGGTGCGTGCGTGCGCCCTCGTGCCGCGCCAGCGTCTCGTCGAGCAGGCGCTGCGCATCGCCGATCGACTCGGGTTCGGCGTCGACCGCGCTCGACTGCCAGACCGGTAACTCGTGGTGGAACATCGTGATCGCGCCGGCATAGAACGCAACGAACAGTGCGAAGCCGGCGACCAGCCCGACCCAGCTATGGACCGCGGTGTAGACCCGCAGCGTTTCGGCACGCAGCTTCATCGAATCATCCTCATGCGACCCATCCGGTCGCCTGCAGCAGCCACAGCACGGCGAGCGTGGCCAGCGCCGATCCGCCGATCCACGCCCACGCACGCAGGCCGCTGCGGAAACGGAAGGCGACGGCGGCCATGCCGATCCATAGCGGGAAGAACGCCACCATTCCCGGCACCAGCGTCGCCTGCCACGGACCCGGCCACAGCCGCCCGAGCAGGGCGACCAGCGACGCGGCGAGGACGAAACCCGGCAAAGCGCCGGCGGTCGCGCGGCCCCACATCAGTCGTTTTCCAGCGGTGCGCGTGGCATCGAACCGGCATGCGATCTGCGTACGTCAATGGTCGGCGACGCAGAGGTCCACCACGCCAGGTACGGCAGCGCGAGCGCCGACAGCATCCACGTCCCCAGCATCGCGCACAGCCCGGCGCCGATACCGGACAACGCGACCCACGCGACCAGCGATAGCAGCGCCAGCGCGCCACCGGCGATCCGCAAACCACCGCGGCGCGCCGTCGTACGCCACGCGCAATTGGGCGACGCCAGGTACAGCGCCAGCGCCGACGCCACGGCGGACATCGTCGCAAGCAGACCCAATGCGAAATCCATCAGCCGGCCCCGCCCGTCATCACCAGCGGTACCGCACGGTCGCGGTGACCGTGCGCGGATGGCCGTAGTAACACCACATCGCGCTGTTGCAGACCGCCACGTACTCCTTGTCCATCAGGTTGCTGGCGTTGAGCTGCAGGCGCCAGCGGTCGAAGTCGTAATGCACCGCGGCGTCGAACAGCGTGTACGACGGCGTCTTCCATTCGTTGTAGATGTCGCCGTAGACCGATCCGGTATGTCGCACGCCACCGCCGAAGCCGAGGCCCGACAGCGCGCCGTAGGCGATGGTGTAGTCGAGACCAAGCGATGCCTGTTGCTCCGGCACCAATGCGACCCGCTTGCCGAGCGCGGCGGCGTCGGTGGTCTCGGTGACCTCGGTGTCCATCCAGGTCACCGCGCCGTAGATGCCCAGCGTCGGGGTCAGGTTCCAGCGGGCTTCCAGCTCGACGCCGCGCACGCGGGTCTCGCCCTGCTGCACCGAAAACAGCACGTGGTCGGGGTCGACGCTCAGCGTGTTCTGCTGGCGGATGTCATATACCGCCAGCGTCGCCAGCCCGCGGCCACTCGGCGGCAGGTACTTGATGCCGGCCTCGACCTGCTCACCGGTCGTCGGCACGAACGCGTTGCCGTCGAAGTCGACGCCGACCGTCGGCTGGAACGATTCCGACCACGCCATGTACGGCGCGAACCCGGAGTCGAACACGTAGTTGACGCCGACGCGGCCGGAGAACGCGTCATCCGATTGCCGGCTGCGCGTCACCGGGTCGGCGATCAGGTTGTCGGCGCGCGTGCGCACCTCGTCCTGGCGGCCGGCGACGGTGACTACCCAGCGGTCGAGCCGGATCTGGTCCTGCAGGTACACGCCGGTCTGCTCCTGCACCTTGTCCTCGTGGAAGGTGTAGTCGGGCACGATCACCTCGGCGCCGTAGACCGGGTTGAACACGTCGATCGGATCGATGCCGAACGCGAACGCCGAGGCGTAGTCGC
>JBOHYC010000365.1:0-2915 GCA_050737755.1 Lysobacter sp.
ATGGCGTCATAGGCACCTTCGGCGTAGGGCATCCACAACAGTGCCGCCGGCAATGCGGCCAGCCCTGCCCAGAGCACCGGCCGGCGTGGCGCGACGTGCCCGGCCACCACGCCTGCCAGCAGCGGCAACAGCGCGACGTGTGAACCACCGGGCATCCACAACACAGTCGCGACTGCTGCAAGTACGAACGGCAGCAACGCCGCCCACGCCAGCGCCGCCTCGCCGCAGAACCGTCGCACTACCCAGCCGTAGGGCACCAGCACCCCCACCGCCAGCAACAGGAAGAACGCCACCATCGCGCCGCCTTGCGCGGTCCACGTGGCCGGCATCGCTCCGAGCGCCTGCAGCAACAAGTGACCCAGTACGCCTGCGACCATCAGCACGACGAGGCCGCCGACGACCAACGCACCCGCAGTGGGCAATGCGACCGCACGCGCGGACTGCTCGCGAACCAGCCGCCACCCCAGCGCCAGCCACGCCGTCAGGACAATCAACAGCAGTACCGGATTCCACGCCACCGGCCAGCCGGCCATCACGCCGCCCGGCAGGCTGAAAAACACTGCATCCTCGTCGGACGCCACAGGCGGCTCGGCGGCGGCGAACGCCCGCGCCAGCGACAGGGCGTGTTCGCCATGGTGCTGCAGCGAGTCGGGGTCAAGGTGGGCGATGTCGTCCAGCGGTGTGTGGTACCGCCCCGGCGCCCGTGCCCAGGCGAAGTTGGCGCCGGCTAGGCCGTCGCGCCGGTAGACGGTGAAGTCGGTGTCGTTGGGCAGCGTGCGGTAGATCTCGTATTCCAGCGAGGAGCCGGCCGGCGCCGCCAACGACCGGCGCAGCAGCCGGGAAAACGCAGCGTTGCCATCCTGGGTTTCGATCAACAGGCTGGCGCCGGTGGTGCCGCGGGCTTCCAGGTTGACGACCCGTGCGATGCGCTTGAACTCCGGTTCGCGAGCGAACGCTTCCGCGCCGATGAGACCCAGTTCCTCGCCGTCGTTAAGCAGCAGCCACACATCGCGTGCGGGTGGTGGGCCCGCCTGTAGCGCCCGCGTGGCCTCGATGATCGCGGCCACCCCGGCGCCGTCGTCCGAAGCACCTGGTCCAGCGGCGACCGAGTCGTAGTGCGCCGACAGCAGCACCGCGTGGTCGGGTGATGCGCCCTGCACCCGGGCGACCACGTTCTCGACCGTGGCGCAGGTGAAACCGCCGCAGGCGAAGCGCCGCTGCACTTCCGGCTCCAGTCCGAGTGCCCGCAGTTCGGCGACGATCGCGTCGCGGACTGCGGCGTTCGCGGCGCTGCCGGTGGGGTGCGGGCGCTGGTCGCCGAGGATCCGCTCCAGCACGCCCATCGCCCGGGCTGCGGAGAACGCCTCGGCCGCAGCCGCGGGACCGACGGCGGGCGTTGGGCGATTGCCGCGGATGCCGAGCCATGCCGCCACGCAGGTCGCCAGAAGCAGGATCGCGACCATTGCCGCCCCGCGGCTTGCGTCATGGCGGTCATCGGTGGAAAGTGTCGACATCGGGTTTCCCTCTGGCCCAGCCGGGATCATACGGCGGGCACCTCCACATACCGGAATCGTCATGCGCCACTTCGCCAACAATCGCAGCAATAGCAACGCCAGCCCTCCGCAGGCCGGCGATTAGCGCGCGCGACACGCTCATCGTTCTCCACGGCCTGCACTGCGAAGTGCGGGCCTTTTTTTTGAAGGAAGTCCCACCATGTGTTCGATCCTCGGTATCTTCGGCCTCGCCCCGGGCGACGACCTTGTCCAGTTGCGGCGCCAGGCGCTCGAGTTCTCGCAACGGCAGCGTCATCGCGGTCCGGACTGGAGCGGTGTGCACGTCGACGATGGCGCGATCCTCGTCCACGAGCGACTGGCAATCGTCGACCCCGCCGGCGGCGCACAGCCGATCCGTTCCGCCGACGGTCAGCTCGTCCTCGCGGTCAACGGCGAGATCTACAACCACCGCGAACTGCAGGACGCATTGGTCAAGCCGCATGCGTTCCAGACCGGTTCCGACTGCGAGGTGATCAACGCCCTGTATGTGCAGGAGGACGACATCGGCGGCTGGCTCGACCGGCTCAACGGCATCTTCGCGTTCGCGCTGTGGGATCGCGCGCGCGATCGGTACGTGATCGCCCGCGATCCGATCGGCGTCTGCCCGCTGTACTGGGGCCATGACGACAGCGGCCGGTTGTGGGTCGCATCGGAGATGAAGGCGCTGGTCGGCACCTGCAGCGATGTCGCACAGTTCCCGCCCGGCCACTGGTACGACAGCGCCACCGGCCGGCTGCATCGCTACTACGAGCGTGCGTGGCGCGAGCACGACGCCACCGTCGGTGTGCAGGTCACACCGACCGAACTGCGCGAAGCATTCGAGCGCGCCGTGCATCGGCAGATGATGAGTGACGTGCCGTACGGCGTGCTGCTATCAGGCGGGCTGGATTCCTCTCTGGTGGCGGCGTGTGCCGCGCGGTTCGCCCGACGCCGGATCGAGGAGGACGACCGCGCCGAAGCGTGGTGGCCGCGGCTGCATTCGTTCGCGATCGGGCTGGACGGGTCGCCCGACCTCGCCGCCGCCGAGATTGCCGCCGAGGCGCTTGGCACGGTCCATCACGGCTTCACCTACACCATCGAGGACGGGCTGGACGCGCTGCCGGACGTGATCCGCCATATCGAAACCCATGACGTCACCACCATCCGCGCCTCGACGCCGATGTACCTGCTGGCGCGGCGGATCAAGGCGATGGGCGTCAAGATGGTGCTGTCGGGCGAGGGCAGCGACGAAATCTTCGGCGGCTACCTGTACTTCCACAAGGCACCGAACGCCCGCGAGTTCCACGAAGAACTGGTGCGCAAGCTCGACGCCCTGCACAACTACGACTGCCTGCGTGCGAACAAATCGATGATGGCCTGGGG
>JBOHYC010000366.1:0-3255 GCA_050737755.1 Lysobacter sp.
ATCGAGGCAAATTGTCCGGAAGGTGGTTAACGCGATTTTGCATGGGCTCGAAACCAGAGACTAGCCAGCAAGGGAGAGGTAGATGACAAGGATGTGGGCCGTGGTGGGCGACACCACCAGCAGCGGCGGGCAGGTGATAACCGGGTCGCCTTTCACCGATATCGACGGCAAGCCCGTCGCCCGGATCAACGACAAGGCAACCTGCCCGAAGCACCAGGGCACGTTCCCGATCGTCGACGGCGACCCGACCACCATCATCGATGGCGAGGCCGTGGCGCTGCATGGCAGTTCGCTCGCTTGCGGCTGCAGGGTGTTGGCGGTTCAGCAGGTGCGGGTGTTGCTGGATGCCGGTGGGGGTGGCGGTGGCGGCAGCTCCGGCGTATCCGGAGGCCCGAAAGCCGCTGCGGCTGACCCTGGCGCGATGGCAGGCCCGATTGCCTCGCTCGCGTTCGATGAGCAGATCCGCTTCGTCGGACCTACCGGGGTCCCGCTGTCCAATCTCGGCTATCGCCTGCACCTTGCGGACGGCTCGACCGCCGAAGGCGTTACCGATGCCGACGGCAGGACGGAACGGGTCGCCACGGTGCAGGCCGTCGGGTTCTACTCCGCCGAGCTGCTGCCGCCGGCTGGCGCGCAGGGTTGCTGTGCGGCCTCCGCCCTGCCGGCGCAGAGCGTTCCGGTTGCGTTGAATGGTGCCGCCACGAACGCGTCGGCGGTCGGCTCTTCCACCCATAAGGTGGCCACGAAAGACGAGGACCGCGACCTGACGTCCGGCGAGGTCGCGATGCTGAGCCAAGTGTTCGGTTCGTCGGTCGACTACAGCGCGGTGAAGCTGCACAACCACGGCTATTGGATGCTCTTCGGCTTCCAGCCGGACAACACGGCGACCGCGCCCAATGGCGAGATCTATATGCCGGCGGACCTGTTTTCGCCGGATTTCTCGCGCGAACTCAACGAGCGCCAACACCTGCTCGTCCACGAGATCACCCACGTATGGCAATACCAACTTGGTTATCCGGTCAAGCGCGTGCGCGCGCCACGCCCGAACATGTCGTATGAGTACCTCTTCACTCAGGGTCGGAAGCTCTGCGATTACAACATGGAGGCACAGGGCAACCTCATCGCGGACTACTTCCTCGTGAAGTTCCGCAACGACCCACTGAACATCAGCGAGTTCCGCTATAGCCGGATGCCGGGTCTCATGGCGGAGTACGAACGGGCCTTGAGTGACTTCATCGCCGACCCTTCCAACCCCGAGAACCTGCCGAAGGTGACCGAATGAACCGTCGATGCGCTCTGCTGTTCGCTGCGCTCTTCCCGTTGGTCGGCGGGTGCCGCCAGCCCGCCAACACCTACCAGCAGGCGACCATTCGTTGGACCGACGAACAGGCGTGCTTCTCGGTTGCCGATACGGACGAGAGCCGCAGGACGCCACCGACTGTCGCGGCGATTTCGGTCAGCCAGTTCAACGATGGTCAGTGGGTGCGACTGTGGGTCTCGGCAGCGCCGTTGTCGCCGCCCACCACGCTCGCACCTCGCCAATGCATTTCCTATGGCCACGGTTTCGCGGGTGCGGCCGGCAAGGGAAGTGTGGCTCCACCGCTGGTAGCCGGGGGGCGCTACGGTGTGGAGATCAACGCGCAGGTGCCCAACCCGCGTGCCGGTGGCGATCGTATGGTGAGCCGTCGCTACAGCGGGCATTTCTGTCTGCAGTCGTCAGGCAACGGAGGCTCGACCCTGATCGAGGTGCCACGGGTTCGCGGGGATCTGGCGTGGGAGGTGTGTGGGCAGCCGGTTGCGGGCGAGGCGGGGGGCGAATGAATCCCCGTTGCCTGCGCCTACTACGAAAAAGCCCGCCATCCGGCGGGCTTTTTCTTTGACCGGGGTGCCGGGAAGGATCAGCCCAGCAGTACCCGGTTCATCCGCTGCACAAACGCGGCGGGGTCCGGTAGCGGGGCGCCGGCGGCGATCTCGGCCTGTTCCAGCAACAAGGTGGCGAGATCCGTCGCCTTGGCATTGTCGGTCTCCGTCTCAACCCGCTTGAGCAGGTCGTGCTGCGGGTTGATCTCAAGCGTCGGCTTGCTCTCCGGCATCTCCTGCCCGGCCTCGCGCATCAGGCGGGCAAAGTGCGGGGCCATGTCGAAGTCCGACAGGGCCAGGCACGACGGCGAGTCGGTCAGGCGGGCGGATACGCGGACGTCGGCGACGCGATCACCCAGCAGTTCCTTCAGTTTGGCGACCAGCGGTTCGGCGGCCTTGCTCGCCTCTTCCTGCTTCTGCTTGTCGGCCTCGTCCAGCGGCAGCTCGCCCTTGGCGACGTTCTGCAGCTTCTTGCCGTCGTACTCGTGCAGGTAGCCGAGCATCCACTCGTCGATGCGGTCGGACATCAGCAGCACTTCGATGCCCTTGGCTTTGAATGCCTCCAGTTGCGGACTGCCGGCGGCCGCTGCGTGGCTCTCGGCGGTGATGAACCAGATGGTGTCCTGGCCCTCGTGCATGCGGCCGATGTAGTCGTCGAGCGAGACGGTCTGCTTGCCGCCGTCACCCTGGGTCGAGGCGAAGCGCAGCAGCTTGGCGATACGTTCACGATTGCCGGCGTCCTCGCCGATGCCTTCCTTCAGGGTGTTGCCGAAGGCCTTGATGAAGGTCGCGAACTTCTCGGGCTCGTTGTTGGCCAGTGACTCGATCAGGTCGAGCACGCGCTTGGTGCAACTGGCCTTGATCCGCTCCAGTTGGCGGTTGTGCTGCAGCAGTTCGCGCGACACATTCAGCGGCAGGTCGTCGGCGTCGACCACGCCGCGCACGAAGCGCAGGTAGTTGGGCAGCAGTTCCTCGGCCGCGTCCATCACGAACACGCGCTTGATGTACAGCTTGAGCCCCTTGCGTTCGTCGCGGCCACCCATCATCAGGTCGAACGGCGGCTGCGCCGGCAGGTAGAGCAGGGTGGTGAAGCTCTGGTTGCCCTCGACGCGGTTGTGGCTCCACGCCAGCGCGTCATTGAAGTCGTGACCGAGCGACTTGTAGAAGCCCTGGTAGTCCTCGTCGGATATTTCCGACTTGGGCTGGGTCCACAACGCCGAGGCGGCATTGACGGTTTCCAGTTCGCCGGCCGCGGTGTCGGTGTCGCTCTCGTCCTTGTCCGCGGCCTCCTTCGGCATGCGGATCGGGAACGCGACGTGCTCGGAGTAGCGGTGCACCAGCGAGCGCAGCTTCCAGCCCGACAGGAACTCGTCCTCGTCGGCCTTCAGGTGCAGC
>JBOHYC010000367.1:0-1641 GCA_050737755.1 Lysobacter sp.
GCCGTTGACGAACACGATCCGCGGCGCCGGGATAGCGGCCAGCACGGCATCGTCAAACGCCGGGGCCGAATCGGCGTGGGCGAACGCGCGGCGTTCGAGCGCACGCAGCGGCGTGTACTTCCATGCCTCGACCCGGGCGTGCGGCAAGCCGTCGTGCAGCGCGGCATCGAGCGCGGCGCGGCGGGTTTCACCGAGACCGGCGGCATCGCGCGCGGGCAGGGCGTCGAAGGAGGATGCAAGCGAGTCGAGCAGTGCGCTCATCAGGCGGCGGCCCCCGGCGTGATGCGGTCCTTCACCCATTCGTAGCCGTGCTCCTCCAACTGCAGCGCGAGCTCCGGACCGCCGCTCTCGACGATGCGGCCGTCGGCCAGCACGTGCACCACGTCGGGCTTGATGTAGTCGAGCAGGCGCTGGTAGTGGGTGATGACCAGGAACATGCGATCGGGCGAGCGCAATGCGTTGACGCCTTCGGCGACGGTCTTGAGCGCGTCGATGTCGAGGCCCGAATCGGTCTCGTCGAGGATAGCCAGCTTCGGTTCGAGCAGGGCCAGCTGGAAGATCTCGTTTCGCTTCTTCTCGCCGCCGCTGAAACCCTCGTTGACGCCGCGGTGCAGCAGTTCGTCTTTCAGGTGCAGCACGGCGAGCTTCTCGCGCACCAGCTTGAGGAACTGCATCGAATCGAGTTCATCCTCGCCGCGCGCCTTGCGCTGGGCGTTGAGCGCGGTGCGCAGGAAGTAGGTGTTGTTCACCCCCGGGATTTCGACCGGGTACTGGAAGGCGAGGAACACGCCGGTCGCGGCGCGCTCTTCAGGCTCCAGCGAGAGCAGGTCCTGGCCGTTGAAGGTCACGCTGCCGGCGGTGACTTCGTAGCCCTCGCGGCCGGCGATTATGTTGCCGAGCGTCGACTTGCCCGCGCCGTTCGGGCCCATGATCGCGTGCACCTGGCCCGGCTGCAGTTCCAGCGACAGGCCCTTGAGGATTTCCTTTCCGGCGACGGAGGCGTGGAGGTTTTCGATCTTCAGCATGGTTGTTCTCGTTGTCCCGCAAGCGGGTGAATGACGTTCTGTGTTTGTGTAGGAGCGACGTAAGTCGCGATCGGACATCCGCTTGCTAAACCGACTGTCAATCGCGACTTACGTCGCTCCTACAGAAAGCGGAAGCAGTAGTCGGTCAGCCGACCGAGCCTTCGAGACTCACTTCCATCAGTTTCCGGGCCTCGACCGCGAACTCCATCGGCAGCTCGCGGAACACCTGCTTGCAGAAGCCGTCGACGATCATCGACACCGCATCCTCCTGGCCGATGCCACGCGAACGGCAATAGAACAGCTGGTCGTCGCTGATCTTCGAGGTGGTCGCTTCGTGTTCGACGGTCGCGGTCGGGTGCTTGACCTCGATGTACGGGAACGTGTGCGCGCCGCACTGCTTGCCGATCAGCAGCGAGTCGCACTGGGTGTAGTTGCGTGCGCCCTCGGCGCTCGACGCCACCTTGACCAGCCCGCGATAGGTGTTCTGGCCGCGGCCGGCGCTGATGCCCTTGCTGATGATCTTGCTCTTGGTGCGCTTGCCGATGTGGATCATCTTGGTGCCGGTGTCGGCCTGCTGGCGGTGGTGGGTCAGCGCGACGGAATGGAACTCGCCGGT
>JBOHYC010000368.1:0-1592 GCA_050737755.1 Lysobacter sp.
ACGGAGCCTCCCGATGCGCATCCACAGCGACAGTTTCGACCACCGCGGCGCGATCCCGGCCGAGTTCGCGCTCGGCGTGCGCGATGCGGACGGCGCGGTCGGCTTCGGCCGCAACCGCAATCCGCACCTGGCCTGGGACGACGTGCCCGCCGGCACCCGCTCGTTCGCGCTGCTGTGTATCGACACCGACGCACCAACCGTCGCCGAGATGGTCAACAAGGACGGCGTCGAGATCCCGGTGTCGCAGCCGCGCACCGAGTTCTGCCACTGGGCGATGGTCGACATCCCCGCCGACCTGCGCACGATCCCGGCCGGTAGCTGCAGCGACGGCGTTACCGCGCACGGCAAGCGCGACCCCGCCGGTCCGGCTGGTGCGCGGCAGGGGCTGAACGACTACACCGGCTGGTTTGCCGGCGATGACGCGCTGGTGGGCGACTGGTTCGGCTATGACGGCCCGTTCCCGCCGCCCAACGACCTGCGCGAGCACCGCTACTTCTTCCGACTGTTCGCGCTGGACGTCGAGCGCCTCGATGTGTCCGAGCGCTTCAGTGCCGCCGATGTCGCGCGTGCGATCCAGGGACACGTACTCGCCGAAGCACTGGTGCACGGCACTTACTCGCTGCATCCCGCGGCCGCACGCTGAGCCGGCGTTCCGGTCCAGCAGCGACGCGAGAATCACTCCGCCGGCGCGATCTCCGACTCGATCACCATGTCGAGCACGTAGGCGATCGACGAGGCATCCGCCGGCGCGGGATCACGCTTGAACTTCTTCAACCGCAGCACTTTGCGCTCGCCGGCGACGAACTCGAAGCCCTCGATCTCCTCGTACAGCGGCTGCCACTCGCCCGGCGGCGACTGCTTGACGCCGTTGTCGCCGTAGCGGATCTCGCGCACCTGCAGGCACTGGTGGTCCGGGATCAGCGGGTGGTTGCAGGCCACGCGCTGCGGCGCGACCTCCAGGAACACGGTTTCGCCGGGTCCGCCGAAGCGGGTCTCGGTGGTGGCCTCGCCGACCCAGGTCGAACTGCCGCCGTCGGCCGACTCCAGCTTCAAACGCGGCGGTGCGGTCTCCTCGACCCGCGGCAGCAGCGGCTGCGCCAACAGTTCGCTGATCGCCTTGTCGGCCTGCATCAACGCGTCATCGCAGGCCATCATCGTGGAGTTCAACTGGCCGACCTGCAGCCGGCCCTGCGCATCGACCTCGTAGCTTCCGCCGATGCGGTTGCAGCCGCCGGACACTCCGACGTTGCGGTCCTTGAACTCCAGCGTCAGCGGTCGGTCATCGGACGGGAACAACGCGTCGATGCGTCGACCCTCGGCATCGGTCGCCGCGGAGAGGCGCCACTTCTGGCCGCCGAGCATCTGGCTGCCCGGACCGGGGCCAGCGGTGTCGTTGCCCGCCGGAGGCGGCATCGGCGCGGTCGGTTCGGTCGACGGCGTGCGGTCCCCCGCGACGCAGGCGGCAAGCGCCAGTGGCAGCAACAAGGCGAGGGTGGTGGTCGTGCGACGGATGTTCATCGGGCGGATCTCCATGGAATCTCCTTGGGACATCATGCAAACGCACCGGCCGTGCAAACGGGGTTAGGCCTCAG
>JBOHYC010000369.1:0-16780 GCA_050737755.1 Lysobacter sp.
GGTGGTGTCGGAGATGATCGACAGGTTGTCGCCGAACATCGCCCCGCCAATCACCGCGCCCAGCACCAGCGCCTGGTCGAGGCCGGCCGCATCGGCCAGGCCAATCGAGATCGGCACCACCGCCGCGATCGTGCCCATGGAAGTGCCAATCGACAGCGATACGAAGCTCGCCACCAGGAACAACCCCGGCAGGATCAGCGCCGGCGGCAACGCGCCCAGGCCGAGCGCGACCACCGCATCGACCGCGCCAATCGCCTTGGTTACGGTCGCGAAGGCACCCGCCAGCAGGAACACCAGCACCATCAGCATGACGTTGCTGTGGCCCATCCCCGTCAGCAGGGTGTCGACCGGCTTGATCCCGCGGCGCCACGCCAGCCATGCACCCAGCGCCAGCGCCGGCAGGATCGCGACCGGCGCACGCAACTGGTAGAAGCCCATCGCCTCGCCCTGCGCGGTGAAATACAGACCGGCACCAAAGAACAGCAGCAGGAACAGCAGCAGCGGAGTCAGCGCGATGGCGCTGGGCCGCGGGGCGGAAACGGGCGAGCGCGGGTTATTCATCGCTTTATTCGGATGAAAGGAAACAAGGCGCGATTGTGCCGCGGCCCGCCAACCCTGTCGAGCGTGCCGATGGAACACTGCGAAAACAAAAACGGGGCGCTCATGGCGCCCCGTCGGGTATTACCTGCCTCCGCGCATCGCCAGGCTGTCAGACCCGGCTGGCGATCGCCTTGGCGAAGCCCATGGTGTTGCCCTGCCCGCCCAGGTCCGGGGTCAGGTTGTCCTTGGCTTCCAGCGTGGCGACGATCGCGTCGCGCAGACGGGTCGCCTTGTCGGCCATGCCGAGGTGGTCGAGCATCTGCGCGGCTGCCGACAGCAATGCGCACGGGTTGGCCTTGCCCTGCCCTGCGATGTCCGGCGCGGTGCCGTGGACGGCCTCGAACATCGCCGCGTCGGTGCCGATGTTGGCGCCCGGGGTCAGCCCCAGACCACCGATCAAGCCGGCGCACAGATCGGAGATGATGTCGCCGAACAGGTTGGTGGTGACGATCACGTCGAACTGCTCCGGCCGCATCACCAATTGCATGCAGGTGTTGTCGACGATCATCTCGTCGCACTCGATGTCCGGGTACTCGGCGGCAACCGCGCGCGCGGTCTTCAGGAACAGGCCCGAGGTCGACTTCAGGATGTTGGCCTTGTGCACCACCGTGACCTTCTTGCGACCGGTCTTGCGCGCCAGGTCGAAGGCGTAGCGGACGATGCGCTCGGAGCCGCGGCGGGTGGTCCTGGTGATCGAGGTGGCGGTCTCGCCGTCCTCCGACACCGCCTGGCCCTCGGCGCTGTAGGCACCCTCGGTGTTCTCGCGCACGGTGATCAGGTCGACCCCGGTCGGGAAACGCGACTTGGTGTTCGGGAACGACTTGGCCGGGCGCACGTTGGCGTACAGGTCGAAGCGCTTGCGCAGCTCGACGTTGATCGACGAGAAGCCGCCACCGACCGGGGTGGTCAGCGGGCTCTTCAGCGCCACCCGGTTCTTGCGGATCGAGTCCATGGTCGCCGCCGGCAGCAACTCGCCGGTCTTTTCCAGCGCGACCAGGCCGGCGTCGGCGAATTCGTATTGCAGGCCGACGTCCATCGCGTCGAGCACGTGCAGCGTGGCGTCCATGATTTCCGGGCCGATACCGTCGCCACGGATGACCGTGATGGTCTGCGTCATTGGGGGATTCTTCCTGCTGGGGGGCGCGGCACGTGGCCGTCGAAAGGCCGTACGGCGCCGTTTGTGAACTGCCGAATTATGCCAAAAACCGCGCGGCGCCGCTCTTCGACCAAGGTGTAGGCCGGCTCAGGCGCCTGCCGCCAGCAGCGGCTCCAGCTTGCCCTCGCGGTGCAGGGCGATCATGTCGTCATAGCCGCCCACGTGGGTCTCGCCGATGAATATCTGCGGCACGCTGGTGCGCCGGGTCAGCGCCATCATCTTCTCGCGCTCGGCCGGGTCCTGGTCGATCCGGACCTCGGTCCACGCCTGCCCCTTGCTCTTGAGGAAGTTCTTGGCGGCGACGCAATACGGGCAGACCGCGGACGTATAGATGACGATTCCGGGGGTGGCGGGCGCTGTATCGCTCAAGATCGATTCTCCTGCGTGGGGTTGTGTTAATGAACTCGGGCGACCGGGTATGGTCGAATGGTCCACGTTGAAAGGTGTCGCATGGATATGGGTCCTCGCCCCCCGCATTTCCAGCCCGCCGCGGTCCCTTCGCTACCATCCAGCGCCACCAGGGAGTCACGCTTGCGCCGCATCGTCCTGCTCACTGCCGCCGTCACCCTCACCCTGGCCAGCGTTTGCGCGCCGGCACAGGACTCGCTGCCGGATATCGGCTCATCGGCGGGCCAGCTGCTGACACCACACCAGCAGGAGGAATATGGCGCGATGATGCTGGCGCAGCTGCGCCATTACGACTACGTGCTGGAGGACCCGCTGGTCGACAGCTGGCTCGACAGCCTCGGCTCGCGGCTGGCGGCCAACAGCGACTCGCCACGACAGCGGTTCACCTTTTTCATGCTGCGCCAGCGCGAGATCAACGCGTTCGCCACCCTGGGCGGTTACGTCGCGGTCAACGCCGGACTGGTGCTGGCGGCGGACCGCGAGGATGAGGTTGCCGCGGTGATGTCGCACGAAATCGCCCACGTCAGCCAGGAACACGTGCTGCGCGGGGTCGAGCGCGCCCAGCGCGACCAGTTGCCGATCCTGCTGGCGATGCTCGGCGCGGTGGTGCTGGCCCAGTCGGCCGGCGGCAACTCCAGCGACGACGCGGCGCAGGCAGCGATCGTGTCCGGCCTCGGCCTGATGCAGCAGCGCCAGATCAACTACACCCGGTCCAACGAGCACGAAGCCGATCGGCTCGGCATCCAGACGCTGTCGCGCAGCCACTACGACACCGACGCGATGGCCGAGTTCTTCGTCACCATGCAGACAAAGTCGCGGGCCAACGGCGCCGGCGCCTATGACACCCCCGACTACCTGCGCACCCACCCGGTCACCACCACCCGCATCAGCGAGGCGAAATCACGATCGGAGCAACTCAAGCGCTCCGGCGCCGGCTTCTCGGCCGCTCCGATCGCCACCGACAATCCCCTGCTTCCCGGCGGCCTGACGATTTCCAGCGACGTGCTGGCGCGTGGCGGTACCGGCGAGTTCGAACTGGCGCGCGAACGCCTGCGCGTACTGAGCGCCGACAGTCCGCGCGCGGCCCTGCGCGAGTACGAGCAGATGACCCGCAGCGGAAAACTCGATGAGGCGCAACGCTATGGCCGGGCGATCGCGCGGCTGCGCGCGAATGATATCGGGGTGGCGATCGACGAGCTCGAAACGTTGTTGAACGAGCGTCCTGGCGATCTGTGGATCGAGCTCGGGCTGGCCGAAGCGCAGGCGCGCGGCAGCCAGCGTGACGCGGCGGACAAGCGTTTCGCGGGCCTGCTGGCCCGTGCACCCAACAATCGTGCGGTCGCCCTGACCTATGCCCAGGTGCTGTCGGAGCGCAATACCACCGCCGCCGGCAAGCATGCACAGGCCGTACTGCGGCCGTTGCTGGCGCGCTCCTCGGACGACCCCGCGTTCCAGCGGATCTATGCGCGTGCCAGCGAAGTCGCCGGCGAACCGGTCCGTGCCGGCGAGGCCTACGCGGAAGCGGCATTCCTCGGCGGTCGCGCGGAACAGGCACTGATCCAGCTCAACACGCTGAAAAAACGGCCGGAAGTCGACTATTACGCGCGCGCCCGGATCGAGGCACGGATCGCGCAGATCACCCCGGTGGTGCTGGAGTTGCATCGCCAGGGCGTCTATGACGAGGTGCTGGACCGGCGTTGAGGATCGTGACAATTCAGCGACGTTGTCATCGTTGCGTCACAAAACGGTAGTGTACTGGGGCGGCCTCGGGAATGGCCGGAACACCGCCTCCCGGGAAGGCTTCCGTCCACGCCCTCGGTGACCCGTGCAGAAACACATCCTGATCGTCGAAGACGAACCCGCCATCCGCGACATGGTGGCTTTCGCCCTGCGCAAGGGCGAATACGAGCCGATCCACGCCGGTGACGCCCGCGAGGCCCAAGCCGCGATTGCCGACCGCGTACCCGACCTGATCCTGCTCGACTGGATGCTGCCCGGCACCAGCGGACTGGAACTGGCGCGGCGCTGGCGCAAGGAGGCACTGACCCGCGAGATCCCGATCATCATGCTGACCGCGCGCGGCGAGGAGAACGACCGAGTCGGCGGCCTCGAAGCCGGGGTCGACGATTACGTGGTCAAGCCCTTCTCGGCGCGCGAACTGCTCGCGCGCATCCGCGCGGTGCTGCGACGCTCGCGCGAGGACGACGAGGACGGCAGCATCGACGTCGGCGCGTTGCGGATCGATGGCCTGGCCCACCGGGTGTTCGCCCGAGGCCAGTCCGTCAATGGCGAGGCACGCGGACCGGACCAGCCGATCCAGATCGGCCCGACCGAGTACCGCCTGCTGCACTTCTTCATGACCCATCCCGAGCGCGTCTATTCGCGCACACAACTGCTCGACCACGTATGGGGCGGCAGCGTCTACGTCGAGGAACGCACGGTCGACGTGCACATCCGTCGACTGCGCAAGACACTGGAGCCGTACGAACTGGACGGCATGATCCAGACCGTGCGCGGCTCCGGCTACCGGTTCTCCGCCTCGATGACCGACTGACCCGCGACGGTCACGTCATTTGTCGGATACTCGATCCATGCCTCCGCACGCGCGCACCGCCTGGTTCCGGACCCTCGGCCTGCTCATCCTGGTCCTGGTGGGCGCGGCCGTGCTCGGCATTGCGGTCGGCTATCCGTGGCAGGTGCTGGCGATCGTCGCGCTGGGCGTGGTGGGTTGGCATTACTGGCGCCTGCACCGCGTACTCGGCCGGCTGACCGCCCGCCAGCGTTACGCGCCACCGGATGGCATCGGGGTCTGGAATGAACTCGACCGCCTGCTGCATCGCGGACAGGTCGAAATGCGTGGGCGCAAGCGCCGGCTGGTCGAAATGCTGCGCGCCTATCGCGCCGCCGCCGCCGCGTTACCCGATGCGATCGTCGTGGTCGACCGCAACAGCCAGCGCATCCAGTGGTTCAACGAGACCAGCACGCCACTGCTGGGCCTGCAATATCCCGACGACATCGACGCGCCACTGGTACAACGCTTGCAGCCGCTTCCGCTCGCGCACTGGCTGGCCGGTGGCCGCAACGCGGAGGCGCTGGAAACCCCGTCGCCGCTCGACAGTTCGACGATGTTGAGCCTGCGCCTGATCCCCTACTCGGAAAACCTGTGGCTGCTGGTCGCGCGCGATGTCACCCGGTTGCTGCGACTGGAGCAGATGCGCCGCGACTTCGTCGCCAACGTCTCGCATGAGCTGCGTACGCCGCTGACCGTGATCCACGGCTACCTCGACATGATCGAGCAGGAAGACCTGCCGGAATGGCAGCCGATGTTCAACGAGATGCAGCGCCAGTCGCAGCGCATGACCCAACTGGTCGAAGACCTGCTGACGCTGTCGCGGCTGGAATCGCAGGGCACCCTGTCGACCGAGGAGACCGTGGCGATGGCGCCGGTGCTTACGACCCTGCGGCGCGAGGCGACCGCGCTGAGCCAGGGCAAGCACCGGATCAGCATCGAGGACAGCGCGATGGTCGACCTGTTCGGCTCCAACAAGGAGTTGCACAGCGCGTTTTCCAACCTTGTCAGCAATGCCGTCCGCTACACCCCGGCCGGCGGCGAGATCGGCATCCGGTTCCGCCGCGCCGGGCGCGGCGTCGTGTTGGAGGTCAAGGACAGCGGCTACGGCATCCCGGCGGCGCACCTGCCGCGGATCACCGAGCGCTTCTACCGCGTATCCACCAGCCGCTCGCGCGAAAGTGGCGGCACCGGACTGGGCCTGGCGATCGTCAAGCACATCCTCAACCTGCACCAGGCCAAGCTGGAGATCACCAGTGAAGTTGGCCGCGGCAGCACCTTCGCCTGCCACTTCGGCGCCGACCGCATCCGCCCGCGCGATGCAGGTGACGCCGACATCGGACGCGCGGAGGCGCATGCATGACCCGTCGCGACGACAAGACCTCAAACCCGACCGTGAGTCCGGTCAGCGCCAGGGAGCTGGCCGCTCCACCCGATCCGGCCAGCGGCAACGACGACGACCCGTGGCGCGATCCGACGCTGTACTTCAACCGCGAACTGTCGCAACTGGATTTCAATTTCCGCGTCCTTGCCCAGGCCCAGGACACGCAGGTACCGCTACTGGAACGGCTGAAGTTCCTCTGCATCAGTTGCACCAACCTCGACGAGTTCTTCGAGATCCGCGCCGGCACCCTGCGCCACGCGCATGACCTCGGGCTGGTCGCCGGTCCCGACGGGCTGGCGCCGGCCACCGTGTTGGGGCGCATCCACGACCGTGCGGCGGAACTGGTCGCTGCGCAGTACGACTGCTGGAACGAAATGCTGCGCCCGGCGCTGAACAAGGCCGGCGTGCGCGTGCTTTCGCGCGACAGCTGGAACCCTGCGCAGTCGCGCTGGCTGCGTGACTATTTCCGCGACGAAGTCATGCCGGTGCTGTCGCCGCTGGGCCTGGACCCGGCGCATCCGTTCCCGAAGATCCTCAACAAGTCGCTCAACATCGTCGTGGTGCTGCATGGCCGCGATGCGTTCGGTCGCGAAGGCAATCTGGCAATCGTGCGCGCGCCGCGCTCGCTGCCACGCATCATCCAGATTCCCGAGTCGGTAAGCGGCGGCCCGCACGACTTCGTGTTCCTTTCCAGCGTGCTGTCGACCTTCGTCGGCGAGCTGTTCCCGGGCATGGAGGTCGAAGGTGCATACCAGTTCCGGGTGACCCGCAACTCGGAGCTGCTGGTTGACGAGGAGGAAGTCGACAACATCGCGCTGGCCCTGCGCGACGAACTGGTCGGCCGCGGCTACCTGCGCGCGGTGCGGCTGGAGATCGCCGAGCAGTGCCCCGAGCCGATCGTGCGCACGCTGCTGGACAACTTCGACCTGCCCGCCAACGCGGTCTACCGGATCGACGGCGCGGTCAACCTCAACCGGGTGATCCAGGTCTATGACCTGGTCCAGCGGTCCGACCTCAAGTTCCCCCCGTTCCAACCGCGCCCGCTGCCGGGCAGCGACAGCATGTTCGATACCGTGTCGCGGGGCGACGTGCTGCTGCACCATCCGTTCGACGCGTTCATGCCGGTGCTGGAACTGCTGCGGCAGGCGGCAGAAGACCCCCACGTGCTGGCGATCAAGCAGACGCTGTATCGCTCGGGCAAGGATTCGCAGATTGTCGAACAGCTCGTCCAGGCCGCGCGCAAGGGCAAGGACGTGACCGTGGTGGTCGAGCTGCGCGCGCGCTTCGACGAGGAGGCCAACCTCGGCTTCGCCGATCGCCTGCAGGAGGCCGGCGTACAGGTCGTCTACGGCGTGGTCGGCTACAAGACCCACGCCAAGATGCTGCTGGTGGTACGCCGCGAAGGTGCGCGCCTGCGCCGCTACGTGCACCTGGGTACCGGCAACTACCACGCCGGCACCGCGCGGCAGTACACCGACATCGGCCTGATCACCGCCAACCCCGACATAGGCAACGACGTCCACCTGATATTCCAGCAACTGTCCGGACTGGCGCCGCGGCTCACACTCGAATGCCTGCTGCAATCGCCATTCACCCTGCACGCCGGAGTGCTGCAACGCATCGAGCGCGAAACCGCGCACGCGCTGGCAGGGCGTCCGGCACGCATCATCGCCAAGATGAACGCCCTCAACGAGATCCGCGTGGTAAACGCGCTGTACCGCGCCTCGCAGGCCGGCGTGCAGATCGACCTGATCGTCCGCAGCGCCTGCACGCTGCGTCCCGGCGTACCGGGCGTGAGTGACAACATCCGGGTGCGTTCGATCGTCGGGCGTTTCCTTGAACACAGCCGCGTGTACTGGTTTGGCAACGACGGCGCGCCCGAGCTGTTCGGAGCAAGCGCCGACTGGCTGGAACGCAACCTGCTGCGCCGCGTCGAAACCTGCTTTCCGATCCTCGACCCCGAACTGGCGGTGCGCGTGCACGAGGAAGTGCTGTCCAACTACCTCGCCGACAACCTCAACGCCTGGGCGCTGCAACCCGACGGCAGCTACATCCGGATCGAGCCGCGCGATGACGAGGCACCGCATTCCGGGCAAGCCTGCCTGTTGGCCAAACTTTGCGGATGAAGGATCATTCCGCGATGACGGATATCTTCCCGAGCGCCGCGCTGCCATTGAAGGACGGCGACCTGCTCGCCGCGGTCGACCTCGGCTCGAACAGCTTCCACATGGTGGTCTCGCAGTACCTGCTGGGCCAGCTGCGCGTGGTCGATCGCCTGCGCGAACAGGTGCGGCTGGCCGAGGGCCTGGACCGTCGCGGGACCCTGTCGACCGAAGTGCGGCAGCGTGCGTTCGAGTGCCTGTCGCGGTTCGGCCAGCGCATCCGCGACATCCCGCCGAAACAGGTCCGCGCGATCGCGACCAATACCGTGCGCCGGCTAGCCTCGCCGCAATCGTTCCTGATGCCGGCCGAGAGCGCACTCGGCCACGCCATTGAAGTGGTCGCCGGCCGTGAGGAGGCGCGCCTGATCTACCTTGGCGTGGCCCACGCGCAGCCGTCCAAGCCCGACGAGTTGCGGCTGGTGATCGACATCGGTGGAGGCTCGACCGAGTGCATCATCGGCAGCGGTTTCGAGGCGATCGAACGCGAGAGCCTGCAACTGGGCTGCGTGGCCAGCACGATGCGGTTCTTCGACGATGGCAAATTGAGCAAGCGCCGCTGGCGCGAAGCGCTGGTCGAAGTCACCGCCGAATTCCAGCAGTTCGCCGCCGCCTACCGCTCGCTCGGCTGGACCGACGCGATCGGCGCATCCGGCACCAACAAGGCCATCGGCGACATCTGCGCGGCGATGAAACTGACCAAGGGCGCGGTCACCGCCGAGGCACTGCCGCAGGTCCGCGACCGCCTTCTGCAGGCTGGCCGGATCGATGCAATAGATCTGCCCGGGCTGTCCGCCGACCGTCGTCCGATCATTGCCGGCGGATTGCTGATCCTTGAAGCCGCGTTCGATGCGCTCGACCTGCAACGCCTGATGATCAGCAAGGCGGCGATGCGCGAGGGCGTGCTGTACGACATGCTCGGCCGCGGTGGCGTCGACGATCCGCGCGATGCGTCGGTCGCGGCGCTGATGCTTCGTTACGGCATCGACCAGGTCCAGTCGGGGCGCGTCGAGGCGACGATGTTCCGGCTGTTCGACCAGGTCGCCGACGACTGGCAACTGGGCGTCGACGACCGCCTGATGCTCAGCCGCGCAGCGCGATTGCACGAACTCGGCCTGACCATCGCCCACAGCCAGTACCAGGTGCACGGCGCCTACGTGGTCGAGCACACCGACATCTCCGGCTTCTCGCGCCAGCAGCAGCAGTTCCTCGCCGCGCTGGTGCGGACCCAACGCCGCAAGGTGCCCAAGACCGCGTTCGATGCCCTGCCCGACCGCCTGCTGCCGGCGGTCCGTCGCAGCGCCGCATTGCTGAGGCTGGCGGTACTGATTCACCGCGCCCACGAAGCCGATCCGATACCGCGCCTCGATGCCCGGGCCGACGACGAAAACCTCACCTTGACCCTCGACCAGCGCTGGCTGGAAGCCCGGCCGTTGCTGAAGGCCGACCTGGACGGCGAGCCGCACGACATCGCGGCGTTGGGGATCAAGCTGCGGATCGAGACCACGCCGTAAGGCGTCATCCGGCAGTCACCAAACCGCCATCCGCGTGACATCCCGCGCGCGCACGCTTGCCCAAACCGGGGAGCCGCGCATGCATTACGCGATCGTCAGTGAAACCTACCCGCCCGAGGTCAACGGCGTCGCGCTGACCGTGCAGGCGCTGGAGCAGGGGTTGAGCGCTCGCGGACACGATGTCGACGTGATCCGGCCCCGGCAATCCGATGCGGAGATTGCCACGGCCGAGGGAATGCTGGTGCGCGGTGGCCGCCTGCCGCGCTACCCCGGCCTGCAGTTCGGACTCCCGGCGACCCGCAGGTTGCAGCGCCACTGGAAGGCGAGCCCACCGGATGCGATCTACATCGCCACCGAAGGCCCACTGGGCTGGTCCGCACTGCGGGCGGCGCGGCGCCTCGGCATCCCCGCCGCGACCGGCTTCCACACCCGCTTCGACCAGTACATGCGCGACTACGGCGCGGCATGGCTGGCGCCGGTCGCGCTGGCCTGGATGCGGCGATTCCACAATCATGCCGACGCCACGCTGGTGCCGACCCGGGAGCTTGCCGGCTTCCTGCAGCTGCGGGGCTTCAAGCAGGTACAGAGGCTGCCGCGGGCGGTCGACACGAAGCGCTTCAACCCCCGCTGGCGCGACGACGGTCTGCGCAGTGAATGGGGCGTGGGACCGAACGACCTCGTCGTGCTGCATGTCGGCCGGCTTGCCGCGGAGAAGAACCTCGACCTCGCCGTGCGCGCCTTCCGTCGCGTGCAACAGGCTCGGCCTGATGCGCGCTTCGTCTGGGTCGGCGACGGCCCGGCGCGGACCAGGCTGAAGGCCGACAACCCCGACTTCATATTCACCGGCGTGCAGCGCTGCGAGTCACTGGCGCGGCACTACGCCAGTGGCGAGCTGTTCCTGTTCCCGAGCCGCAGCGAAACCTTCGGCAACGTGACCTTGGAGGCGATGGCCAGCGGCGTGCCGCCGGTCGCCTTCGATTACGGCGCCACCCGCGAACACCTGCACGATGGCGAGCACGGCGCCGCGATTGCCGATGGCGATGACGAAGAATTCATCGCCGCCGCGGTACGGCTCGCCGACGACGACCCCACGCGCACCGCGATGTCGCGCGCGGCCGTCGATGCAGTCAGCAAGCTCCGGCCACAACAGGTCGCGGCCGATCTCGATGCCCTGTTGCAACAACTCGCCCACGGTGGACGCCATGAATCAATCTCCCTGGCACAAACGCCTCGCAGCCGGTGAATCGCAGTGGTGCCTGCGGGCCAACCGGGCCTGCAGCGGACTGCGTCCGCGTCGGTATTTCGCCGCGGTCAGCCGGTTGGGTGACGGCGTGTTCTGGTACGGGTTGATGGCGATGATGGTCATCGTCGACGGATTCCAGGGCCTGGCCGCATCCGCCCACTTGGCCGCCACCGGCGTCATCGCACTGAGCCTGTACAAGCTGCTCAAGCGCTGGACGCGACGGCCGCGGCCGTTCGCTTCGGACCGGCGCATCCAGGCTTGGGTCGCGCCGCTCGACGAGTTCAGCTTCCCTTCGGGCCATACCCTGCACGCCGTGGCCTTCAGTCTGGTCGCGATTGCGCACTATCCGATGCTGGCGTGGGTGCTGGTGCCGTTCACGGCCAGCGTCGCCGCCTCGCGCGTGGCGCTGGGCCTGCATTACCCCAGCGATGTGCTGGCCGCCAGCGTAATCGGTTCGGCACTGGCGGCAGCGTCGCTGTGGCTGGCACCGGGGCTGTTGCCCGCAGGGTGAGGCGGTCGTCGGATAACACTCAGCGCGCGCGCTCCAGTGGCCGGAACCACGCAGTGAGTGTATGTGGGACGAGACCCTCACCGGGTTCGCTCCAGTCCAGCGTGATCTTCAGGTCCGCGCGCGGCCGGTAGCCGCGGCGCTGCCAGAAGGCTTGATTGTTGCGCCCGAATGGCGGTCGTCGCGGATGGTCCGGAGCGCGGTCGATCGCGCAGAACGCCATCCGGTCGAAGTCGCCCAGCATCCGCGCATGCGACTCGCGCTCGTCGAAGAAGCGATGGCCAAGGCCGCGTCCCCGGTAAGCCGGCAGCAACACCGAGCCACCGCAAAGGAACACCCGCTGGACAGCCACGCCCGCGGCTGCGAAGGGCTGCCGGATCACATCGGCCGCATCCGCCAGCGGCAGGCCGGTCGATGCGCCCACCAGCGTTCCCGCATCGAACACCAACACGGCCACGCTGCGCCATGAACCGGTGCACGCCCGCAAGTGACGGTTGTCCGCTTCCGCATCCTCCTCGCGCAGGTGGGGCCACTCGCGAGACACCGTCAGGCGCAGGCGGGTGATATCGGCGGCGTAACGACCGATCGACTCGCCGACCACCGTCTGCACGGTCAGTTGCTGGTTCGCAGGATGAGTGGCGTTGACTGCTTCAAACGTCGTCAGTGGCGTCATGGAGGTATGCAAGGTCACGTCCCCGTCAGGCGGCTGATGATGCAGCGATGTGCCGTGGCGCGAAGCTGCGGCCGCATGGTCCGGTAAACGACAATCCCTCGGACCAGCGGCCACGCCTGTGATCAGGATCCGGTCTGGCCGGGTTCGCGGCGGACCGGCGACGGCGCGCGGGCACCCAACTGGTACCAGTCGACCTTGCGGGTCACCGCCATCAGTGTCGCCAGCACCGCGAACAGCAGCCCGGCGCCGAGCACCAGCGCGTTGTCCTCCGATACCAGCAGGCCGTACAGCGCCGCATACAACGTCGACAGCATCGCCGCGAAGCCGAGTGCACGCACCACGCTGCGCAACACCGCGCTGAGGTAGAACGTGATCAGCCCGATGCAGGCGACACCGGCGGCAAGGTATGCCCAGCCGAACTCGACGTGCTCGCTGAGGCTGAGCAGCAGCAGGAAGAACATCGCCAGCGACAGCCCGACCAGGCCGTACTGGATCGGGTGGATCGGCAAGGCCTTGGTCAGCTCGAAGATGAAGAAGCCGACGAAGGTGAGCAGCACGAACAGCAGGCCGTATTTGGTCGCACGGTCGGTCTTGGAGTACACGTCGACCGGATCGACCAGCGACACGCTGATGGAGTCGATGCCGGCCAGGGTGTTCGCCGCGCTCCCGTCCTCCGCGGACCGGGGCGCGGAGAGGTAACCCTGCTGCGCGTTGGTGGCGACGCCGGGGATGTCCCAGCCGGCGCGGAAGCCGTCGGCATCGATGACCCGGGTGCGGGGTGAACTGCCGTCGAAACCGGGATGCGGCCAACTCGACGACAGCGAAAAGTCGTTCTGTTCGCCCAGCGGCACCAGCGCGAACCGCTCGGTGCCGGCCAGCACCAGTTGCAGGTCTGCACGGATGCTGCGCGTCTGACCAGCCTGCAGCGGATCGAGCATGGCGTGCAGGCCTTCGCGCCCACCGTGTCCGGGCGCGCCACCCTGCAGCACCGTCCGGCTGCGCCCGTCCACCCGCAGCGCCGGCGCACCGGCAACGCCGCGCACGTCGGTGATCGAATAGCTGAGATACGGCACGCCGATCCGGCGTACATTGCCGGCTTCGGAGGCGGCGGGAATGACCAACTCGAACGCGGCCCGTGCCGTGCCATGCCACTCGTACACCCGGACTTCGTGCAGGCCGCGGCGGCGGATGCCCGGCTTCAATTCGCCCCCGACCGCGAGGGTCTTCGGGAAGAACGTCCAGCGCCGCTGCACCGTCTTGTTCACCGTGCGGACGATGCCGGACCGGTCTGGTTCCTCGACTTCAACCTCCTCCTGGTACGGCACCACCAGCACCGGCCCGGCGAAGGTCTGCGCACCCGCGTAGCTGCGGGCGATGTCGGCCACGACCTGGCGCCGATATTCCTGCCGCTCGTGCACCACCCCGCGGACCATCGTCAGCGGCACCAGGATCGCCAGGGTCAGCCCCAGCACCATCGCTATCCTCATCCAAAGTCGCATCTCGCACTCCTGTCATGGCAACGGCCGGCAGGATCGGCGACGGTGGTGCGTGCACGATGGGGCGACGATGAAGCGTGGGTGAAGTGCTCGGGCGGCCGGCCCTGATTCGACGCAATGGTCAGCGCAGTGGCACGACCAGCCGCGCAATCGCGCCGCCACCATCGCGGTTGGCGAGTCCGGCGCGACCGCCATGCAGGGCCGCCACCTCGGCGACGAAGCACAGGCCCAGACCGCTGCTGCGGCTGCCGCCATCGGGGCGCGACAACGAATAGAAGCGCTCGAACACCCGCGGCAACGCATAGTCGGGAATACCGGGGCCACGGTCGGTGATCTCGAACACCGTCTCGCCCTCCTCGCTTCGCAGCCGCAACGTGACCACGCTGCCGGCCGGCGCGAAGTCGACCGCATTGCCGACCAGGTTCGCCAGCGCCTGCCGCAGCAGGAACGCGTCGCCGTCGACCGGGCCAACATCCTCAAGCTGGAGCTGCAGGTCGACGCCGGCATGCGCGATTTCCGGCGCGCACAGTTCCGCGACCTCGGCCACCAGTTCCGCGGGGTCGATCGGCACGGGCTGCTCGATCCGCTGCCGGTGCTCCACCGCAGCGAGCGCCAGCAGCTTGTCGATCATCTGTGCCAGCCGCTCGCTCTGGGCGCGGATGCTGTCGGCGAAGCGCACGCGGTCGGCATCCGGCAGCGGCGCTTCCAGCAATTCCGCGCTGCCACGGATCGCCGCCAGCGGCCCCTTCATCTCATGGGTCAGGCTGTGCACGTACTGCTCGACGTACTGCTTGCCTTCCAGCCGCACGCGCATGGTTTCCAGTGCCTCGCCGAGCTCACCGAACTCGCCGGCCGATGCCGGCAGGCTGGCCCGTTCGCCCGCGGTCACCGCATGCGCGTACCGGCGCAACCCACCGAGCTGGCGCGACAGCCACCACGCCGCGACCAGCCCGACCAGCAGCGCGACGCCCATCAGCACCGCCCCCCAACGCAGCACGACGGCCTGGCTGCGCTCGATGAAAGGCTGCAGCGCGCGGTTCGGCTTGGCCACCGTCAGCACCCCGATGATCGCACCGCTGGCGTCGTGGATCGGGGCGGCGACGTGCATCACGGTGGAATCGGGATCATCGGGATCGGCGCGAGTGGAGCGCGCGCCATACTCGCCACGCAGGCTCAGGTACACATCGTTCCAGCGCGAGTAGTCCGCACCCGGCGCCTGCCCGCTGCTGTCGAACACCACGATGCCGCGCGCATCGGTCACGTACACCCGGTAGCTGGCCGCGCGTTTGTCGAACCCCCATATCTCGGCGCCGAAGTCGCGGGCGGCGACCTCGCGTACGCGGCGGGCGAACGGACCGGTCGCGATTCGGCCGGCAACCAGGTCGTCGGTCGCGAGTTCGGCCAGCATGTTGGCGGTGTCGACCAGGGTGTCCTCCATGGCCTGTCGCACGCCGGGCTTGACCTGTTCGACGAACACCTGCGCCAGCAGCAGCGCCGCCAACGCGACGATCAGGAAGTAGCCGAGGAAGATCCGCAGGCCGATGTTCACCTGGTCGTCTCCATTGCGCGTCGCTCAGCGCGCATCGAGCGAATACCCGAGGCCGCGATGCGTGCGCAGCGGATCGGCCGTGGCATCGACCTCTCGCAACTTGGCGCGCAGGGTCTTGATGTGGGTGTCGACGGTGCGGTCGCCGCTGTCGAGCGCATCGCCCCAGACACGGTCCATCAGTTGCGCCCGCGACAGCACCGCACCGGGCCGTTGCAGCAGCGCCGCAAGCAGCCCGTACTCGTAGCGGGTCAGGTCCAGCGGCTGGCCACGGAAATGGATGCGCTTGCCCTCCGGGTCATGCACGAAACCCTTGGTGGCGGCCGGCGACTCCGTCGCAGCGGTGCTGACCCGACGCAGCACCACCCGTACCCGCGCAACCAGCTCGCGTGGTGAAAACGGTTTTGTCACGTAATCGTCGGCACCGATTTCCAGCCCGAGGATGCGATCGGCCTCGGCGCCCTGTGCGGTCAGGAAGATCACCGGCAACTCGCGTCCACGACGCAACTCGCGGCACAGGGCAAAGCCGCCGATGTCCGGCAGCCCGACATCGAGGATGGCCAACGCGAAGTCTTCCGCCGCCACCCGCCGCAGCGCCTCGCCCCCGGTCAGGCAGTGCACCGGCTCGAAACCTTCGGCGCGCAAGGCGTACTGCACGGTATCGGCGATCGCCGGCTCGTCTTCGACCAGGAGGATTCGGGGCATGACAGGGGCCGGATTGGTCCGCGATGGCAGGGCCTCGACAGGATAAGCCAGCCGCCGGCGCCATCGGCGGGATACCCTGTCGCGATGAACTACCGCCATGCCTTCCACGCCGGCAACCACGCCGATGTCCTCAAGCACGTCGTACTGCTGGCCATCTGCGACGCCCTGCTGGCCAAGCCGACGCCCGTGTTCGCCCTCGACACCCACGCCGGGCGCGGGCTGTACGCGCTCGACAGCAATTCCGCGCAGCGCACCGGCGAAGCCGAGGGTGGCATCGGCCGGCTGCTGGCGGAAGCGCCCAAGCACCCGGCAATTGCGCGTTACCTCGGCGCGACCCGGGCCTGCCGCGCCGAACACGGCAGTACCAGCTATCCCGGCTCGCCCTGGCTGCTGGCGCACGCCCTGCGCGCGGACGACCGCATCGCCGTCTGCGAGTTGCTGCCCGAGGAAGCCGCCCAGCTAAAGAGTAATTTCGCCCGCGATCCGCGCGTCGCGGTGCATGCACGCGACGGCTACGCGGCGATGAAGGCGCTGCTGCCGCCGAAACTCGGCACGATCCGTTTCAACCGTGGACTGGTGCTGATCGACCCGCCGTACGAGGCGCAGCTGGAAGAGTTCGACCACATCATCGGCGCCGTTCGCGAGGCACTGACGCGCTGGCCGCAGGCGACCTACGCGATCTGGTATCCGATCAAGCGGCGGCGCTCGCTGCAACCGTTCCTGCGCCGCGCGGCCACGGTCCCGGCCAAGTCGTCGCTGCTGGCGGAACTGATGATCCACCCCGACGATTCACCGCTGCGCATGAACGGCAGCGGCATG
>JBOHYC010000370.1:0-13838 GCA_050737755.1 Lysobacter sp.
GGCGGGTCGATGGGCGGCATCATCGCCTTCGAGATGGCCCAGCAACTGGTTGCCGCCGGACAGCAGGTCGCGTTCCTCGGTTTGATCGATACATCCGCCGACTACGGCGAACGCTGCCGACGCGAAGCACTCGGCGGTTGGCGCACCAAGCTGCGCAATCGCGTGGCGGGTCGTTCATGGCGCCAGCGATGGGCGGTGCTGGGCGAGGCCCTGGCATCACGCAAACGCCGCCTGACACTGCGCCTGAAAACGGCACTGGCACGCAGGATAGGTGCTGAAATCCCGCATGCCGACCGCTACGCCGGCATCGAAGCGGTCCACCGGCAGGCGTACGAGCAATACGGCCTGCGGCCGTATGCCGGCCGTGTCGTGTTGTTCCGTGCTTCGGAACAGCCGACCGCGCTCGACCGCCGACCGACGCTGGGCTGGGAGCAACTGGTCGAAGCGGTGGAGGTTGTTCCGGTCGACGGTTCGCATGTCGGTCTGGTCGAGGCGCCGGAGATGGCGCCCAGCCTGGAGCGGGCATTGGCCGAGGCACCGGACGGCCACGCCACGTCGCGCCAGGAGGCGACAGAAGTGTCGGCCATTGCGGTGGTGGATGATCCGCGGGTCCGTTACCTGATGGCGTTGTGGAAGGAGTTGCTGGATACCGACGTGACACCCGGCGACAACTTCTTCGATGCCGGTGGCCATTCGATGCTGGCGGTGCAGATGACCGACCGCGTGTATCGCGAACGCGGCGTGCGTCTCAACATGATGCGCCTGGCCAGTTGGACGCTGTCGCAGCTGGCGGCCGAGCTGCCGCCTTCAACGGACGTGACAAACGCAGCCGACGACAGGCACCCCGTCCCGACCAAGGGCCTGACGCGGATGTTCCGGTCGCCTGAGGCGGCATCGTAATGACACTGCCGCTGTTCTTCGGCCGGCCCGAGAGACGCCTGTATGGCATGCATCATCGCGCCCAGCCGGCGCGGGACCACATGCTGATGTGCGCGCCGTTGCTGCATGAAGGAATGCGCTGTCACCGTGCCTTATGGGCGCTGGCCGAGGCGCTGGCGCGTGCGGGCATTAGCACCTTGCGTTTCGACTGGTACGGCAGTGGCGACTCGGCCGGCGAATCGGACGAACTGACCCTGCAGGGAATGCTGTCGGATCTGGCGGCAGCGCGGACTGAAATGTCCACTGGAACCCCGGCCGCTGGTTGCCGGCTTTTCGCCGTGCGCGGTGCGGCGTTGCCCCTGCTTGCGTATGTGCGTAGCCAAGGGGTGCCGGCACGCATCGTGCTGTGGGATCCGGTACTGGTCGGCGATGAGCTGGTCGCCGAATGGCGGCAACAACATGCATGGCAATTGACCGCTGCCGGTCGCTTCACCCAAGGCGGTGCCGTCGCGGAGCCCGATGAACTGCTCGGGTTCGACGTCGACGAACAACTGCTCGGTCGCCTCGCGCGGCTGGACGCGTTGCACATGGAATTGCCGGCAGGCAGCGAAGTCCTGCTGGCGACGTGGGACTTCCTTCCGTCGCATCGCCAGTTCGTGGAGTCGCAGCAACAGATGGGCATCAAGGTCGAAGTGGTGACGCTGGACCCGGCGGACCGGGTCGACTGGCAGGACCGGCACGCGTTCGAGTTGCAGGCGTTCCCGCGTCGCAGCGTGTCGCGGCTTGCCGGGCGGCTGGCAGGGGCGGGCGCATGAACCTGCATGCGACGGTGCCACGGCTGGACGAAGCGGTTGCGGGCGGTGTGGACGAAAGTGTCCACGCGTTCGGCGACGGACTCGTCGGTATCGTCAGCCAGCCGGTCTCGGCGACCCGCCATGCCACCGCACTGATCCTGCTCAATGCAGGACTGGTCCACCGGGTCGGCCCCTTCCGCGGCTACGTGCAGCTTGCGCGGGTGCTGGCCGATGCGGGCTTCGTGGTCCTGCGCTTCGACCAGCCCGGGATTGGTGACAGCCGCGCACCGGTGGCCAGCGAAGGCGTCCGCGACAACGCCATCCGGGCGGCGATGACGCTGGTCACCGAGCAGGCCGGAGTATCGCGTTTCGTGCTCGGCGGCATCTGTTCGGCCGCGGACGATGCCTTCAACGCGGCCGACATCGACCGCAGGATCGTCGGCCTGTTGCTGCTGGACGGGCTGGCCTATCCGACACCGGGCCATTGGGTGCGACACGTGGTGCCGCGCGTGCTCGATCCACGACGAGTCTGGCGCCGACTACGTGCGGTGCTGGGCGGCGGCCGACAGTCGCAGGGCAACTTCCGCGACTTCCCGACCCGAGCCGAGGCCCGGCGCAGGCTGGCGGACCTGGTGGTACGTGATGTCCGGATCCTGTTCGTCTATACCGGCGCGGTGTATCACTACTTCAACCATCCGGGACAACTGGCCGCCTGTTTCGGCCGCGCGGCGCGCGAGCCGCAGGTGTCGCTGGAGTACTGGCCCGGCTGCGACCACACCTTCTACCTGCGGCATGACCGGCGGCGACTGCAGGCCACCGTGCTCGGCTGGATGCGCGAACAGTTCGGACACTGACGATGGGCACCAAGAGTCCCGGCATGGTGGCGCACTACCTGCGCTATTCCACGGCCAACGTGATGGTCATCCTGGCCGGCTTCGTGTCGTTCCCGGTGCTGACCCGGCTGCTGGACAACACCCAGTACGGCATCCTGGGCTATTACGAAACCTGGGCGCTGATGGCGGTCGCGTTCGGCAAGCTGGGCACCCAGCACGCCCTGCAGCGCTATTACCCGCATGACGGCGACGCCGGCGCAACCCGGGCATTCGCGACCAACTACTTCCACGTGCCCATGGCGATCTCGGTGGTGCTGTGGCTGCTGGTCGTGGCCGGATTGCTGGCGTACGACTGGGTCACCGGCTCGCGCCAGTCGCCGGTGATGTGGCTGGCGCTGGCTTCCGTGCCGATGGCGGTCTACGCCAGTCTGGTGGACACGGTGCTGCGGGTCACCGAGAGCTCGAAGCTGGTAATGCTGTCGCGCATCGGCAGCCGCTGGCTGCAACTGGTGCTGATGCTGTCGGCGGTGGTGTGGATCCAGCAGAGCGCGTTCGCTGTCTACGGCGCCAAGCTCGCCGGCACGTTGCTGGTGGTCGCGTTCTACCTGTACTGGGCACGCCGCCACCTGCCGTTCTCGCGTGCCGACGTGGACCTTGGCGTTGCGCGCAAGGGGCTGTCGTTCGGTGGGCCGATGATCATCTACGAGGCGTTCGCGGTGGCGCTGATCCTGGTCGACCGGGTGATGCTGAAGTTCCTCACCGGCGACTTCGCGGTGGTCGGCATCTTCAGCATCGGCGCGGCGCTGGCGCTGCAGGTCCACATGTTCATGAACCTGGCGATCTTCGAATCGTTCACGCCGATGGCCAATCGGCTCAACGTGACCGAAGGCGCATCGGCGGTGCGGGCGCTCAAGTCGAGCGTGCTGATGCCGATGACCTACGCCTCGGTCTGCGTGTCGGTGCTGCTGTGGTGTTTCGGCACCGACGTGATCATCGCACTCAGCGGCCCGGACAAGATCGCGTCGGGTCCGGTGTTCGCGGTCATGGGCGTCACCCGCGCGTTGTTGCCGGTGCTGCTGGTGGCGAGCTACGGGTTGATCATGGGCAAGCGGTCGACCCAGGTGATGGTGCTGATGTGCGGCAGTCTGCTGGTCAACTCGGTGCTCAACTGGGTGTGGATCCCGCAGTTCGGGGTGATGGGTGCCGTGTATGCCACTTTGGTCAGTTCCACCGCGCTGGCGATTGGCCATTGCGTGTGGGTGCCGCGTGAGCTGTTGAAGTTCCCGGATGCACGGACGGTGCTGACCGCTGGCGGGGTCGCTGCGGGTTGCATCGCGGCGGTATGGGCGACGGGCCTGTTCGGGTTGCGGCCGGGCTGGGAGCGCCTGCTGGTCGGCGGCACGCTGGTGGGGTTGGCGTACTGCACGCTGGTGCTGGGGCTGGATACCCGCATCCGCATGCAGGTGTTGGGGCTGGTCAGGTCGCGATTACGAGCCGGCGCCATTGCTGCCGGGTCCTGACCTCGGGGCAGGGCGATGCGATATCCGGTAGGTCGCGGTACCGGGCCGCGCGGCCGACTGCCAGGCTGCGTGGAGCGCCAGCAGGCAACGCGCGAAGTTCGGCCGCGACATCAGCACCAACGGGTTGCCTATGAAGAGGGCTGGTTCGACGCACCAGCCCGTGGTGCCAGGCAATGTCAGAACCCCGTCCCGATCTTTGGCCGGGGTTACCGTGGTTGCATCCGGCCGGTCGGGGCCGAGCGCTTTGCCTGTCGCCCGGGCCTCGCCGGCGTTGCTGCCGGGTGCGACCGTCGCTTCACCCTGCCACTCGACGGCGCCGATGTCGCCGGCCGCGCCGTGCGGTCGCGGCCGGCCGAGGAAATCCACGCCGCTGCGCGATCCCACCGCCTGATCGATCAACGGGCTCCCCGCGACCGGCGTTGGCTGGAAGTGGTCCAGGTCGATATTGGCCAGTCCAAGGGCCTTGCCGCAGAGGTTGTCGCCGGGCGGGCACTGGTCGTGCTTGACGTTCCAGAACGCATTGCCGGTGAACCGCAGCTTCGCCCGGCTCTCGTCGGCGTAGTGGCCGCAGGTCAACTCGCCGGGGTTGCCGTCGGCGTCGGCGAGGAAGTCGATGTTTCCGACCAGCGCGTTGTCCTCGATCGCCACTGTCGACGACGGGCCGCCGCCGGACGTGAGGATCAGGCAATCACCTTCGCCGGTGATGGTGTTGTGGCGCAGGGTGGCGAGCTGGTCGTCGCCGACGCCGATCGACACCGCGTTGCCCATCGCCCGGCACTGGTCGCTCCAGGTCATCTCGAACTTCTCGTTGAAGTAAGCGCAACTGCCGACGATCACCGAGTCCTCGATCAGCGCATTGCCCAGCGTCTTGACCTGGTTGCCGGCGTTGGCCTCGGCGCGTACCCGGCGGATGGTGACCGAGGTGGATGCGGCTTCGTCCAGGTAGAGAAGGTCGATGCCGTCGGAGGTGTTGTGGTGGACGTGCGAGTCCTCGATCAGCCAGCGTCCGCCGGTTTTCGCGGTCCCGATCCCGTCACCGTAGCCACCGGCCTCCTGCGCCCAGCAAGCGTGGATTTCGCGGGTCTTCCAGCGCTCGGCGCAGCCGTTCCACGCGATCTCGACGTGGCGCAACACGATATCGCCGGCGTTGGAACTGTCATCACCGACATCACCATCCCAGCCCGCCCAGCCATTGCCGTTGATCCGGACCCGCTCCAGCGTCCAGTCGCGCAGGCCGCCGGCCATGATCCCGCGACCGGCGAGGCCGTGGACGTCGAGATCGTGCAGCCACGCATCTCGCGAATTCTTTGCCCAGATGCCCACCGATGCCCACTCGCCAAACGGCTGGCTGTCGCGCTCGCAACGCACGTCTTCGTCGGTGTGGAATTCGATGCAGTCGCTGCGGTCGGTGATCTCCAGACAGCCGACTTCGACGTGGTCACTCCCTTCCAGGTTGAACACCAGATCGACGCGTTCGACCCCGATCAGGCGGGGCGGGGCGGCACAACCATTGTCGTGGCCGCGACCGAGGATCCGGGTGCGGTTGGCCGCATCCTTGCCGCTCGGAACGGCGGATGGATAGCAGTCATAGCGCGCGTCGTTGTAGCACCGCTCGCTCTCCTCCAAGCCCGGCGCGCCCCAGCCGACGAGGTAGTCGCCCGGACCGATCAGCAAAGTGTCGCCGCCATCGATCCGCGCCATATCGTGGGCCGGCAACGCGACCTGCGGGCTGTTCCATGCACACGCCTGGTCTTTGCCCTGGCCGGAATAGGGTGCATCGGCCAGGCCGGTGCATTGTTTGGCGCTGCCGCCATCGGTTCGTACGTAGTAGGTTTGTGCGGCGTGGGCGGACGTTGCGGCGCCCAGCAGCACCAGCACCGTCAGAACGGGGGCGAAACCGGACATGCGAAGCAGGCGACGGGGATGCACGGACATACCTGGGAGCTCCCTCGGCATCGGGGCGATGCACTGGACACCCTTGTGACTACGCGTCGCGCGCCTGCCGACGGCCGTCCGTGTTCCCTCCGCCATCCGGTCAGGGCGGCTTCCGCATGATCTATTACCTCCTGTCTCCACTTACGTGGGCCCTGCTGCTGGCCGGCCTCGCGGCGCTGTGCTGGCGCCGGATGCGGATGCCGTTGCGCATTGGTTTCGGTATCTGCGCGCTGGCGGTCCTGCTGCTGTTCACCCCGTTGGGCGCCAACCAACTGGTGCGGCGGGTCGAATCCGGCATGGCACGCGGCGTCGATTGCGCGGCGGACAATCTCTCGCCGATCGTGCTCCTGTCCGGCGGGCTGGAAGGGGCGCCGCGCGGCGTCAACGACTATGCGGAGGTGACGCCGGAAAGCTGGGTCCGACTGCGCGGCGCGGTGGATCTGTGGCAGCACCGCGGCGGCGAACTGGTGATCGCGGGCGGCGGGCCGTTTGCGGTCAAGGAAAGCGAGGTGCTCGCCGGCCTGGCACGCAGCTGGAACGTGGCCGCGGACGACATCCGGGTGGAACGGCAGTCAACCACCACCTGGGAGAGCGCAATGGCATTGCGCGGCACGTTGCCGACACGGATCCGGCTGGCCAGTTCGGCGCTGCACCTGCCACGTGCGCTGACGGCATTCCGCGCGGCGGGCTTCAGCCCATGCCTGTATTCGACCGATTCGGCCTACCTGCCGCCGCGCAGCGTCGGGGCGCTGGTGCCGCAATCATCGGCGCTGGTCAAAAGCGAAAGCGCGATCTACGAACTGGTGGGAGGGCTGGCCTATCGTTTCCGTGCCTGGCGGGCGGAGGATCAACCGGCAGCGGCGCCGATCAGGCGAGCCACTGACGCTTCGTGAAGCAATTCTTCGCCATGGGTCGGTGCCGGCAGCAAACCGTCGTAGCAACCCAGCAAGCGGTTGCCAATCGCATCCCAGCCGTAGCGTTGTTCGGCCAGCACACGTGCGGCTGCTCCGAGTCGTGCCGCCTCCGCCGGTGACCGCAACAGCGCCACCGCGGCATCGGCAAACGCCTGGGCCTCATCGGCGAACAGCACATCTTTCCCGTGTGTCAGCGCGATTCCTTCGCTGCCGACGCGGGTGCTGACGATCGCCTTGCCGAGCGCCATCGCCTCCAGCACTTTCAGCCGGGTGCCACTGCCGGCGCGCAGCGGCACCACGTAGACCGCAGCCGCATGCACCAGCGGTCGAAGGTCCGGAACGAACCCGGCCAGCGTGACCCGGGGCGCCACGTCTGCGGGAATTTCCATGCCGTCGTGCTTGCCCACCAGTACGAACTCCGCCGACGGGCAGGTACGCAGGATCCGCGGGAACACGTCGCGAAGGAACCAGTCGACGCCGTCGCGGTTCGGAAACCAGCCCATCTGGCCGACGAATACCAGTTGCGGCTGCGTCGTCGAAGTCGCCTCGGGACGGTTGGCCTCCAAGTCGACGCCGTTGGCAATCACCTCCACCGGCGTGTCCGGGGCCAGCTCACGCAATGCCGCGGCGTCGGGCTCCGAGCAGGCCAGCACCTGGTCTGCTCGGGTACAGGCAGCGGCTTCGAACGCGAGCAACTTGGCGACCTGTCCGGACAGGAAGCTCCGGCGCATGCGGTCGGGCTCGATTTCCGCGCGCGTGGCCAGCAGTCGGTGCTCGACGTTGTGTGCATTGAGCACGATCGGAATGCCAGCTGGAACGCAGTCGGCGTGCGCCATCAGCGGCAGCATGTCGAAATGCACCAGGTCGGCGTCGCGTGCCAACCCGGCAACCTGCCGCCGGAACGCTGTCGAGGAATACTTGGCCGCGAGGAAAGGGCCGGTGCCCAAGGTGCCGCGCAGCAGCGCCTGACCGAGGGCGATGCGGGACCGCTCGGCAGGGATCGGGCACAGGTGCAGGCTTTTCAGGATGCCTCGCAACGGGTCCGCTTGGGCCGGCTCATCGTCCTCGCGAACGAAGCTCAACAGCGTCACGTCGTGGCGACTGGCCATGGCTTTCAGCAGGTGCCACGCGCGCAACTGGTGACCTTCGCGCGGCGGGAAGGGCAGGCGGCTGGTCAGGGCAAGGATGCGGGCCATCAGTGTTTCTTCCAGAGGCGGGCGGGGTCCGACACCAGCATCGCCGGCAACGACAGCAAGGCCGCGAAGTTGAGGACCACGAAGCTGCCCGCCGTCGGCAGCAGCGGCACGCGGGCGGCCAGCCGTGGCAGCACCAGCGCGATACCGGCGCCGAGGTAAGCCAGCACCTGCAGCACGACCAGGGTCAGGTACATCCGTGAAGTCGCCGCCGCAGCCGCCGATGCCAGCAAAGCCAGCAGCAACGCCCACGGCACCAGCAGGCGCAGAAACTTGTGCGAAAACCACGCGAAGAACACCGGATTGCGCCGCGGGTCGAGCAGTACCGGCAGCAGGGCCAGCAACTGCCAGTTGCCCGCAAGCGTCCGCAGCTTGCGACTGAACTCCTCGCTGTTGTCCCGGCTGCCCACGTCGATAGCGATGGCGTCGCGCGCCATCCATACCCGGCGGCCGGACAGCAGCACCTGCAGCGGCATCCACATGTCGTCGAGCACCGTCCCCGCCGGCAACGGTCGGAACAGCTCGCGGCGCATCGCGTGGATCGCCCCGGTGGCGCCATGCAGCCAGCCGATGCGGGCCTCGTGAGCGCGCAGGACTTTCTCCATTCGCCAGTACAGGCCGACCCCGTGGCCGGCCGGATCGCCCTCGGCGGGACGGATCACCAGTTCGCCACTGACCAGTCCCACCTTGGGGTCGGCGAACGGCGCGACCAGGTGTCGCAGCGCATCCGGCGCGAACTGCTGGCGGGCGTCGGCGAAGGCCACCAGTCCGGTGTCGACCCGGGCCAGCGCGGCGTTGATCGCCATCGCCTTGCCAACGTTGCCGGGGAGCTCGATGACGGTGACACGCGGGTCGCCGATGTCCGCTTCCTCCGCCGTGCGGTCGCCGCTGCCATCGCTCACCACCAGCACCTTGAGTCGCGTTGCGGGGTAGTCCTGCGCCAGCAGGTTGCGCACGCGCGCGCCGATGGTGCGCTCCTCGTCGTGGGCGGCGATCACCACGGTGATGGCCGGGCATTCGCCGCCCAGCCGTGGCCGGCTGCCGCGAGTGCGGGCCAGCAGCGCCACCAGCAGCGGGTAGCCGGCATAGGCATACATCACCAGCGCGATGCACAGCCAGAACAACGCGCCCCAGAACGGCCACGTGCTCACAGCAGCCGCTCCCTCAGTCGCTCGTAACCGGCATTGCCGAGCACGCGTTTGGTGACCCCCAGCGCCTGGTGCCGTACCTGCAGCAGGCGTGGCCGCATGCCGCGCCAGGTCACGCGGCGGCCGAAGTCGGGGAGGTCCAGGTCACGGGTGACCGCGATGCGTTCCAGCCAGTCGCCTTCGCGTCGCCGGTTGACCCCCGGCACGGAGCCGAGTAGATGGCGGTAGCCGAGCGCAAGCGCCAGGCGTCGTTCGCGGTCGCCACCGCGTCCGCCCGGCAGGGCCAGCGCCGACACAGGTTGTCCTGTGATCGACTGCAGGCGCTGGCGACTGTCCTGCAGTTCCGCCAGCAGCTGCGGCTCGTCCAGGTCTTCGAGGAACGCGTGGCTCGTTCCGTGCGACCCGATCCCCATGCCGGCCTCCGCCAGTGTGCGGACGTCGGCGGCCGACAGCATGCCCGGCTGGTCGATGAAGTCCGTGGTGATGAAGAACTCCGCATGCATGCCGCGCTCGCGCAGCATCGGCAGCGCGACCTCGATGTTGCTGACATCGCCGTCGTCGAAACTGATGACTACCTCGCACGCGGGACTCCCCTGGGCGGCGTCATCGAGCGCTTGTTCCAGCCCGACCGCGGCGTACCCGTTCGCGCGCAACCAATCGAGCTGGCGCGCGAATGCCGCCGGAGTGACGCTGTATACCGAATCGAACCGTCCGGCCGAGTGTGGCGAGTCATGCAGCCCGTGGTACATGAGGATCGGGACCATGGTCATGCCGCCCGCAGGCCGCGCAGCCAGCCGAGCATGCCGCTGGTTTCGCTGAAAAACAGCGCACGCGACAGCTTGCCGGTGGGGGAACGGAAGCGGGTTTCGTGCACATTGAAGCGTCGCAGCCGGTACGGATCGACGTGCGCGCGGTTCACCCCTTCGATGGTGGTGGCCGCGGTCGCGAAACCCGCGCGGCGGACCAGTTCGACATCGCGCGAACCGAAATCCTCGGGGCCGCCATTGGGGTAGGCGAAATGCCGTGGCGGCTTGCCGACCCCCTGAGTGATGGCGCGATGCGACTCCATGATTTCCGAAGCCGCGGTGCGATCGTCGAGCCGGCTCAACAGTGCGTGACGATGGGTGTGGCCGCCTATCTGGATGCCGGCTGCGGCCAGCGCCCGTGCGTCCTTCCAGTCGAGCATCCGGGCTTCCGGTTGCGTGGCCGGCGCGCCGAGCAATCCGGCGATCGCGTCGACCCACCGCTCCAGCCGTTCGGACGGGATCCGCTTCAGCCTCGGGGGCAACTGGGTATACAGCCGGGTGCGCTCGTGTGGATCGGACAGGTCGAACGAGCCCAACCCGAGTTCGGCGAGATCGAGATGGTCGGTCTGCCGCGCCTCCACCGCTTCGATCAACCGGTAGGCCCAGATGGACGGCCCGCCGATGTGCCCGGTAGCGACATAGACCACCGCCGGTACCTTCGGAAGGTCGGGCGACAGCAGGTGGAGGTTGTCGTGGTAGCCATCGTCGAGCGTGATCACGTAGCGGACACCGCGGGCGGTACCGTCGCCGAGCGCACCCAGGCCGTCGTCCAGGCTGGTCAGCGCGTCGCGTTGCTGCAGCCAGGCCAGCAGGTGCTTGAAGCTCTTGCGCGCGAGGCTGAGCGGATAGGGATCCGCTTCATCGCGCAGCCGGTGCAGCATCAGGATCACCAGCCCGGCGCCGGTGAGCCACCGGTAGAAATAGTCCGGGCCGCCGTAATGGCAGACGATGGCGACGACATAGCGCAGCCAATGGACGACCAGATAGCTCATCGTGGGCCTCCCTCGGGCGGCAGGTGGCGGGCCTTCAGCACCAGCGCCACGTAGGTCCAGAAGTACGCCACTACCGGGTAATACGTGAAGCGGTCGCCAAACAGGTTGCCGCAGATCAGCGCGGTCCACGCGCCAACCAGCCCCAGTCCTAGTGCGTAGTGCCAGGTACCGGTGCGTGCCCGGGTCATCGACTTCACTCCGGCCAGCAACAACGACAGCAGCAACCCGCCAAGAATGACCGCGCCGACAACGCCGCCCTCGGCCAGCGTGCGCAGGTAGAGGTTGTGGGTGTCCTTGTTGTACGGGTTGATCTCGGAGTGGTGGAACGTGTGGTAACCCGTGCCCACCACCGGGTGCCGGCTGAAGGTGTCCAGCGCGATGCCCCAGTAGACGAAGCGCATGTCGGTGCTCTCGTCGCGCTCGTCGGCCTCGACGGTGGTGCTGTCGAACCGTTCCACAACCGAATACGGCAGCACGCTGGGCAGAATCACCACCGCCAGCAGCAGCGGGAGCATCAGCTTCCAGCGGCCCCGCCACGCCAGGATCACCGTCACCAGCCCGAGGATCAGCGCGACGTATGCGGTGCGGGAATAGGCGTACAGGACGCCGATGACCATGCAGGCGATGCCGCCGATCAGTACGAGTTTCCAGAACCGCGAGAGGCGGGTGGCCAGCAGGATCGCGAACAGCACTACCGCGTGGGTGGTGCAGAACGCGGCGAACTCGTTGGCACCCAGCAGCGAGAACGTGCCGCTGATCCGCATGTCGTCGTCGTAGCCCCAACTCGACACGCTGCTGTGCTGGGACCAGACCACCTTGGCGATGTAGGGCAGCGGCAGCAGGGTGGCCAGCACCACGCGCTTCACCCCGGCCCAGTCGGACACGCCCAGTTGCACCAGGTACACCATGAAGACCGCCAGCAGGTGGTCCTTGAGCGTGTTGAGGTGGGCTTCGGTGCCGTTGACGTACTGGTAGCCGATGAACAGTGACACCACCATGTAGACCGCATAGGCGAGTACCCAGCGATTCAACGGTTCGCCCGGGGCGAGTCGACCGCGCGCCATCAATGCGCCGCCCAGCGACAGCATGAACATCATGTTGAGGAAGTTGAGTCCACCGCCAAGGTTCGGCATGTAGCCGGTCTGCACGTTCTGCAGCGGCAGCAGGAAGAGGAACAGCAACAGCGGCCACAGCTTGACCGGTCCGAGCGTCAGTCGGCCCGCAGTCGCCTGCATGGCGGGCGGTGGAATGGCGCCTGCGCGTGCCGGCTGGAATGCCCGCGACGCAGCCGGCGTCCGCAGCGCCCGCGCCGCCAGCGGGAAGCGGGGCTGCACCGCGCCGGATGCCGGGTCAGTGGGCTGCGTCGACATGGGTATGTACCAGCAGTTTTCGATATATCCCGATGTATCTGTCGGCCATGACCGACGGCGCGTGGTGGGCGAGCGCATACGCACGCGCGGCCGCGTCGCGTCGACCGTGGAAACCGATCGCCTGGTCGAGCGCGGTCGCCAGTGCCGCACGGTCGCCCGGGGGTACAAGTCGCGCGTGGTTAGCGTGTGCCAGCAGGCGCGGCACGTCGCCCACCGCGCTGGCAACCACCGGTATGCCGCGTGTCATGGCTTCCAGCACCACCAGCGGCATGCCCTCCGTCAGTGACGGCAGCACCAGGCAATCCAGTAGCGGGTAGATCGTTCCCATGTCGGATCGGTTGCCGGCGAAGGTGACCTGGAAGGTGAGTGACAGCTCCCGGCACCGGGCTTCCAGTGCTTCGCGTTCCGGCCCGTCACCGACAATCAGCAGATGCGCTCCCGACATGTGCTGCGCCAGCGGCTGGAAGGCCTCCAGCAACTGCGCGAGGTTCTTCTCCGCCGACAGCCGGGACACCGCGCCGAACACGAAACCCGCATTGGCCAGTTGCAGCTCCCGCCGCACTTCGGCGATGCGGGCATCGTCGTCGGGTGACGGTGGCTCGATGGCGTTGTCGACCTGGTGGATCCGCTTGCTTGCGATACCGGCGTGATGCAACCGCTCGGCCTGATCGGTGGCGACTACGACGATCGCGTCGAAGCGGCGCAACAGCGCCAGTTCGACACGGTTGTAGATCCGCTGCGATCGCGACCCCTCGATCCAGCCGTGCAGCGTCGCCACCATCGGGACCTTGCAGTGGCGGTTGGCCAGCCACGCGTAGAACGCACTCTTGTAGTCGTGCGCGTGCAACACCTGCAGGCGGCCGGGACCGGCTGCGATCTGATGGGCCAGGGTGCGGGCGGTGCGCAGGTCAAAACGCCCATCGCAGGGCAGCAGCACCGAATCCTGCCCGCTCGCATGCGCCGCCTCGTGCAGCAGTTGCCCGGGCAGACGGTAGTTGTTGATGCTCAACAGCCGGCTGGGGACGCCCCGGTCCGACAGTGCCCGGGCCAGCGTCAGCACCATCCGGTCGGCGCCGTAGAGACCGGCACTGGACCGCAGTTGCAGCGTCGACAGGGGCAGGCTGGGCGTCATGCCGGCTCCAGCAGTTGCTGGTACAGACGGTCGTAGGCGTCGACCATCCGGTCCAGCGAATGCCCGGCGACGACGCGTGCGCGCGATGCGGCACCCATGGTCTGGCGACGTCCCGGCGATTCGGCCAACGCGAGCATCGACCGGGCCAGCAGCGCGGGTGCGCGTGGCGGCGACAACAGCCCGTTCTCGCCGTCGACGACCAGTTGGGTATTCGCGCCGACCGCCGTGGCGATGACCGGCAAGCCGCAGGCCATGGCTTCAAGCAGGGCATTGGACATGCCTTCCGAGGATGACGACAGCACCGCGATGTCCATCGCCGGCA
>JBOHYC010000371.1:0-3163 GCA_050737755.1 Lysobacter sp.
ACCAGCAAGACCGTCAGCAAGGCGCCGGCCAAGAAGGTCGCCAAGAAGGCTGTGGTCAAGGAGTAAGCATCGGCGCAGTGCCGGTGTGACCGAAAAGCCCCGCGATGCGGGGCTTTTTCGTGGGCGACCATTTGCCGAGTGACACCTCAGACGATGCGGCGGCCGTTGGCGTGAACGCGCGTGGCGAGGGCGCCGCCCAGCCAATAGCCCAGTTCCGACGGGTGTCCGATCCGCCATTGCACGAAGTCGGCGCGCATGCCGACCCGCAACACACCGCGATCATCCAGCCCCAGCGCCCGCGCTGCGTGCACCGTCGCGCCGCGCAGCGCGTCCTCCGGGGTCAGGCGGAAGTGGGTGCAGGCCAGTTGCATCGCCTGGCGCAGCGACATCAACGGAGAAGTCCCGGGATTGCAGTCGGTCGCGACCGCCATCGCCACGCCGTGTTCGCGCAAGGCGTCCAGTGGCGGCAGTTTCGTTTCACGCAGTACGTGGAACGCCCCGGGCAGCAGCACCGCGACCGCACCGGACTCGGCCATCGCGCGGATGCCATCCGCGCTGCTGTGTTCGATGTGGTCAGCCGACAGCCCGTCGAACTCCGCAACCAGTCCGGCGCCACCTAGGTCGCTGAGCTGGTCGGCATGCAGTTTGACCGGCACCCCGAGCGCGCGGGCCGCTTCGAACACGCGGCGGGTCTGCTCCGGACTGAAACCGATGCCCTCGCAGAAAGCATCGACCGCATCGACCAGGCCTTCGCCGTGCAGTCGTGGCAGCCAGTCGACCACCGCATCGATGTAGTCGTTGGGCCGGTCCTTGAACTCGGGTGGCAGCGCGTGCGCGGCGAGGTACGTCGTGCGAACGGTGATGCCGAGCCGCTCACCAATCTGGCGCGCGACCCGCAGCATCTTGCGCTCGTTGTCGAAGTCGAGGCCATAGCCGGACTTGATCTCCAGCGTGGCGGCGCCGTCGGCCAGCAGCGCCTTTGCGCGTGGCAGCGATTGCCGCAGCAGTTCGGCCTCGTCGGCCTCGCGCACGGCGCGCACGGTCGACAGGATGCCGCCGCCTGCGCGTGCAATCTCTTCGTAGCTGGCGCCCTGCAGGCGCAGCTCGAATTCGCGCGCGCGGTCGCCAGCGAACACCAGATGGGTATGGCAGTCGATCAGCCCGGGCGTGATCCAGCCGTCCGCTTCGATCACTTCGCGTGCCAGCGCTGACTGCTCACCGGGCAGATCGTGGCGAGGGCCCACGTAGGTGATCAGGCCATTGCGCCAGCCGAGCGCACCGTCGGCAATTTCGCCATAGCCGTGGTTACTGTCCAGCGTTGCCAGCGAGGCTCCGAGTATCAGGCCATCCCAACGGCCGTCCGCGGCTGCGTTGTTCATACCGCTGGCACCATTTGCATGCGTGGAGCGAGACGCTGCGCAAGCGCCTTGTAGATCGGGGTGGGGCAGAGCAGGCTCGAGCAGGCCCGGGCGATCAGCACGGTGGCCAGGATCGGCAGTAGCAACGTGTGGTTGTCGGTCAATTCCATCGTGATCACCGCAGAGGTCAATGGCGCCTGGGTCACCCCGGCGAGATAGGCGGCCATGCCGAGCAGCACCACCGACGCGGGATCGACGCCAGGGAAAAGCATGCCGAGGTTATCGCCGATACCCGCACCGACCGCGAGCGCGGGAGAGAACAGCCCGCCGGGAATCCCGGCCAGGTAGGAAACCGCATTGGCGCCGAACTTCGCAATGCCGAATTCCGCACCCGGGTCGCCGCTGCCCTCCAGCAAGGCACGGGCCTCCTCGTAGCCGGTACCGAAAATACTGCCGCCCAGCGCGATGCCAAGGATCGCCAGGACGAGGCCGCAGGTGGCGGCGAACAGCTTGGGACGACCGGCTCGGGCGCGGCCAAGCCAGCGCGGCCTTCCGTCAGCCGCCGCCACCACGATCCGTGCGAACAGTCCGCCGAGCACGCCGCACACCGCGCCACAGGCGATCACTGCCAGCCAGCCCTGTCCCAACGGCAGCCGCGCCACGGCGATATGACCAAAATAGGTGTAGTTGCCGACGATGCCCAGCGAGACGACCCCGCCGACGATCACGGCGGTCAACAAGGTGCCGGAAAATCGATGTTCGAACGCGCCACTGAGTTCTTCGATCGCGAACACGACCCCCGCCAGCGGCGTGTTGAACGCCGCTGCGATGCCAGCCGCGCCGCCGGCAAGCAGGAAGCGCGAGGTCTGGAATGGGTCGCTGTAGCCGAGGCGCCGACCGAGTGCCTGCATGATGCCGGCGCCGACGTGTACGGTCGGCCCCTCGCGGCCGACCGAGGCCCCACCCAACAGCGCGAGCAGGGTCAGGACCATCTTGCTGGCCGAGATCCGCAACGATAGCTGGGCTTCGCGGAAATCCTCACGCGCGACGTCCAACGACGCGATCACCTGCGGGATGCCGCTGCCGCGGGTGGCCATCCATTTGCCTTGGGTCGCCCAGGCAAGCATGCCGAACGTGAGGGGGGTCAGCAGCAGCGCCCAGTACGGCGATGCAGCACTGATCCTGCGGAACACCCCGAAAGCGGCGTCGCCGATTTTGGCGAACACGATTGCGGCCAGGGCCACGGCCACCGCGCCGCCCCACAGTGCAAGACGCCGCTTCCAGGCATCGGCGGACCACAGCTGGGCCAACTCCGATGAGGGGTTGTCGCCTGCGGTTGGATAATCGTTCTGCATCGGGCCATTGTAGGTCGCCTCGTCTCGCCAGCCGAACCGGCAGCGGCGATACTTGCAGCATGAGGACGATTCCCAACGCCAGGACCTGGTACCCCGACGGTTGGCATGACGGGACCCGGCTGGATGCCGACCCGCATGGCCGGATCGCCCGCAGCAGTTACGGCGGCACCACCCGCCAGCGTGTGCTGCCGGGCATTGCGAACCTGCATTCGCATGCCTTCCAGCGCGCGATGGCCGGCATGGCCGAGCGCCAGAGCGACCCGAGCGATTCGTTCTGGACCTGGCGCGAGACGATGTACCGCTTCGCCGGACGCTTCACTCCGGAAAGCCTGTACGCGGTCGCCGCGCAGCTGTACGCGGAGATGCTCACCGCCGGCTACACCACCGTCTGCGAATTCCACTACCTGCACCATGCACCCGACGGCCGGCCGTACGACGACCCGGCCGCGA
>JBOHYC010000372.1:0-1555 GCA_050737755.1 Lysobacter sp.
GGCGCCGCTGGTTACGCACCGTTTCCGACCTGTACCACCGTGAGGGCAAGCTGGTCGAGAAGTACGACGTCCGCGCGACACCGGACGGCGCGCACGGCGGAGGTGGTGGCGAGTACCCGCTGCAGGATGGCTTCGGCTGGACCAATGGTGTTACCCGAATGCTGTTGCAGGGCGGTCCGGCTGGCATACCGGCGCATTGACTCGGCCGCGATCGCCCACATCTCCTCACCCTGTACACAGCGGAGCCCGCCATGCCCACGCCCCTGCGAATCGACTTCGTGTCCGACGTTTCCTGCCCGTGGTGCGCGGTCGGGCTCAAGTCCCTGCAACGTGCAATCGGCAACGTCGGCGACGAGGTCGACGTCGAGTTGCACTTCCAGCCATTCGAGCTGAATCCGCACATGCCGCCGGAAGGCGAGGACAGCAATGAGCACCTGGCGCGCAAGTACGGCTCCAGCGCCGAGCAGCTTGCGCAGAACCGCGAGGCGTTACGGCAGCGTGGCGCCGCGCTGGGGTTCGAGTTCAACCAGCGCAGCCGGATCTACAACACCTTCGATGCCCACCGGCTATTGCACTGGGCCGGTGTGCAGGGCCGCGAGCAGGAACTCGCGCTGAAGCACGCGCTCCTGCATGCGTACTTCACCGATGACCTCGACGTCTCCTCGCATGAAGTGCTGGTCGCGGCGGCCACCACCGCCGGGCTGGACGGAGAGGAAGCGCGCCGGGTACTCGATTCATCTCGCTACGCCGACGATGTCCGCGCACGCGAGCGGCTGTACCAGGATCGCGGCATCCGTGCGGTGCCGTCGGTGATCATCAACGACCGTCACCTGATTCAGGGCGGCCAACCGGTTGAACTGTTCGAACAGGCGTTGCGGCAGATCGCCGGCGAAGCCGGCTCGACCGACGTGCCGGCCGACTGAACCATCGCGGGCGCGCGAATCATCCGGGATCGAGGCGCTCGATGCTGCGGATCCGGTCGACCCAGAGATCACGCCAGCCGGCCTCCTCCGGACGCGGCAGCGCCGGCTGTTCCAGTCGCACCACCGCGTTGGTCCCCTCGTTGCCGTCCGGCCCGAAAAACAACTGGGCGATCGGCCGGGCCGCGACGATGCCCTCCAACTCCCCGCCATCCTGCAGCCTCAGCCGCACATGGGCGCCGTTCGGCAGCTGTTCGATGTGTTGGCGGATGCGTTCAAGGTCATCGGCCCCGGTGTAGACGTGTTCGGCGTTACGGGTCATGGCGGAGGCTCCCGGAAGGTCATCGACACGCTATCGGAAGCCCGGAAAGCCACGGTGAAAACGGAGCCTCCCATGTGTAGGCAAAGGCGTAACACCACCGCGTCCACACTGGCATGCCCCGAAACCGGAGATGGCCCATGCAACAGATTCCCGCAGGCGCGCTGGTGGTGGTCGCGGACGGTGGCAGCGCACGCGTATTCCGCAACGTCGGCGACCCGCCACGGCTGTCGCTGCAGCAGGTCGACCTGCTCGAGGTCATGAACGTGAACGACGAAGGTCCGTCCGGCGTACAGCCCGGCGGCAACGACGGCTA
>JBOHYC010000373.1:0-1975 GCA_050737755.1 Lysobacter sp.
TCACGTACTTGCCGTCCAGCCCGCGCGACTTGGCGGCCTCGGTGGCGGCGGTGATTGCCTGCTCGGACAGGCCCTTGAGCATGGCGACGTCGTCGACCACGATCGCCGAGTCGTTGACCTCGGCCAGTACGTTCTGGCTGAAGGTGGTCCCCAGCGTGGCCAGTTCGCCGTTGATCTCCTTCAGGCGGGTCTTGTCGGCATCGGACAGCTTGGCGCCGGCGCGGACGAAATCGGTGTGGTAGCGCTCGATCAGGCGCACGCCCTCGGGGTCGAGGCCGAGGCTGTCGCGGCTGTCGTACAGCTTCTGGATGCGCGCGAACAGTTCCGGGTTCAGCGAGATGGCATCGCTGTGTGCGGACAGCTTCGGCGCGTACTCAGCCTGGATCGCCTTGCGCGCGTCATTGGTATCGGCACCCACCAGGCTGAAGAACACCGACGCGGTGCGCGACAGGACGTCGCCGGACTTCTCCAGCGCGATGATGGTGTTGTCGAAGGTGGGTTCTTCCGGGTTGGAAGTGATCGCCTCGACTTCCTTCAGGTGATCGGCCATGCCGCGATCGAAGGCCGGGCCGAAATGGCTGTCCTTGATCTGGTCGAAGCGCGGGAAATGCAGCGGCAGGGGGCTTTCGGTGAAGAACGGATTATTGGCCACGGCGGCGTCACCTTGGGAGTCGGCGGCTTGGGCGTCGGCACTCTGGGGGCTGGCGTCGGTCTGGCTGCAGGCAACCAGGCCGGTGCCAAGGGCGACGGCAAGCGCAAGCGCGAGGGGATGCTTCATCGGACAGGGACCTCGTCGAAGGAATCGTTGGCGGAACCTCCAGCCTACCGCACGGCTGCCCCCGTCGCCCATGACGAAAGCCACGGGACGGCGCGGGCGGGTTCACGTGACCGCTACCCCCATCGCGGCAGGTTATGCAGTCAGTTCCCCCAAGGAGTTACCGATGAGCACGTCCCTGAGCAGTGTCATGACCGCCAAGCCCGCCTGCTGTACCGCCGACACCTCGTTGGCCGAGGTCGCCAAGTTGATGATGCAGAACGATTGCGGACAGATTCCGGTAGTCGACAGCCACGAATCCGGCAAGCCCGTCGGCGTGATCACGGACCGGGACATCGTTGTACGGATGGTGGCTGAAGGCCGTGACATGGGCTCGGCTACCGCTTCGGATTGCATGACCACGCCAGCGACCACGGTCGGGCAGGATGCGTCGCTGGCCGACTGCTGCGCGGCGATGGAGCAGAACCAGATCCGTCGCGTGGTGGTGGTCGATGACAACGGCGCGGTCTGCGGTATCGTCGCCCAGGCCGATATCGCCCGTACCGGTCGCGACGAGAAGACCGCCGAGGTGGTGCAGAAGGTTTCGCAACCCACCAGCCACTGAGCCACGACCATGTCCAGCGCAACACCGCAAACCGTCCATGATTTCAGTGCCACCGATCTGGACGGCCAGCCGCGTGCGCTGGACGAGTTCCGCGGCAAGGTGCTGCTGATCGTCAACGTCGCCTCGCAATGCGGCTTCACCCCGCAGTACACCGGGCTGGAGAAGCTGTGGCGCGAATACGGCCCGCGCGGGCTGGTGGTACTGGGTTTCCCGTGCGACCAGTTCGGCCACCAGGAGCCGGGCGACGCGGACGAGATCAAGCAGTTCTGCTCGCTGCGCTACGACGTGAGTTTCCCGATGTTCGCCAAGATCGAGGTCAACGGTGACGATGCCCATCCATTGTGGAAATGGCTGAAGCGGGAGAAGGGCGGGATCCTCGGCATCGACGCGATCAAGTGGAACTTCACCAAATTCCTGGTCGGGCGGAATGGGCAGGTGATCAAGCGGTTTGCGCCGAAGGATGCGCCGGAGTCGCTCGTCGGGGATGTCGAGGCGGCGTTGGCTTGACTGTAGTAGCACGGGTCAGGCCTGTGACCGACGGCGGCTTCATGCAGGAGCGACGTAAGTCGCGATTTCACTGATGCCCGGAATCACCG
>JBOHYC010000374.1:0-3342 GCA_050737755.1 Lysobacter sp.
CCCATCCACGCGCTCCAGGAGGCAGCAGTGGCATCTTTCTCCAGCCCAGGCATCGGCTCCAACCTTCCCGTGGGCACGATGGTGTCGCAGTTGGTCGCCGCCGAGCGCGCGCCCAGCGAGAGCCGCATCAGCCGGTTCGAGACCACCACGAAGGCGCAGATCTCCGCTTTCGGAAAGATCAACAGCGCGCTGTCAGGGCTGCAGGATGCGCTCTCCAAGTTCGAAGGCGATGATGCCTCCCCCGGCCGCAAGGTGAGCGTGGCCGAGGACGCCGGCTTCACCGCGACCGCCGGTGCCAGCGCCGCGCTGGGGCAGTACGGCATCACGGTCGAAAGCCTCGCGACCACTCACAAGCTGCAGTCGGCGCCACTCGCCACCGATGCCCAGTTGGGCCACGGCACGCTGACCATCACGGTCGGCGACGGCGACCCGATCGCCATCTCCATCGCCGAGGGCGACGGCTCGCTGGCGTCCATCCGCGATGCCATCAACGACAAGGCCTCGGGCCTGGGCGTCAGCGCGACCCTGGTACGTGGCGACAACGGCGACGTGCTCGTGCTCGCTTCCACCAACACCGGCAGCGAAGGCCGCCTGCAGGTCAGCACCAGCGGTGGCGACGGCGGACTGTCCGCACTGGCCACCAGCGGCGGCACCATGACCGTCGCCGACCCCGGCAACGACGCCGTGGTGGTGGTCGACGGCATCACCCGTACCAGCAGCAGCAACCACATCGACGACCTGATCGATGGCGTCACCCTCGACCTGACCAAGGCCTCGCCGGGCGAGTCCTTCAGGCTGGAACTCAAGTCCGACCCGAGCACGCTGAAGGCCACCATGCTGGGCTTCATCAGCGCCTACAACACCGCGCTGTCGCAGTTGCGCACCCAGAGCGCCGCCGGCAACGCGGACGCGCCGGGCGCCGCGCTCAGCGGCGATTCCGCGGCGCGCGGAATCACCCAGTCGCTGCGTGGATTCGTCAGCCAGGGCTATGCCGAACTGGCAGAACTCGGCATCGAGACCAAGGTCGACGGTTCGCTGAGCCTGGACGGCGCAACCTTCGACAAGCTCATTGCCGAGGACCCGCAGGCCATGCAGCGCCTGCTTGGCGACGAAGGCTCGCTGCGCAAGCCAATGGCCGACTCGCTCAAGTCCCTGCTAGGTGACGAGGGCATGATCAGCAACCGCACCGATGCGCTGGAGTCGCGCATGAAGCGGCTGGAAAGCGACCGCACCGCCCTCGACCGCCGGATGGACAAAGTCGAGGCCAACTACCTGCGCCAGTTCACCGCGCTCGACACGATGGTCGCGCAGATGAGCTCGGTCAGCTCCTTCCTCACCCAGCAGCTGGCCATGCTGCCGACCTACTCGCAGAGTTGATGACATGCACAGCGCCCGCACCTTCGCCGACCAGTACCGCCAGACCAGCGCCAGCAGCGCCATCCTGGAGGCCAGCCCGCACCAACTGGTGGCCCTGATGCTCGGGGGCGCACGCGCGCGCGTGCGACTGGCGATCGCCTGCCTGCAGCGCGGTGACGTGGCGCGCAAGGCCAACGCCATCAGCGCCGCAAGCGGCATTATTGGGGGGCTCAACAGCACCCTCGACATGAAGGCCGGCGGCGAGATCGCCGAAAGCCTGCACGCACTGTACGACTACTTCCAGCAGCGGCTGCTGGAAGCCAACGCAAACAACGACGCCGCGCCGCTGGCCGAGGTCGACGAACTGCTGGAAAACATCGAGCAGGCCTGGCGCGCGATCGATCCGGAAGCGACCCAGCCCGCCGGTGCGTCGCAATGATTCCCACGCTGCCACTGGCGCGGGTGAAGCAGGCGATGGAAGCCGGCGACTGGGATGGCGCCTCGGCGCTGCTGACCGAACACGAACGCACGGTCCGCGAAGCGATCGCAACTGCGCCACCGGATGCCGGCAGCCGCGAGTCCTGGCTCGGCCTGCTGCGCGCCCAGCGAGAATTGGTGGAGCAACTCAGCGCGGCCCGCAACGAGGCCGGATCGGCCCTGCAACGGCTCCGGCAGGCCAATCGCGGCGCTACCGCCTACAAGAGTGCGCTTGGATGAATGTCGAGACCGCCCGCGCCGAAGTCTTTGGCGATTCACTCGCATGTGAAGAAGTGCGGCCGGCCGCTTTCGTGCCCGGCGCGCTGTCGCCGGACGCCGCGCGCGCGGCCAGCCTGCGCGGTGAGAACCTGTTGCGCTCGCTGGCGGTGGTCGAGGACAGCCGCGGCGACGACGGCGAGGACCACAGCGCCAACGATCTCGCGCTGCACCGGATCGAGGCCAAGCTCGACCTGCTGACCGCGCTGGTGACCAGCCGGTTCGGCGAACACTTCGACCCGCGCCGCCCGCTGCGATGGTCTGCACGCGGCGCCTGCCTGGAAGTCGACGACGCCATCGCGCCGGGTACCGGTGGCGCCCTGCGCGTGCAGCCGTCCGACTGGCTGCCCGAAATGCTGCTGCTGCCGGCAACCGTGCTGGCCAGCGTCGCCCACAGCAGCGGCCAGCAACTGTGGCTGCGCTTCGGGCCGATCACCCCGGCGCTGGAATCCGCACTTGCCCGCCATCTGTTCCGGGTCCACCGCCGCGCGATCGCCGAGAGCCGTCGCATTCGCTGACGGCGGTCGCTGTCCAAGCCCCTGTCGCTCGGCTAAGGTTGACGCGGCGCACATTGCGACGGAGACGGGCTTCCAAGTGCGGGTACTGATCTGTGACGACCACACGCTGATCCGGGCCGGCCTGCGCCGCCTGGTGGAGTCATTCGATGGCATCGAGGTGGTTGCCGAGGCGGCCAGCGCCGACGAAGTGGTGATCCGCGCGCAGCAATCCCTGCCGGAAGTGATCCTGCTCGACCTGTCGATGCCCGGCCGCAACGGCTTCGAGGCGCTGGACGAATTGCGCCGGGTCTGCCCGGAAAGCGCGGTGGTCATCATGTCGATGCACGACGACGCCAGCCACGTGCGTGAGGCGCTGGCCCGCGGTGCGATCGGCTTCGTGGTCAAGGAGGCGGCGCCGGGTGAACTGGAAATCGCGTTGCGCGCGGCCGTGGCCGGGCAGACCTTCCTGAGCCCCCAGGTGTCGGCGCCACAGCTCGCTTCCAACAGGTTCCAACCGCCGGCCGGCGCTGGTGGCGCCTATGCACTGCCACCACGCCAGCGCGAGATCCTCGCGGCGATCGGCGCGGGCCAGAGCACCAAGCAGATCGCCGCCGACCTGGGCATCAGCGTCAAGACCGTCGAGACCCACCGCGCGCGCCTGATGGAAGCGCTGGGTTGCCGCAATGCGGTCGAGTTGCTGCGCACCGCGCTGCTTCTGCGCGGCGATCTGTAAGGG
>JBOHYC010000375.1:0-3189 GCA_050737755.1 Lysobacter sp.
CGCCTCGAGGTAATGGTGCTGATGTCGTCGATGGACCTGCCGATGACGGTGGTGCGCGAACAGATCGCCTCGGCAGTCGACCTGATCGTGCACCAGCGGCGCTTCCCCTGCGGCTCGCGCAAGGTCACCCACATCACCGAGATCACCGGACTGGAGAGCGGCACCGTCCAGACGCAGGACGTGTTCCTGTTTCGCGCGCGCAACCACGCCGGTGCGGACGGGCGGGTCGAAGGCGATTTTGTCGCCACTGGCGCTGTGCCGGAGTTCTACGAAGAGCTGGCCGACCGGGGCGTTCCGGTCGACCTGGCGATCTTCCGCAAACCGGGGGGCCTCGAGTGAGTGTCTGGTTGATCGGTCTGCTGGTGTTCGTCGGCGTGGCGGCGGCCGGCATCGTGGCGGTGCAGGCCAGCGAAAGCTTCATGCATCGCTACCAGGAAAGCTTCGTCAATCAGGCGCGGGTCAACCTCGCGGACATGTTTCTGTTCATGGATACCGGCAGCCTGTTCGCGTTCAACGTGGGCGTTCTGGTATTGGTGCCGTTGGTTCTCTGGATCGCCACTGGCAATCTGCTGTTGCCGATCGCGGCGGTGTTGCTGTTGGCGTTTCTGCCACGCAAGCTATACGTCTGGATGCGCCAAAGGCGGATCGACAAGATCCAGGAACAGTTGCCCGATTGCCTGCTGATGCTGGCCGGCAGCATGAAGGCCGGTGTCGGTTTCGGTCCGGCGATGGAGGCGATGGTTGCCGACGGCATGCCGCCGTTGGCGCAGGAGCTTGCACTGGTGCTGCGCGAACAGCGCATGGGCGTGAAAACCGAAGAAGCGCTGGACCACTTCGCCGAACGTGTGCCGGTGCAGGACGTCAAACTGTTCGTGTCGGCGGTGCAGATCTCGCGCGAAGTCGGCGGCAATCTCGCCGAGAGCCTGACCATCCTCGCGGAAACATTACGGCGCCGGCTGATCATGGAAAGCAAGGTCAAGGCACTGACGTCGCAGGGCCGGTTGCAGGGCATCGTCATGGCGATGCTGCCAGTCGCGATGGTCACCTTCCTCGCCCTTGCCTATCCAGAGACCATGCGGCCGATGTTCCACACCGCGATTGGATGGACGGTAATCGGCATTTGCGCGGTGATGGAGTACCTCGGCTACCGCATGTGCCGCAAGATCATGACGATCGACGTATGAGCATGCTGCTGATCCTCGTCGCGTTGTCCGCCGCCGCCGCGGTCGGCCTGGTATTCGTGGCCACCCGCGGCCTGCTGCAACAGGTGCCGCCGGAAGACCGCCATTACCAGGACCCACTGCCCAAGGGCCTGCAGTTGATCTGGCCGGTGGTGACCGCGACCACGCTGGCGATCGCGCCGCGGCTGAAGTCGGCGCAGTTGGAGAAGACCCACCGCGCGCTGCAGTCGGCCGGGCAGGACTACGTGCTGACACCGGAGAGCCTGTACGGATTGCGTGTGGTCGTGGCGGTGATCGTCATGCTGTTTTTCGTATTGCTTGTGCTGATGCTTGGTCGCGCCGGTCCGGGCGCCCTGCTGATGTGCGTGCTGTTCGGCGCGCCGCTGGGCTGGATGTATCCGAGCCTGTGGCTCAACGAGAAGCGCAACCTCCGCCGGCGCAAGGTTATCCGCGATCTTCCGACCTACCTGGATTTCATCACCATGGCGGTCGAGGCTGGCCTCAACATCACTGGCGCGATCGAGCAGGCGGTGCAGAAGGGGCCACAGGGGCCGCTCGGCCAGGAGTTCTCACGCATGCTGCGCGACCTGCGCGCTGGCCTACCGCGCTCGGAGGCATTGCGACGGATGGCCGACCGCATGGACATCTCGCAGATATCCAACTTCACCAGCTCGCTGATCCAGGCTGACCGGGTCGGCGCCAGCCTCAGCGATGCGCTGCGGGCGCAGGCCGGACAGCGCCGTGAAGAACGCTTCCTGCGCGCGGAAAAGTTGGCGCTGGAAGCACCGGTCAAGATGATGCTGCCGCTGGTGATGTTCTTCTTCCCGCTGATCTTCCTGGTGCTGGCATATTTCATCTATCTGCAGATGAAGCAGCAGGGGCTGCTGTGAAGACCGGCCGGCTGTGCCGCGGCGACGATTGCGTGGTGCCACGTGTGTGGCGCGCCGACCGTTGGTGGCAGCGTCTGCGCGGATTGCTCGGTCGTCGCCCGCTGGCGGCTGATGGTGCGGAAGCGTTGTGGCTTTCTCCGTGCAATTCGGTGCATACGTTCTGGATGGGCTATCCGCTCGACCTGCTGTTTCTCGGTCGTGATGGCGAGGTGCTCGACTGGCGCGAGGGCGTGAGGCCGTGGCGCGCATCCGGGCAACGCGGTGCGTACGCCACGGTTGAACTTCGCGCCGGTGGCCTGTCACGGATCGCTCCGGTCAAGGGAGAGGTGCTGCAATGGCAAGCGATCGACGCATGAGACGCAACGGAACCGCACCGGCCGCGGGCCGACGGACGCAACGGGGCCAGTCGCTACTGGAGTTCGTCATCGTGGTGCCGGCATTCCTGTTCCTGTTGCTGGCGGCCTTCCAGTTCATGCTGATCTACCGGGCCAAGGCGACGCTTGACTATGCCGTGCTCGAGGCGGCCCGCAGTGGCGCGGTTCACGGCGCCGACATGGGTGAGATTCGGCGCGGCCTTATTCGCGGCATTACACCGCTGTATGTCGACTCACCCGGCATGGGTGGCGTGCTTGAAGGTGCCAGCGAGGCTACGGCCGAAGTGTTCGCATACAGCGATATCGAGATCATCAGCCCGACCCGCCGGGCCTGGAACGAGTTCGCCGAGGTGCAGTGGGATGGCAAGCGTGCGCTGCCCAACGACAACCTGGCGTTCCGTGACAACCGCGTCGGCGGCAGCGGCCTGAGCGTGCAGGATGCCAACATCCTCAAGATCCGGGTGCGCTATTGCTACCCGATGATCGTGCCCTTCGTCGACCGCGTGATCGGTGGGGTGTCAGCGCTGATCACCGAGGGAGGCACCTGGCGCGCGAGCCTTCGCTGCTCGGTCGGCCACTACAGCCGGCTGCGGATGGAGTCGTACGCGATCGTGCGCATGCAATCGCCGATCGAGAATCCCTCGGGCCTGCGCTGACGTGCGAAGGAGCATCGGTACAGTCCTGATCTGCCTGTGCGGCCTGGCTGCCGCGACGACGGCTACCGCCGCCGACGTCACCCTGCAT
>JBOHYC010000376.1:0-1725 GCA_050737755.1 Lysobacter sp.
ACCAGTTCGGTGCCATTGCGGGCGAGCGCGTGCAGCGCCTCGATCACGCGCTGGTGCGCCTCGTTCCAGACCGCGCGCCGTTGCGCCACCCATTCCAGCGCGGCCTCGACGAAGGCGAACCCGTGCAGGTGTCCGCTGGCCTTGATGAAGCCATCCAGCAGGTCGAGCCTCGACCAGCGCCCCACCGTGCGCAGCAGCGGTGCGGCCAGGTATCGGCGGCGGCCACGGAACCAGTGCGGAAAGCGGCCGCGGACACTGGACTGGAGTCGGGCTTCGAGCTGCAGCATCGGCGTCGTCATGGCGGCCTGCGGTGGCGTATAGCCTGTCGCTGCTGCGCTACCGTCACGTGGCGATTGCGCGACCGCTGGATGACACCGGACCGGCGGCGCTTAACCGAAGGCAAACCCGGAAAAAGGCACAATGCGCCGGGCCGGCAATGCCTGTATCATCCGCACCCATCCTTTTATCCGAATGCAAGGATATAACCTCGATGTCCAGCTACCTGTTCACCTCCGAATCCGTCTCCGAAGGCCATCCGGACAAGATCGCCGACCAGATCTCCGATGCCGTTCTCGACGCGATCCTGACCCAGGACAAACGCGCCCGCGTGGCCTGCGAGACCATGGTGAAGACCGGTGCGGCGATCGTCGCCGGCGAGGTCACCACGACCGCATGGGTCGACATCGAGGACCTCGCACGCAAGGTCATCAACGACATCGGCTACGACCATTCGGGCGTCGGTTTTGACGGCCACACCTGCGCGATCATCAACATGCTCGGCAAGCAGTCGCCGGACATCGCCGCCGGTGTCGACGGCAGCAAGAAGAAGCAGAAGAAGCCGGAAGAACAGGGTGCAGGCGACCAGGGCCTGATGTTCGGCTATGCCTGCAACGAGGCGCCCGAGTTCATGCCGGCGCCGATCTACTACAGCCACCGTCTGGTGGAGCAGCAGGCCAAGGTACGCAAGCGCAAGAACTCGCCGCTGCCGTGGCTGCGCCCGGATGCCAAGAGCCAGGTCACCCTGCGCTACGACAACGACAACCAGATCGCCGGCATCGACGCGGTGGTGCTGTCGACCCAGCACGATCCGGGCATCAAGCAGAAGGACCTGATCGAAGGCGTGCGCGAGCACATCCTCAAGCCGGTGCTGCCGAAGGCGTGGCTGGAGGCGTTGCCGAAGAACAAGATCCACATCAATCCGACCGGCATCTTCGTGATCGGCGGGCCGGTGGGCGACTGTGGCCTGACCGGTCGCAAGATCATCGTCGATACCTACGGCGGCATGGCCCGCCACGGTGGCGGCGCGTTCTCCGGCAAGGACCCGTCCAAGGTCGACCGCTCGGCCGCCTACGCCGCGCGCTACGTCGCCAAGAACGTGGTCGCCGCGGGCCTGGCCGACAAGTGCGAAGTTCAGCTGAGCTACGCGATCGGCGTGGCCGAGCCGACCTCGGTGTCGGTCACCACCTTCGGCACCGGCAACGTGCCCGACGAGCAGATCGAGAAGCTGATCCGCAAGTTCTTCGACCTGCGTCCGTACGGCATCGTCAAGATGCTCGACCTGATCCACCCGATCTACCAGTCGACCGCCGCCTACGGCCACTTCGGCCGCAAGCCGAAGGACGTCAGCTACGTCGACGGCACCGGCCACAAGCACAGTGCGACCGCCTTCTCGTGGGAGAAGACCGACCGCGCCGATGAGCTGCGCAAGGCGGCGAAGCTGAAGTA
>JBOHYC010000377.1:0-31310 GCA_050737755.1 Lysobacter sp.
GCCTTCGATCATGTCGCGCATCGTCAGCAGAGCTGCCGGCTCGCTGTCTTCCAGCGTGTAGCCAAGGCGCTCAAGCGGATAGGTCGGATCGAGTGGCACGTAGGCGGCGCCGGCTTTCAGCACGGCCAGCAGCGCGACGATCAATTCGGTCCCGCGCTCCAGATGGATCGCCACCCGATCGTCGGGTCTGATGCCGATCCCGCGCAGGTGGTGCGCCAACCGATTGGCACGGACATTCAACTCGGCGTAGTCCAGTTGCGCCCGGTCGTCCACCACGGCGACGGCATCCGGGCTGCGACGCACCTGCGCCTCGAACAACTCGTGCACGCATTGATCCAGCGGGTAGTCGGCGGCGGTTGCGTTGTGTTCGCGCAGCGCCTGCAGGCGCTGGCCGTCATCGAGCAGGCGAAGGCGGTCAATCGGGCATGCGTCGTCTTCTGCCATTGCCTGCAACAGGTTGCACAGATAGCCGGGGTAGCTTTCCGCGACGCGCGGTTGATGCAGTGCGGGGTCGTAGTGGATCGACCCGGTGATTGCGTCGCCGCTGCACCCGAGCGCGAGTGCGAGCTCGTAGCCACCAGCGGCATGGTCGGACCCAATGTCATCAGTGGTGGTACCGCGATCGTCGGCGTGCCAGTGATAACCCAGCCTCGATGTTCCCGGTTCCACTCCGGCAGTCTCCGCGTCGGGCAGGTCCGGCACCGATGCCAGCTGCTCGCGTAGCGTGGCCAGCAGCGCACCCGTGCCCGGCATGTTCGACAGGTCCACGTGCAGCATCGCCGGCGCCTCGCCAGCCACGTCGATTACCAGTTGCTCCCGCCCCGACAGCCGCATCAGCAACACGCACCATCCAGCCAGCATTGCGGTGCCGGGATCGGTACCGTGGCGTTCGGCCAGTGAGCGCAAGGATGCAGTCGTCGCTGTGTCCAGGGCCAAGGGCAAATCGACCGTTTCTGACGGCGAATTGCGTATCGGAGGATGATCGATCGGCAATTCCAGCCGTGCACTGTTCATTCGCTACCCCTGTTGGTGCCAACCTTTGGCTTGCACCATCTGAAACGCTGATGGCACGGGGCAACGGCCACGCAGGCAGCGGCAGGACGACGTCGATCAGTGCGGTTCGGGGAACGCCGCTCGGAACACTTCAGGGGAAGCCATGAATCAGGATTTTGCGGTGCTGTATGAGGAGCTCGAACTCGACCCCGGCTGCAGCCTGGACGAGCTTCGACATGCCTACCGGCGACGCATCGGCGAACTGCACCCGGACCGCAACGGAGGCGAACCGGCCAACGACGACGGAAAGGCGATGCTGGGCGAGCTCACTGCGCTTTATGCCAACGCGGTGAGGTTCCAGCGCCAGTACGGCCGCCTGCCGGGCTCGGTCGCCGCGCCACCTGCAGCGATACTTGCCACATCCAACGAGCGCACCTACCGCGCGCTCATCGTGCCACCGCGACGGAAGGATCCCGCAGCAGGGCGACGCCGGACCACCACGCTGGCGGTGCTGGCGGTGCTGTTGTTGCTGCTCTGGATGGTCGTCGCGGAGTAGCCCTAGCGCGCACCGCGCTGGAACAGCACCACTTCCACCGTCTGCAACAGGATCATCAGGTCGAAGACGAGGCCGTGGTTCTTGACGTAGAACAGGTCGAACTTCAACTTCTCCTCCGCGTCCTCCACCGATGCACCGTAGCGATAGCGCAATTGCGCCCATCCGGTGAGCCCGGGCTTCACGCTGTGGCGCACCGCGTAGTAGCGGATCTCCTGGCTGAGCAGGTCGACGAACTGCGGACGCTCCGGCCTTGGTCCAACAAAACTCATCTCGCCGCGCAGCACGTTCACCAGTTGGGGGAGCTCATCCAGCCGGGTCATCCGGATGAAACGCCCGACCCGAGTGGTGCGGTCATCGCTCGTGGTCGCCCATCGGGCCACGCCGTCGGACTCGGCGTCGCAACGCATGCTGCGGAACTTCATCAACTCGAACTCGCGCCCACCCTCGCCCACGCGCACCTGCCGATACAGCACCGGCCCGCGCGAATCCCACGACACGGCCAGCATCACCAGCAGCATCAGCGGCCACGTAATGAGCAACATCAGCGATGCCGCCAGCAGGTCGAAGAAGCGCTTGCTCAGCCGCCGCGGCAACGAGTGGTCGAAGCCGCCGGAGAACACCAACCATGACGGGTCGGCCACCTTCATCGTGACGATGCCCGCCTCGCGCTCGAAGAACGTCGACAGGTCGGTCATCGCGATCCCGCGCTGCGCGCACGCCAGCATCTGGTCCATCGGCAACGCACCGCGGCGCTCGTCCGGCGCCACCACGATCTCGTCCACGTCCAGGCGCTCGGCCAGCGCAGCCAGGAGCTCCGGGCCTTCGATGCGATGGGCCGAACCCACTGCGACCGGCTGGCCTTCGATTGGAACGAAGCCCAGCAATACGAAAGAACGACGATCACCGCCACGACGCAGGCGCGTATTGATCAGGTCGGCATTGTGGCCGGCACCCAACACCAGCACACGACGGCGGAACACATCCGACTGGAACATCGCTTGCGAGACGCTGCGCAGCAGGTAGACCCCGGCGAATGCGGCGGCCAGTGCCAGCAGCAGCACGCCGCGACCGATATAGGTGGACGGCAGCACGTAGTACAGAACCAGCAGCGCCGTGCCACCGAACGCGAACGACAGCAGCAGGCGCAGCAGGAAGTCGTTGCGGTTGTGGCGTCCGTGCACCTGGTACATGCCGAACGCCGCCATCGCGGTGGTGGTGACCAGTGCGACGACGAGCGCACGCGACGGCGCGCCCTGGGAAAAGATGAGGTGTCCCTCGGGATCATGCAGGAAGCGCAACCATGCTGCACCGGCCACCGCCAGCACGATGATCGCTACCTCGGCCACCCACAACAGGAGGGTTGCGCGATTCTTGCTGTTTGCCAGACCGATCCCCACCCCTGCCCCCTCGACGCGATTGCGCGTCATCGACCGTGCGCCGTTGCCCACTCGCGATTAATAACGGCGGAGCGTGGATACTCCGGCCTTCACATCCGCGTGGACCGAAGCCACTGGATGTCCGGCCCCCTTCCCTCGACGCCGGGGTGCTCGACGCTGGCGATGGCCGCCACGCAGTCCGGACCGGAAGCAAGCATCCGCGCACGAACCCCTTGCAGCCCTTCCAGCTTCAACAGAACGGCGGCCGGAGCGTCGAAGGTTTCCATCGCGCGCTCCAGCCCGATACCTGCGGCCTTGAGCAGGGCCTCCTTGCGCACCCACAACTCAAGCAATGACTTGGCCCGGGCCGATCCCTCCAACCGCCGCATGACATTGGCCTCGACCGGCGTGCACACCCGATCCGCGATCTCCGGCAGCTCGGTCGCGCGCGACGACGGTTCGATATCGATCCCGACAGGACCGGCCCTGCTGAACGCAAACGCCAAGTGGCCCTCCGCGTGGCTGAGACTGGTCCAGATCGGATGTCCCTCCAGCCGTGGGCAACCCTTGGCATCGCGTCCGATCGGGACATCGGCAGGCGCGATGTCGAGCAGGACCGACAACAGCAGTCGATGCAGGGCGTACGCCAGGATCAGGGTCACGCGGTCGCCGGGGCGATAGCGACGTTCGACGCAGGCAAGTTCGCGCGCATCAAGCAGTCCGCGCGCATCGTCCAGCCACGGCAGCCAGTCGACCTGTTCGACAAGCACGGCGCCAGCACCCACGCGCAACCGCCGCGCCCAACCGACCGGGGGCCAGGCTTTGTTGAACGTGGCTTGCAGGGAAGATGCCCGCAGGGAGCCTGGCGTCGACGACCGGCATTCGCGGCGGTTCCCGGAATCAGGCCAGAGTTGCAGGGCTTCATTCATGACAGCCGATACCTACGTCGATATCGACCGTGACAGGCCAATGCGTCGCAGGCGCGACCAAAGAAAAAAGGGCCGACGATTGATGCTCGTCGACCCTTTCAACTTTTTGTATGGTGCGCCCGGAAGGCGCCATCTGTAGGAAATTTTAGTCGAGTCTAGTCAGGTCAACCACGGTTTTGCGCTTTCAGATCAGAGCGTTAGCCCAGCCAGGGCTACTAGCGCCGCCTAAGGCATACCACTACAATCTAATACCCGTAGGGGGGTATTTAGGGGGGTAGCGTTGCCTAGGATTCCAACACGCCTCGGCTCGGACATGGCGATCAAGAAGCTAAAGCCTCGGCTTGGGCAACAGCACCCTGTTCGACATGCGGTCGCAGGCGAGCCGCCGGGGCTATGCATCCAGATTACGCCCAACGGCGCCAAGTCCTGGCTGCTACGGGTCACGACGGGCTCGCGGCCCCACCCCACAGAGCACGGAGTCGTGACCCAGGTACGTCGCGAGTTCGGGTTGGGGAAGTATCCGAGCGTCAGCTTGCAGGCAGCACGCGAGAAGGCCACTGCATATCTGACTAAGACGTCCCAAGGCATTGATCCGAACGCTGAGCGTCTAGCTGCCATCACTGCAGCGCAGGCGGCGCAAGCCAAGCTAAAGACCTTTTCCGAATGTGAGAGCGCCGCCCTTGAGGCCAAGGCTCCCGGCTACAAAAATGAACTCAAGTCAAAAGCGCAGTGGCGCACGCGCATGGATCTTCATGTGTTGCCCATCATCGGAGCACGCATCATCAGCGACCTCACCGTGGAGGATGTTGCCGCTGTACTGGAGCCGATGTGGCGTACCAAGTACCCCACGGCCAAGAAGCTGCTCCACGACATTGCAGCAGTGTTCCGCTACGCCAAAGCAAAGAAGCTGTATGCAGGCGAGAACCCAGCAAAAAGCGAAGCATTGGAGCCGTTGCTGGGCAAGTCGAACCACAAGAAAAACCACTTCCCTTCTCTTCCCTACCAGCGTACTTACGCATTCATAGCGGCACTACGCCTACAGAGTACGGATGCCGCACGAGCTCTAGAATTCGCCATCCTCACAGCTTCCCGGTCGGACGAAGTGCGTAGCGCACCCTGGTCAGAATTCGACATGAAGAAGAGGGTGTGGACGATTCCGGCTAAGCGCATGAAGCGCGGGCGCGACCACTGTGTACCGCTGTCGAGTCACGCATTCGAGATTCTCGAAAACCAACGAAGTAACGGTCGCGCTTATCCGTTCACCAACAGGAAAGGCGCCCCGCTGAGCGACATGGCTTTGAGCTTGCTCGTTAAACGGATGCACGACGTCAGCTTGAAAAACGGCGGCGAAGGCTACTTGGATCCTGTATACAACAAAATCGCGGTGCCTCATGGATTCCGGAGTAGCTTCAAAGATTGGGCACGCAATCTGACCGAGTTCGCGGATGAAGTTTCCGAACTGGCGCTGGCGCACGTTAACAGCGACTCTACCCGAGCTGCATACGCGCGCGACGAACTCCTCGGCCCGCGAACAAAGCTGATGCTGGAATGGGGTGCGTACTGTGATGACAACGGCCGGCGTGGGGCCAAGCCAGAGGACGCATTGATTTAGGGCCTATTCTCGATTATTCGCTGCAAATACCCAACCTGGCACTCCCAGGGGTTAGTCTGACCTTTCGGGTTTTCCTTGACTACGCCCGTATTTTCGGTCGTGGTAAACCCAAGCCCCTTCAAATAATTCCATAGTCCGCCGTTTGGCAAGTAGGGATCTACCTCTGGCTGCTTCTTGTCGTGCAGCCAAGCATCGGTCGCTAGAAGCAGCAAGCTCAAGCGATTCGACGCAAAAATTTCAGTGTAGTCGTTCCCTGTTTCGTTCTTGATTATCCTATCGAGCTGCAGCTTGTCGCCGTTATCGGCGGACTTTTTCCTGGGGTTTCGATTGATTAGCTGCGCTGCGTAATCTAGTGCTTTACTCATTTTGCTAAAATAACCCTGCGTATCGTTCTCACTGAGCCACGTCTTGGCTGCCGCGAAAGTGTACTCCCTGTCTGAAAAATGCTTTGCGGCCTGGTAGATCAAGTAGACAGCGGGCGCATCTACTCGGTGCCCCCACCTATCCTCGACCCGCAATCTAGCTACCACTAAATCGCGTACCTTTGGTATGTCATCGACATCAAAGTACAAATTCCCCGTCTTGACCGTTAATTTGGCCTCAACAGTGGAGTTCCCGAGCAGATCAGCGGGGCCGGTGGATTGCGAATTCCCCAATCTACCCAGATCAAAATTGACTAGTTCATATTCGTCATCAAACTTGCACTGGTCAACATATCCATCCAGCCTCCTGCGCATTGCCCTAAGCCGCGCTCGACTGTCAACTGACAATCTTTGCTTGCTGCCAGTGGCAGGCCGTCGATCACGCCATATCAATCCGCCACTCTCGAACTGCCTTAACGTAACTTGCCCCTGATCACGTAGCAGTATTAAGTCTGCTTTCGCCAATCGAAGGAACTTCATTCGAGCGTCGACAATCACGCCGCTGCCAGCGAAGCTGTAATCAATTAAGATCCTACTGGTGTCATCAAACGGATCATTATCAATATCAATGCATGGACCTCCCTTGAACGCGTCATGACCCAAGATGTGCACCTGGACCTTGGACGGAACGCGGACATAGACGGACACCCCGTGCGCGATACATGCGTCCAAGAGCGCTCGTTCGGGCTGCTTGATGCCCTTAGGGGCATCAAGCAGTCGGGCCGGACAAATGGGCTTTGGTTCTAGTTCCATGCGGGCTGCAGCGTCAGCCTTACAAAAGAATGCGGTCGCCCATCCTAGCGATCATCATCCATGCAATCTAGTGCGTGATTCGCTCCTGGACTTGGTCAGCAGGATACGTTCTGCTAGTAACACGTCATTGCCGTACTTGCGGGGCGCGCCCCTACGCCTACCATCGTCCGGCAATCTCGGCGGCTGGCCCTTGCGAAGGTTTCTTTCCTTGCCCTTTCTGGCGAGAACATGGGCACGTTCCTTACAGATGTATTCCAAGGCTTCACGAAGACCCATGAGCATCCGATCGTCCGTATAGTGCAAAAGACCCAAGCAGTTGAATTCGTACTCGTTCTTTCGTTCATAACAGTTCTTGTAAGAGGATAGGATAGAGGAACCCACGCAATCGTTCACCCAGAAACGCCCCAACATCTCAGTGAGGTTGTGGGCCTGCTGGTGCTCGCTACCATCAATTAACACTAGAATGTGGTAGTGAATGCGGCGGTCCAACCCATCTTCACGCTTTCCGACGTACCCCAGCACGTCAGGAGCGATGTTACTGGTGCTCAGATTGCGCATGAACTTGTCATAGGCCCTATCGGCTTCTTCCGATCCACTGATTTCTTTGGCATCGCCCTCGAAATAGAGATCTACGCGAAGAACCAGCAGTCGCGCATGAACCCGTAATATGGCTAGTATGTACTCGGCACTACGCCTGTAGTTATCCTCCGCTCCACGATAGTGATTCTTGACCCAACCGCGGAACCTCTTTGAATTGCAAACCCGCCGTATGACCTTCACGATATGTGAGAGCATTCGTCGTGGATATTCTTCGTCGACACTTAGGTTGCCATTGCCGTTGATGAAGAAACGCAGTCTGGGCTCCCATTTGTAGGCCAGATGCAAGCCCACTTCCAACCACGGATTAAGCTTACGCCCTGCCACTAGTTCCTTGGGTGACTCTTGTATATTACGGAATACGTGCCACAAGTCTTTTGCCTCACCAGTCATCCAGCAGCGTGACTTGCCACCGAAGTACTGACTTTCCCAGGGTTCTTTCTTTGTCTTGGCTATCCGTTTGACGCTACGTTCCATCCAGTCTAGATGACCCACCATTCGCTTGACTGCGCCTACTTCGTAGTACACGCGATCACTTCCATCGCTGTCTTTAAGGCAATGGCGGATTAGCAGGTCAGTTGACGCGAGCTTCTTGAAACGCTTGGATCCAGCTCTGATCGCTTCATTCATGATCATGTCGCACTCCGGTCGTGATCAGTTATATATGTAGCCTGATCACGGTGATTAATTAGTAGTGCGTAAGTAATAGACATAGAACCGGAATTACTTTGAAGTCATTGACCGGTCTGCACTCCCTTTTGGTCCTGAGAAAGCCTAGCGAACTCTTGATTTCGCTGGCATGGGCGTTGTTGAGATAACGTACTGCGGTACGCTGATGGTCAACGTTTGATATCTTTATCTTTCAGAAGTTCTGAGATTTTCAACGTGTCAAAGAGGACGGCCCTCCCGCTATTGGGGAAGGCATTTTTAACTTCGGCCGCAGCCAACGCGGAGTTGTAGCTGGGGTGACGAGGATTACGCTCGTTGTCAGTAGTGGCGCGGCTGTTCTTGCGTTCGAAGCACACTTCCTTCTTGGTCATGCGCGATCCATAGCGAGACAACAGGTAGGTTTGTGTATCGAGCACGCCGGGACTAGCAGCCAAATATGACTGGACCTCCGATTGCCAGTTGGTCGTGTGTCGAGCGGTCATCGCTTCTGCTCCCTTGGTATTCATGATTGGAGCTTCCATGACCTCGCGCATATCGGCAAAAGTTCTTGTAGAAGTTGCTGACTGTCCGTACTGCAGGCACGCCTCGGGGCCGCGTTTTTTTTCGCGCGTCGAGTTTTCCTAGCCTTATCATGACGGTGAGCTAAGTCCACGAAGAAAAAAACGTGGTGTGGTTGTACACTTCGGTGGGTGATGCATTTCGTTAGCATCGGTGGCGGGCAACGGTCGTTGTAACTTCTAGGAGAACTTTCGACGACGCTATCACCGTGGGGCAGGCTCAGCTTCCCTCCCAACTAAATGAGCTGAGCGCTAATGAACTCTCCCCCTTCTTCACACCCGATCGGAGTTGTCCCCGATTACGTACGCAACTTGGCATATGCGATCGCCATCAAGCTCGATGTAGATATTGAAATGGCTCTCGCCACGCTCCTTTCCGGCATGGCCGCAGCCGTTCACGGGCTCAAACGGGTCAAACGCCCTGACGATGGCTACGAGCCCTTGTCGTTCTTCAGCGTTGTTCTAGCGGGGCCGACGACGGGAAAAACGCGCACCCACAAGCTCGTGCACCGCGCTCACAACTCGGAGGACGTTCGCCGTTATCAGGATTACCAGCTCGCCAAGAAAGGCCGCAAGAGCACCAAATCTGCAAATGAACGCGGTGCGGCCAGCGAATTGGCTACTGATACGCCGCGAGATGCCGTCGCTGCCGATCCGTCGAGTGGAGGCAAGGCCAGCGATGATCCTCGGTTGCGCTTCGTCATCATCCAGAACAGCACCAATCGCGGTCTGATTGAAGCTGTGGAGGGAGTGGGCGAAGCTTGCTCCATGTCCTCTCACGAGGGTCAGAACCTGCTGAACAGCGATGTTTTCAAGCGTCACCTTGAAACGCCCAACAACATGTTCGAGGTCGACGACAAGGCCATGCTGACCCGCGCCAACGGCGACTTCGTGATTGCCGCTAACGCAACACTGGTCATTCTTGCGATGCTGCAGCCGGACATTCTCGACAACTATGTTCAGAAGTACGGGAAACACGCGCGTGACATCGGCTTCATCGCCCGCATTCTATTCACGCGACTGCCCCACTCCCGCACTCCCTTGGACCCGTCCGTCCAGGTTCCCAGCGACTGTCTGGACAACTACGAAACGCAGGTCACGGCCTATCTGAAGGCCCAGCGCTTGAAGCTGGAGGCCGGCATTACCGACCGCGATGACATCGCGTTCTCACCGGAAGCCTGTCAGCTCTATTGGGAGCTTGCGCAGGAACACAGGTACCTGATCAATACAACCTACTGGCACATGCAGGATGCGGCCAACCGCGCCATGCAGAACGTCATCCGGATCAGCGCCATCATGCACGCCTTCAGTGGCCAGGCTGGCGACATTCCTCCAGCGACACTGGCGGCTGCGTATGCGATCGTCCAGTGGCACATGGGTCAGTTCGCGGAAATCTTCCCGCCCGAACCGCTGACTTTTCCGCCTCCGCCCAAGCCGACAGCTCATCAACGCCAGTCTCAGCGTCTGTTTGATGACCGTCAGTCCATCTTGAACATCATCACCGAACTGTGCCTGCACAACCGCGAAGCTAGCGCGCTCAAGTCGGAAGTGATGACCTTGTTCCGGGAACGCGCCTACGATGCGCGATTCCGTGCAGCCCTGTTGCGCTTGGTGAAAGGTGGCGAGGTGCTGGAATCCGGCGCCGGCAAGGAATCCCGCCTGAGCATCGTGCCGCAGCGCCCTGCGCCGCCAGCCCATCTGCCGTCATGGGCGCAGCACACCAGCAGCCTTTAAGCAGAAAAAACCGAATCAGGGCAGGCCGGAAGGTCACCCTGGTTTGTTTATGCGCTGGTGCTTCCTTAAGGCAAGCCGCCCGTGCCGAGACCTACGGAGCATCCGACAAGTAAAAAAAGGTGTGCCTCCGCCCCAGCCCGCACAATCGCGGGCTGGGGATTCAGTCATTGCCCTGCTTCTTCCTGTCGACTCGTGTGCACGCGTTGCAGATACACACCAAAGCCGAACACGGCGAAGCTGTAGACGACGAAACCACCGATAATTTTCAGCACGACAACCTCCTCTAGCGCAGATGCAGCGGCCCCATGCCTTTGACGTGGATAGTGCTCAGGTAACTTCCTCGGTGATGGAGGACGCCTTCTGCCTGCGCCTTGGTCAAGCCTCCCCGGACGAAATATGTGAACAACTGCGCGTCGTCGCTGCTTTCATCGTTGGAAAGCACGTCTTCAACCCAAGTCACTTCGTCAGCCGTAAGGCCGTACCTGATTGCGACCATATAGGTCCTCACGCGTTTGCCAGTCGAGCAACCTTGCCGTCCAACTTGCCCCGTAGGTTAGCTACAGGCACGTCTCGGACAGCATCGACATCCACCGGATGCACCTCCTGCGGAAAGAACTCTTCCACCACCGCGGGCACATCTTCCGCGAGATCCTCGAACGCGCCGTTTGCGAATCCACGCCTGGCCGCTTCGTCCAGCGCTTCTTGATCCAAGCCAACCGCCCTACGTGCCTCGTCCTTCTGGATGGCCTCGACAACGGCCTGTTCCAGCGTGAGGCCTGTCCGAACGATCAGGTCCACGTAGAAGATCGCTGAGCGATGGCTCATGGTCGTCGACTTGCCCCGGAGTCTTAGCTCCAACGGCATGCAGGCCAGTCGACCACCCGAGACGGCACTGAAGTACTGCAACCGTGCCGTGATGGTGCGGATGGTGTTGAACGAGGTCGTACGGAGCACAAAGCTGCCGAGCGCATCGTCCTCACCATCTCCCACTACCACGTTCAGGCGAGCGTACGCCTTGCAGTCTCCCATTGAGAACGGACAGGTGTCGGGTCCAGGACAGGCGTGCGGTACCACCCCCTCCTTTTCCATCCGCCGGCACGTTTCGCCGTTGCCCACACACCGAGGCCGGCCGCTGGTACGGTCAAACAGGGAGTAATCCGCCCGTAAATTGAGCACCGGATCGTTGAACAGCATCCGAACGGGAATGGACCGGAGCTTCTGCCCTTCTGCCGCTTGCCTCAATTGCTCATCCAAGGGATGCAGCACCCAGCCATCGCGGTTCTGCACTTGGCTGGTCAGGGTGAACTGGTCGTCCTTTTCCGGCAGGCGCTTGCCATTGCGCTCCACTATCCGTCCTATGGAGATCCGCCCAATCACGGGTGGAGTAATTGCCAGTCCTTTCAACATGTCGCCTCTCCTTCGAGCTGTGGGGACGTACGAGCCAGGACGAACCGGCGCGAGCCGGGCCTGGTCGCGGTGTATTGCGCGGCAATGACCGGGTGATCAGCCGCCAGCCGCTTGGTGTCTACCGTCGTACCGTCCTTGGCACGCTTAAAGGTCACGACGCCGTTGGCAAAGAGCGCCTTGGATGCGTCGCCCATCGCCTGTTGGATGGTCTGCTTGAGCTGCTCGGCTTGTGCCTGCTTCATCTCAACTTCACCCCGGAGCTCGGCAAGCGTGTCAAATGCTTGACCGAGACTTTCATCGCCGGTGAAGTCCAAGCTGGTGTCGTTGCCGCGGTACAGCTGCCGCAGTGCGTTGGCAGAGGACTCGCTACCGTCGGCCGGCGGTGGTGTGTCGGTCTCCACGAACTCCCAGAACCGGGTTTCGAGCACGATCAGGCGGGAGATCAATTCCTCATCGCGCTCGATCCGATGGATCTGCAACTGCTGCCCGCACAGCAGCACGGCGACGTCCGCCGCAGCCTTGCCCGTCACTGCCAACTGGTGCTGCACCTGCAGCGTGATGTACTCGGGAACGCCGTCCTTCCACAGGCGCGAACCGAACTCGCCGGCGGTCTTGCACTCAAGGATCTGGACCTCCTGACTGCCAATGACTTCGCGGTCGATGTTCGCCAGCATGAAGGGGAAGGTCGGATGCTGGAGCACGGCATTCACCTTGCGCACCTTGCGATCCGTCTTTTGCTGATAGGCGACCGCAACGTAGGGTTCAAGCAGCGTTCCCCAGAAGCGGGGGTCATCCATGCCCCTGCCGTCATCGTTTGCAGCCGACCGGCCGGTCTTATCCAGCCAAAGTTCCAACTGGCTCTTGTACGGGTTGAGACCCACGGCAGCAGCGGCGTCCGAACTTCCGATGCCGCCCTTGCGCACTTCCAGCCATTGTTCCCGATCGAGCGTGCGCGTGTCGACCAGCCGCAAAGCAGCTTGCTTCTTCATTTTCGTCTCCCAAAGAAAAGCCCGGCCAATGGCCGGGCTCTATGTGCGGGTTGGTAGGGTCAAGCGACCAGCTTGATCATCTCGTCCCAGGCTTTCTGCTTGATCTGCGCCCCTTGCCCGAACCAGGCCGCATCGCGACGGTGGTCGTCACTCCGGGCACGCCGATGGTGGTCCACGTACTCGGTCACGCTATTGAGCAATCCCCACGCCGTACCCCGGCTTGAGGCATACAGCGCGCCCTTGCCACCACCGTCGTAGAGCGAGCGCACGGCCTTGACCGCCTGTTCGTTGACCACCGTGCTGTCCCCACCTTGGCCTGGGTACGTGAGAACGCGGCGAAGCAGCCCCTCGACGGAATCAGGATCCACCGGTCGCTCCACCAGAGCCTTCATCCGGGCGACGAAACCGTCCCATGACGAGACCGTGATACCGAGCTGCCGCTTGACCATGCTCGGATCGAATTGACTCCGGTGAGGCACCTTGATGGCGCCACGGTTGTCACCCAACGCGATCGACAACGTGTTGTTGCACACGACACGAACCGATGTGAACTGCGCCGTGGTGGCAAGCGTGCCGTCGCAAGCTGTAGCCAGGAGGAGGTACCCGTCGACTCGATCGCGCCCTTTCAGGGACACACTTTGGCCGGTTCGGGCCAACGCCCAGAACTTGCGTCCTTCTCGCAAAACGCCAGCCGTTTCAAGCTCGAAGCCCCCGACTTCGGTCAGGTCTCGGTAGAACTCAAGGATCTCGCCGGGCTGGACGACTTGGAACCGCTTGGACACGACCGCAAGCGGTGCCTTGGTGTCCGATCGGTACAGGACCTTTTGCTCCGGGAAGGCGTTGATGGTGCCGATCCCGTGCTGGCCGGTGATGAAACGTACTTCTGAGTCCTGGATGGACCAGTCCATCCCGGCGCTTTCCTTCCAGTCGTCGATCGACTGGTTGGGTTGGAGCTTGTTGCCCAGCCCGTGCCACGGCTTCTCGCCGGCATAGGCCATCGATTCAACTAAGTGCATGTTCGACTCCTCAAGCGCCATAAACGCACAAGGCCCGGGGTTGCCCGGGCCTTGCGCGATGGTCGCAGTGGTTGGTAAATCAGAGAGGCTTGGATACGCAGCCGGCGCATTTCGCGATGCTCACCAACAGCGCGGCGGTGACCACGAGGACGCAGGTCAGGATGTCATTTTTTAGGGGGATCATTTCTCACCCATACCTAGAGCGCTTCTGTGCGGAGCGCCCTCACGCGAGGCCAGCGTCTGCTGGTCTCAGTTGAGTGATATGTGTCTGAAATTCGATTGAATCGTCAGCACGAATCAGTGACCGTGTTCGTGAATCTCAACCGGCGAGATCTAAGCGGTATACATCATCATCGGATCGTCGGCCGTTTGTCGGCGGCTTTAGAGGACCGACGCTTGCACACCACCACTCCGCCGCAGATCACTCGACATATCCGCCAGCTGATCCAGAAGGTGGTTCCTGGCGGCATGGCGTTGTACATGACCGTTCAGCCCGAAGCCGATGCGAGCGAAAGGGAATGCTTTCCCAATGTCGAGGCCAAAATCGCTCGGGCCGGCGGCCGCCTGCTGTGCGGCTGGCAACTCTGGGAGTGGCCGCACGTGATGGTCGAAGCGGAGTTCCATGCGGTGTGGCTGTCGCCTGAAGGCCGGATGGTCGACCTCACGCCCAAGCCCCATCACGAGACCACAGTTCTGTTCGTTCCGGACGCGCGGCAAAGCTACAGCGGCACCACTGTCGACAACGTGCGCCTGCCGGTTCGCGACGACCAGCTGATTCGGCATTTCATCGGGGTGTCGGAAGCCATCACGCGCGTGCTGAGTCGGGGCGTGTCAGCCGCGGCCCACGGCCATGTCAGTGTCCCCGCGCATCAGATTGAACCGCTGCAGCAGGCGCAGCAATTTCTGGGGCAAGCGCTGTTGTCGGGGCTGCGCGACCACCAGCCGTGCCTGTGCGGCAGTGGGAGCAAGTACAAGCGGTGCCATGGCCGCGAACTGGAACGCGCCTTTGCCCTGTAACTCCGCCAGCAGCGGACGCTCCCTAGCCGTGACGTTCGACTCGCGCCCTGCTTCCGGAGCCGCAACTATGCCAGCGCTGGGTGCTGGAACGTGGCCTCAATCCAGGGGTCGCAGTGCCGGATACGCGACCGACGCATAGTTGAGACCTATCCGTAGGGCTCCGTCGGGGGCGCCCATCGTGGCCAACGTAGTTGGCGAAAGCAGTCGGCTCGCCTCGGGAGTCTGGGGAGCTCGCTGGCGGTTTGCACTAGTCGATTTGTCCCGCAACGTCGAACTATTTGCATCGATTGCGGGCGAAGCGATGCAAGACCTTGCTGATCGACGATGATCCCCAAGCCGATGCCACTAGCTGAGCGGTGGCCTAGACCCGCGCTCGGCGTCAGCGTCCTCGGCGTCGGCCCGGCGCTTGCGCGCAACCTTGTGCATAGTCACGGGCGTGGACCCCAGCACGCGATCGACCATCGCGGCGAGGAAACGACCGGGCATCAGCTCCTCTGGCGTCTTGTCTGGGAGGAGCCTCACCTTCGGCAGGCGTGCGATCGTTAGATCGACATCTCCGTCAGCAGTTGGCGCGACCTCTTCTTCAGGCTCCGCACCAGGCTCCCGGGTGATGTCCGCTGCAGCCTCTTCGCCGTTGTCGACCAACACGGCGCCGTCCGAATACTCCATAAGGACCAGCCCTGTGGCGTGGTAAGCGTCGTCCTCCTGCCCAAGTTTCACGAGCAGGTCGAATATCCACTCCGCCGTGGCAGGCTCTTTTTCGAGGATGTCCGAGCGCAGGCCGAACACGAAGCCGAGCGCAGCCAGGGGGTGCCGCAGTCGCAAATTCTTAACGTCGCCGTAGGACTCCTCGACGCGGTTCGGCGCGTTCTTCGCATACGAGGAATCCATGCGTTTGGTCGAAATCAGCAGCTCGGGGCCGGTGGCCCAGTCAGTGATGATGACGTCGACTTGTTTTAGGTAGTTCTTGCCGAGGATCGTCGCGCTCGAGGAGGTGACGCCCGATATCGCGCCCTGGCGCTCGATTCGAGCCCGGAGGGGCTGAGCCTCGCTACGTGGCAGTTCGTTGAGCAGCCTGGCCACGGGCGCGGGCAGGATGCGCGGATGCTTCGGACGGGGCCATGTCTGATCGATCCCGAATCCGGCGCGCCGGAGTTCGTAGCTAAGCCAGACATCTAGTGCCAGCGCAGGCACGCCAGATTGGGTGCTGGCATTCAACCAAAGCGGCACGCCGAGCAGCACGCAAAGGGTTTCGTAGTCCGGCTCAAAGCGGCGCCGCCCGTCTTTGTCCTTGACCCAAGGGCTGGAATGCGCGCCGTTGGGCGCCGCGCGTTCGACGATCCGATCGAAGATGACCCAGGCCTTGGCCTTGGCCGACGGCTCAGCGGCCACTGCTCGACCTCGCTTCGCGGCGGCTGGAAAGCAGCGCGCGCGCCGCACGGATTGGTTCAACTTGCTCGCGGGAAAGCACGAAGTTCTCGGCCAGCAGAGCGCAGTCCACGAGTTCGACTGCGCCCATCAGGTCGCCCTCCCGCAGCAGGTCCGCCACCGGCTGTTTCACCGAGCGCAAGGCCGCCGCGCGAGCGCGGATGAGCATCCTCGATGGCACCGCCCAGAGGTCCGCTTCCTTGGGCTCAAGTTTCAAAATTCCGCCGCCATAGGCGCGGCCGACTACTTCCGCGTGCATTAGCGTCACGGAATTGAGGCTTGCCAGCGGGAGCAGCTCGCAGCCGATTTCGCGATCTTCGGCTTTGAGGTAGACGCCGTGTACGGAATTAATGTGGTAAGCATTCGCCTCGTTCGAGACTAAGCGAGGTGTGTCCGCGTTCATGCAGGTCAGAAGAAGGTCCGCTGGCGCGACCAACGGGACTCGATACCAAGTCTTGCGCACGCGGCATTTGTAAGCCTTGTCGACGCCCGTGTGGTGCCCGGCCTCGATGTAGGCCGCGGCCGCCTTCGAGGGCTCCGCACGCGGATAGAAAAGCAGGGTCGATTGGCCCTCTTTGCCAAGCCTGCCCAGCAGGTCTGCGGTCAGCGCAAGCCCCCGCAGATGGGAGCTGCCGGGCGGTGACAGCGGCAGCAGCTCGCTTTGGCGCAACCCCAGCTCCTTTGCGCGAAGAGGTGAGAGCGCGAAGTATTTGTTGTTCCCAGTGACGATGCCCAGCGTCGTATCGCCCCACACCTCCAAAGGCGCGAAGTGCCCGCTGCGCATCAGCGCGCCAAGCGAATCCAGCACGCGTGGATCGACCAGGCTGTCCGTCCACTTCCCAGAGGGGTTCACCGGAGTCCAAACCTGCCCCGCCTCCAAGGTTCTGAGACTGCTTGCGTTCTTCGTCTGGCTGATGACGGCGTGCCCCGTCGGCTCCTCTCTGTATCCCTCAGCCAGCAACAGCACCACGTCAGCCTCTGCCTCCGGGAACACCTGCTCCGCAAAAAGGACCAGCTGCACCTGGCGGAACCGCTGGAAGAGGAACTGGCGCACCGGCGCCGCGTAGTTCACCGACAGCAGCTCAGCCGGCAGCACGAGCCCCAATCGCCCGCCCGGCTTCAAAAACAAGGCCGAATGCACGACAAAAGCAGCCCAGCTTGATGCGAGTCCCGTAAGCGCGACACCGCCCCTCAGGGCGGCTTGGCGGGATTTCGCGCGCGCCTCGCCCGAGAAGTTTTGATACCGGATGTATGGTGGGTTGCCGATGACCGCGTCGTAGACCGGCTCGGGTGCGACGTCGAAGAAGTCGCTTTGGCGGACATTGGCCTTTCCGCCCGCTTCTCGGATGCGCCGCCGCGCGATTCGCGCGCTGTGCGCGTGGATCTCGACTCCGTCGACTTCGGGCTCGGCGCCCTTTTTCCGCCGAAGCTTCGCGATGCGCGCCACCGCGGCAATCAGGAACGCGGCGTCACCTACGGACGGCTCCATCACGCGGTCGCCAGGGGCCCTGATGGCCCAGTTCGCGACGAACTCTGTGATCGCGGAAGGCGTGAAGAAAGCCCCCCGCTCCTTGCGGAGCTCGGGCGTGTCTATTGGGTGTATCGGACTTGTCGAGACCATTTTGCATTCTAAGCGTCGCAACGGCATCCGCTGTCGACGCACCATGAAAGGAAACGAGCCAGCGCCTCAGCACGATCAGCCGGCAATTCATCGCCGACTGCAGCCTCCAACTTACCACGTTCGATGCCGCTGCCCCCGACCACCTCGCGTGCTCGAAGTTGTCAACATGTGCCATCTCCAGCGTCAAAAATCGACCAAGTCTGCCCGCAGAATGAACGGATTTCCGTATAACGTCATCGCCAATGCATGGCGCGGCTCATTCCCCATCTCCACGCCGACGGCATCATTGCCCGCCGCGTTGGCATCGACCAGCATCGCGCCCGCCTCCCACGCGGCGAGGAACGCAGGCAACCAATGCGACGGAACGCGCGAGTCCAATGGCCACGGCGACGCGATGACCGCCGCACTGCCCCGATCAAGCAGTTGCTTGGGCAGCCCCACCGTCGTGGCGGCCACGGGGTGTTCGTCCTGCCGGCCACCGCTGCACACGAACAGGACGACGACGCCAGCGCCTTCCAAAGCGCGGGCCAGCGCCAAAGCGCTCACTCGCAACTGCGCTTCGTCGGAGACCACCTTGAAGAACCGGTTGTCGTCGGCCAAGCCACCGTGCGCCGCGACGATGGCCAGACGCGCGCCCTTGAGATGCCCGGGTACGTGCGCGCCTGTCTGCAAGGCAATTCCATGCTGGTCGAGCACATCCGCCACACGCTCGGCCACCCTCACCAACGTGCCGCTCCCATTTCCTTCGACGGCGGTCGAGATCCAGGCGGCCGGCGGCGCGTACTGTTTTCGTGGCGCCGTCGCGGCGGCATGTAACCACGTCAGCGAGGGCGCCACCGCGATCGTGGCTCCACGCCCGAGCAATTCGCCCTCGATCAGCAGCAACTGGGGAGGTAGGCGCTGCAGCCGGGTGTCGAGAACAAACACAACGCGCTCGCCGACACCATCCGACAGGCCCAGATCACGCATGCTCGTATAGAACACGTTGGGCGCTTGATGATCCAGGCCGTACTCAAAGGGATAACGAAGCGACCAGGCCTGAAGACCACGGAGCGAGAACGCGGCACCCTCGCGCCGCACCGCGAGCTGACCGGCGTCGGCGCTCACCCGCACTAGACGGTCGGCACTGTCGACGGCCAGTACCTCGATGCTCAGCCCGCGGCGGGATAGGTCTTGTAGGATCCTGGCCGGTTCCTCAACGGTGGCGGGCAGCCAGCCGCCTTCCGTGTCTCCGGGTAACGCGATGGCATGATCGGTCGTCAGCTCGGCCGAGAAGCTCGCGATCACAGGGTCGGCGAGCGCCGCATCATCCGACAGTTGGCTTCGCGCCGCGCGGACGAGATAGTGGACATCGAAGCCCACGTCTTCGGAATAGCGCGCGTGCTGCGCCGCACGGGCGCGCTCGATCAATCGCTCAGGACCCACCACCGCATTAGATGCCAGTTGCACCAGCTCGGCGGTAATCTCGCCGGCCGTGTCCAAAGCCTGCTGAATCCGGTCGCGCATCCGCGGGTCGATCTCCACACCAAAACCCTCGACCTGGCGCACGGCCTGCACAGCCATGACCAAGACGGTCGCCAACTCGTCGTCCTCACGGATGACGGCCTCAAGGTTGGCGTCGATCCCGCGAAGCAATGCTGACCACGACGCAACGTCGCGTGAGGCGGCGGCCTGAAGCCCGGAAATCTGCAGGCCGAGTCGCACCGTCTCGACGCGATGGCCCATGCGCGCGTGGATTCCCAGCTCGACCAACAACTGCTCGCACCGATCGAGGAACTGCCGGGCTGGCTCCATTAGACCGGTGTCACGTAAGGCGCGAACCACACCCATCGTCTCGTAGTACGCGTGTTCACGCTCCACGGGGGCTTGTGTCGCGATGGCGCAGCCAAAGGCCAGGAGGGCGCGGGCGCCGTTGTGCATGCGATGGAATACGTCGCCGTACGCATACCACGCCAAGCGCAATCGCTCCGGCCGACCCTGCGTTGCGGCCAAGCCCGCTTCCACTAGATCACGAGCCAGTTGGGCCTCGCCGCTGACAACGAGACGACTGGTCGCTAGGCGCAAGATCTCCAAATCGTCGTTGCGGCGTGTGGCATGGGGCGCAACGGCGAAAGCCACAAGTACGATCAACCGCAGGGTGTCGCCGTCGTCGGCCTGCTCTTGTTCAATTACGAACTGCGCCATCCGCTTGAGATGATGGAGTGCTGTGTCGGCCGGCATGCTCAGCAAGTGCTCGGGCAGGACGACGGTGGCGAGATCGATCGCGCGTTGTCGACTCAGCCACTCCACTACAGCGCGATAGAAGGGTAGGAACTGCTCGGCGTCCACCTCGCCTTCGGCGGCCTGCACCTCGATGGGCGCCGGCGCTGGGGCGCTGGCCAAGCGCATCAAGGCGTGTGCGAGCAGGGCCACGCCGACCGACCCCGCGATGTCGATCGACAGTAGTTCGTCCAAGCGCTCCCGGGACGCGGTATCCCCGGGATGGACCGCCAGATAGAGCAGGACGAACAGCACCGCGTCGGCTAGCTCCTCTCGCGTCTGCTCGTCGCCGGTAAGAATGAGGCGCTCGATCGACCACAGCAGGAGGTTCACAGCGTGACGCGCGAGCGCGGAATGCGGGTCGATTGTCGGGACGAGCAGCGCCACATGCATCGGCAAAGCGCGCCGCCGCGCATCGAGTGCCGCCGCCAACCGTGTTTCGGCCTGCTGCGCGGGCCAGCGCGCATCCGCCTGTAAAACGAGATTGGCGTAGTCCGGCACCGCGGTTGCATTCAATGGCCCCAGCACTGCGTTGGCGTAGTCATCCAGCGGTAACCGCGGCCCATCGACCTCCCGGAGCGCATGGCCATCGCGCGCGGCCAGGAGCAAGCACCGGAGCTGATGCTCTTCGAAGACCGAGGAGGCGGGAAAGTAGCGGTTCAGCCAGTCTAGGCACTGCGCTTCGATGCGAGCCGAGGGGATCGACTGCGTCAGCTCCAGCGCCAGCTCGTTCAGATCCGGCTCGCACAAATCGTCCGCACTGGACGCGAGCAACTGCCGCGCCAAGGCCAGATCCTCGCCGGCCAATGCAACCGTGGCTAACTTCAACTTGAGATCGGCGGCGGCCGCGTCCATGTGCGGCAGCCACTCGCGCAGGACTTCCAACGCGCGGACCGTGCGACCGCCGTTGTGCAGGATCTGGGTTTTCGTCAGCAACTTTGCTGGCGCGGAAACCCCCGCGAGGGCATCCACTTCGCCCAGGACCGACAGGATGTCACCGCGCTCCACTCGCCTGGTCCAGTCCTGTAACTGCGCCATCTGCGCATCGTCGATAGCCTGTGGGTCATCGCCTCCCCAGACGGTGCACTCCAGATCCTGCACTGCCTGGAGATTGCGTGCGAGCGCCGGCAGGTATTCGCCGACGTCCACTAGCACGCACGCGCCCTCCCCGATCTGTGCCACGCACTGCGTGGCAAGGGCTATCAGTGGCGCGATCCAGCGATCTTCGGGCGCCTTCAGGGGCGTCGGCGGGACCGACGTGTGATGCGTCGGGCGATAGCGAGCGCCCTCGACGACGATGACGAAGCTACCGGGCGCGGCCACCACCAGCGCCTTCAACACGGCAGCGGTGTCGAACGACGCAAGATGATGCACTTGCAACCGGCGCGCCAGCACGTCGCGCTCCTCATCGTCCATCGCAAAGCCCCGCACCCGCTCGGCGTCGGCGACCACATCCGCCATCACGGTGTCTGGCACGTCCGCGGGCAACAGCACTACGGCCTTCCGGAAGGCCGGCCGACCCCGGTGATCAGTCATACCGGCAAGAACGAGGAACACCAGCCGTGCCAGCCGCACCGACAGTCCGGACCGCCCCAGGAACGCTAGGTTGACGCGATCGAGCTGTCCACCGTCAAGCAAGTCGGCCCATGGCACTTCGAATTGCGCCGTATGAGTGGCCATGGCGCGGTGATCTCGTCGAGCAAGGGTGATCGATCATACGTTGGCAGGTCGCCGTCGAACGACGCGGCGTGGCCTTGAGACGAAGCGTGATGGCGGTGATTACCTCGTGGCCGGCTGTCTGCTCCGCCTCTTTCCCGACGTGAACTGCCCCTCGGCACTCGCGTACTACGTAGTGCATTGGGAAGAGTGCTCGAGCCTACTCAGGCTTGTCGCGTTCCGGGATTAGTTGCTTACCGAGGCTAGGGTCTAGACGAGCGAGACTGGTCACTCTGGCGCAGCACTGCGAAGTGAATAGATGCAAGAGCGCCTAAGCATCGATGTCCGCTTTGGGTGGCGGTTCGACGCATCAAGCTCGGCACGACCGTGTCGGTGCTGTCGACAGACGAACCAATCCGCGTATTCCAGCAACTCGCGACCGCGGCCGCCATTGCACCGGGTCGCGTGGAGATGGTTGCCGGTCGCGGCTCATCGGCGATCACGTTCCCGATCTTCGACCTAGACGAGCGCGATTACGACATGCTATTCGGCTCGAAGCTGGAGCTGCTTTTGCAGATCAATCGCGACCAGCGCATTACGTGGACAGGACCGCATCGCCGACGTGCCCTGAAAGACCTGCAAATCGTCCCAAGGCCAGAAGAGCCTCTGCGGATCTGGCTAGGCAGCGGCGGCAGTCCCGAATCAGTACAACGAGCAGCCGAGCTGGGGATGCCGCTGTTTCTCGGCATCCTGGGTGGATCTCCGGGCCATTGGTCGCAGTACGGCCGGACCTACCGCGCCGCATGGGCAAGTGCCGGTCACGACCCGAATGAGGCCGACATCGCGGTGGCCGTGCATGGCTTCGTCGGTGAGGACGACCAGGTCGCGAAGGCTTTGTACCTCGAACACGAACTGCGCATGTTCGAAACTGGGTCGGCCGAGATCGGACGGCCGATGCGGGCACCGCCAAGCCGCGATGCACAGTTCGGACCTGGCGGCATGGTGTTCGCCGGGGGCGTCAATGAAGTTGCGGATCGGATCGTGCATCTGCACGAGCTGCTCGGGCACTCGCGACAAATCCTGCAGATGGACGTCGGCGGGATGCCGCACGCGACGTTCCTGAAGTCAATCGAACTCTTGGGAACCCAAGTGATGCCTCGAGTGCGCGCCGGGATTGCTCGAAGCGGGGTCTAGGTACTCGTTGGAGCCGATCCGTGCATACCTCCATGTCCGCTTTGGGTCGGAAGCCGTCATTCGATCGACTGTCTGCTTCCGGGTCTGCCAAGCGGTTTGGCCGCCAGATATGATTTACCGGGTAAGGGGTCGAATGAACTCGCGAGAGCATTGTGACTGAGCTGCGGCCATAATCTGGACGAACCGTTTGTAGCGGACTTCAGTGCGCGCCCCATGAGCCAGTCGATCAACGCCAATCTCCGCGCCTCCCACATCATCCGTCTGATCGACGGCATTCGGGTGATCGGCCCTGACTTCGAGCGTTTCGGCGGTATGCTCATGGAGCAGCTTTTCGGCATACCCCTGACGCACCATGGCCTGAACGTGCTCGGGTTCCCGGTCGGCGGCGACGTCGATACCCATTCCCCGGACGAAGCATGGGTGGCGGAGTATTCGGCGGAGACTGACTACTTTGCCGCGGACATGCCCAAGGCCACCAAGGACCTGAACCACGCGCTGGCGAAGAAGCCGAACGTGCAAGAGGTCGTGCTGCTCTCGGCTCAGAAACGGGTGGGCGCCGCCGAACGACGCTTCATGGCGAACGTCCGAGCCCGCCCAGACATGCAGAGTCGCACAGTGCGGATCTGGGACTCTGAGGACATCGCCGCCAAGATCGTCGACCATCTTCTGACAAGTGACCGGGCGGTGAGCCTCCTCAGCCCCTACCTGCCCGTGCTGGAGCAGCTCCGGGACGAGCAGGCCGCCACCTTGCAAGTTCCGTCGCCCGGCGAAGGTGCGTTGGACAGGCCGGCTGTTGACGCGGCCTTCGAAGCCGAACTCACGAAATCACCCTGTCTGGTCGTCTCCGGCCACGGCGGCGCCGGCAAGTCCGTCGCTGCGGCTGCGTTTGCAAAGCGGCGCATCGATGCCTACCACAACCAGCTCTGGCTCAAGGGCACGGACGTTCCCTCGGCCGAGAGTCTCAACGCGGTCGCCATGGTCCGGGCCGGCGACAGCCGGAACGTCGCCTACCTGCTGAAGTCACGCCCGACCCTGCTCATCATCGACGATGTCGATCCGGACCTGGCGCTCGACCAACTGGCCGCTCTGTGCGGGTCAGGGTCACACATCATCGTTACGTCCCGGCGCGACGGCGGCTATGTCCTGCCGCCCTTCGACGAGGCCGAAGCCCGCGAGGTCGTGAATCGCGATACAGCGGAACCATGCCCAGACGAGGTCTTCCAGGTGATCTGGAACGCCGTCGGAGGCCATCCCCTAACCTACGGCCTGATCAACGGCGCAGTCCGGAACGGAACAAGCTGGGCCGACATTCGCGAGGACTGCCGGGTCATCGGCGAACTCCCGGATAGATCCGACCGTCTCGCCGATCGATTGCTGGCCCGCGCCTTGAGCGCCATGGGTCGGGAACTCGCCTTCTTCCTCTGGGTTGGAAAGGCCGACTGCGACCGGGGCTTCGCCGTTCGGGTCCTGAGCCCCGTCGGCCTGCGCAAGCTCAGCGACGCCTGCCTCACAACGCCGGATCGACCTAGTATCGTGCGCCTTCACGATGTCGTCTTCGCGAGCCTACAGACGCTTGCAGTCGACCTGCCTGACATCGCGGGCGCTTTCACCAATCAGCTTGCGGCGTATATCGAGGAAGCAGCCACATCGGGAGATGGCCTCCCGTTCTGGACCGTGTCGCGGAGTCTGGACGTCCGGCTCCGTGCGGCGATCTCCGCCGGAGACCTACGGTCGGCATTCGTTTACGCGCTCCTTGAGACCAGTTCGCCGGCCAACCTCGATCCCGACCTCATCGACGACCCCGCCGTCATGGTCGATCGCATTCTCGCGACGTCCGGCGACAACGTGCCCGCCATCGACACTATGGCCGTAATCGAAACCATCGAAGCCGGCTATCTCTATCGCAAGACTCGCGATGGAACGGCAGCCGCAAAGACTGTGTTGGCCTCACAGATGCCCGTGTTCGACCGCCTCGAAACCGATCGCCGGCTCACCCCCCAGCAGCGCTCGGAGCTGGAGCACCACCGGGGCAAGGCGCTGCTTCGGCTGGGTGACAAGTCGGCGGCGATTGCGCGTTTCGAAGCTGTATTGCATGGCGCCCATCCGCTGAATGAGGCGCGCCTGCAACTCGTCAAACTTCTAGCCAGAGACCCGACGAAGGCGGCGGAGGTAGAGACCATGACTCGCGCCATTCTAGAAGGCTTCGGCGGCCGCGGGGAGGTGACGACCTCAGTCTTCCTAGCCGCTGTCGAGGGCCTTCCATGGGGAGACGACCCCTGGAGGGATGAACTCGTCAAAACACATGGCCCCACGATCGAAGCCGTTTTGGTCCGCTTGACCAATCTCGGCATCGGCCAGGCCTATCGGACGCTTGCGTCCATCGGCCGATACTGGGCGCGACGGGAAGATCCGGCCTTTCTGCGCGTCTTCGATTTGGTGCCGCCTAGGGAGCCGGACGCTGCGGACGAAGACGACGACCTATTCGCCTATGGCGAGCTACTGTTCGAAGCGAGCCGCCTGAAGCCATGCGACCGCGCCGAATTGCAGGCGCGCGCGCTGGCGACCTATCAAGCTCTCAAGAGGCTGGACGACTACCAAACGCAGCGCGTCGCCGAGCTCCTCATCGAGATGAGCCGTCCTCAGGAGGCCCTCGACTATCTGGAGGCTCTGCCCGAGATCGCGGAGTCCGCCTTCGGCCAGCATCGCTTGTCGCGCGCCTATCTGGCGCTTGGTCGACTGCCCAAAGCAAAGGCCGCGATCGATATAGCCTTGCGGCGCCTCACGAAGGAATCATTCCGCCCTGGGTTCGAGGCCCATGCCGCGGAGGTCGAAGCGGCGCTGGCCGCCAATGAAAACCTGTGAGCACAGGGTCGAGCTGGTCATCGACTTGTGATTGGGCCGACGCCACGTCGGCGCTGGCCAAGAGCGGACATTGGCGATATTAGCCTGCGCGGTTCGAGGGACAGCTTTGGCTCGGCGTAGAGGAAGGCCGCCCCAGCCGGACTCGAAATCTCCGGGCCATGCAACTGATCCTTGGTCATACCAAGTTCGAAAGCACGGAGCGCTACTTGGGGATCGCCGCGAAGAACAGCTATGGGTCGTAAAGCTGAAACCCGGCCGATCGCCGTGCCGCACAGGGCACCTTGCCGCCCGAAGGAACTGTTGGGGTTGGCGAGTGAACTTGCGAGTTATTGACCGAGAACGCGCGCTGGTCGACGATCTGACGCTCAATCAGTCACCCTGTTGGCACCAATGCTGGACAACGAGATCTTTCAGCGCTCCGAGCTTCTTCTTCAAAACATTGTCGAAGTGATCGATCGTCCCGCGTTTGACGAATCTGCGAGAGTGGCGGTCTCTGGAAACCTGTGCCAGATGTCCATCGAGCACTCTGCGGCCTTCCGAACACTAGCCGAGAATCGGATGTTCGCCAGCAGTTTTGTGGTTCTGCGTGCCCAGTTCGAAGCGACCCTTCGGGCGCTCTGGGTCCTTTACGCTGCGACTGATGCGCACGTCGAGCGGGTCTCAGCACCTCTGACCCCAGAGGCCGAGCAGTCCGCGAAGAGTCTTCCTCAGGTGCGAGATATGCTGGCGGCGTTAGCCAATGCGCAAGCCGCGCGCGTTCCTTTTGAAGCGCTGTCCGAGTTCAAAGATAGTGCTTGGGGTGCTCTGAACTCTTACGCCCACGGCGGTATCCATCCGCTGAGCCGGATGGCCGAGGGTTACCCAATCGAGCTCATCGTGACGAATGTAAAGATCAGCAATGGCCTCGCCATGCTCGCAGCCATGCAGTTCTGCGTACTCACCGGCATCCCGACCCTGCAGAAAGAGCTGTCGCCGCTCCACGAGCGTTATCGCGACTGTCTACCGCGCAGCAGCTCGACGCCGCCCTAAACCGACTAAGGGTGCCGGCGCCATGCGCTGGGTCTGTCCGCTTCCGGCCAGAAGCGGACGTTTGGAAGCATCTGAGCAATTTGTGTCGCGACACGGCATTAACGCGGGCACCGGATACCGGCCCCGGCGGCGAGAACGCCTCGATTGAGGCGCGGGCTCAGCCCGCGAGCCCGACTAAGCCATGCTGGTACGTTCCACTCCATCGCCTGAATCGGGTGCTTCGGGTCTGGATTGGCAATCGGGTTTAATGCACGATCTTGACCAAGGAGGAAAGGCATGGTCATGAAATTCAATGGAAAGCCGTTCAAAGCCGGCGACTTCCAGAAGGGGTTGCACAAGGCGGCTGCAAAACTCGTGGGCGACCATCTGCGCGAACGAGTGTCTTCGGTCCGCGATCCAGAAACGGGAGCGTTTGCGACCGCTATCGTCGATGGCGAGCGCCTGGATGACATGAGCTTGCGCATAGAAGGCACGCCCACCGTCCTGGATCAGGTGCGTCAAGACCTCGGCGTGGAAGCCGACGTGGACGATCAAGAACCCGGTCAAATGGGCGCAGATGTTCCGCCGATAGTCTTCCTGAGCTTCGGCTGGGAAGATCGTGACTTGGCGGGACGAGTCGCCGAAGCCTTGCAAGGGCAAGGCATATCGACGTGGTGGTCGGAATGGGAGATCAAGGCAGGAGACAGCCTTCGTCGCAGGATCGATCAAGGCATAGGCGATTGCACGCATTTCATCGCCCTGCTTACACCTACGTCAGTTAATCGGCCGTGGGTACAGGAGGAGATGGATGCGGGCTTCGTGCAGAAGGTTGGCCGGGGAGCGACCTTCATCGGCTTGCGCCATGGACTGGAAGCGTCCCGACTGCCGCCGCTTCTGGCAGGCTCGCTTTCGCCGGAGATCGATCATGACCTGACCCAGATACAGCAGTTGATCAACGACATCCACGGCATCTCACGAAAGCCAGCTTTGGGGCCCGCTCCAGCTTCAACAGTACTTCCAAAGAGCAGGTACACCGCGGCCGCGATGGCAATCGCCGATCACTTCGTCAACCAAAGCCGAAACGGCGAGTTCGGCGACATCATCAGCGATGAGGAGCGCATTGCAGAGCACACCTCGCTGTCCCGCGAGGACGTCGTCGACGCGCTTCACGAACTGAGGCGGTGGCTCAAGATCGACTACCATTCGGTGCTCGTCCGAGAAACTTTCTATGCCGAGTTCGACCACTACTGGAAGCCCTGGAATCCCGCTGATGATGCGCTGAAACTCGCGGCCGACTTCATGAATGATGCCGGCTTCCCGGAGATCCCTGAGAAGATCGCAGAACTCTATGGATGGCAGCCGCGCCGCCTGAATCCGGCAATCGTGTATCTAGAGGAGCGCGACGCAGTTCGGATATTGAAGGGCCTTGGAACCGCCCCTTACGTGGCTTACAAGGTCCAGCGCACTGATGCGACCAGGAGATTCGTCCGCAGTCGTGCTTGAGGTTCGAATGTCCAAGACAGGAGCGAAGTATGAGCATCAACTCTCATGCGCGCTCCGGTGCATAGACCCCTTTTTCGATCTTTCTTAAATGCCCACGCTTGTACGCCACCCCACATGCTTGCGCAAAGTCCCGCTTCCACATTTCGAATGTCAATTCTTTCGGGATCGTGTAGCGTCCATAAAGCTCCCGGGCCATATCGGCCACCCTTATATTCCTACCGGGCGGGAGCAAGTTCACAAGCGAATAAACAAAGCCCACGGCCGCGTGGTATGCGATTCGCCCGCTGGAGATCTGATCGAAGCCGATCAGATCGCGAGTAACGTCACGTTCGGCGAACAAGAGCGCCGCTCCCGCAGCAAGTGACAGCGGCAGGGATTTCCTCTCCATTTCGCTTAGCGCCTTCGGACTCTCCGCCACGAGAAGGTCATCCAGCATCCTGATCTCGTCAATCACCCCGTCGTTCGGACATGCGAGCAACGGGATCTCGTCCTTACTGCATATCGCGCACTGCCATACGTCATCACTGGATAGCGGACTCAATCGCTGCGGTGTGACGTTCAAGCATCGGCCACAGGGCCGCAAGCTGTGAGGACCGCTTCCAGGATCATCAACCGCCGCATTGCTTACCGGCGCCGCGCGCTGAATCTCACGCAGGGACGATGCATACCAGTAATAGATAGGCCACGGGTATTGCGATGCAATGTAGTCGATCCAATACAGTGACAGTTCGTTCTGTACTACGACTAGCCAAGCGCCCCATTCCCTCAACCATCCAATCTCGACGCTCTGTAAGCCGAACCACTGTGGTGCGAGATTGGTCCGGATGATCTCGCCCGTTTGGGCCTTCAGGCGCGCGCTACTAGCCTGCTCTAGGTTACCCGGCTCAGCCATGACAGTCGCCTGAAACTGACAGCCCGCGCCTTTCACACCAAGGACCTCAGCGTTATACAAGGCAATGCAAAGCGTCGTGGCGCGCGAATACGCGCAAAAGAGCTCAGCATCGTCCATCTCGTCGGCGCTGCATATGACAACGACGGATGACTCCATTCCGCGGAAGCGGGACAGCGTATGGTGTTGAATAGCGGGCTCTGCATCACCTCTCGTCATCCAACCATACTTGTTGAGCACCACGACATCGGAGTCGGGCACTCCTTTTTCAGCCAGCATCGCGAGTGTCTTGGATAGCGATTCACGCATACCAACAACTAGCACTTCCCTCAGCGTATCCGCTTCCAGCTCGCGGGGCATATGAAGCTGATAGTCCGACCTCTTTACGGACTTCAGTCGCTGGTAAACAGCTTTCGGAGAGCGAAGGACCGTGGTGAGGGCAAATGGCTTGCCGACTCCCACCAGCTCGCAAAGTCTGGACAAGGAAACCCGTTCTTCCTCGAAAGCAAATACCTGTGTTTCATCACAAAACGCCAGGATTTGGCCCTGGGGATGCCAACCGCACAGCCATTCGAGCCACTCTGTTCTGAATGTCTGCGCTTCGTCGACCAGCACTGCATCGAATGGCTGGATCTTGTCTTGCGAGGCCGCGCGCCGGAGATCTTCGAAGCATCCGCTTTCAAGCCAGTTCACATCTGTTTCGCCGTCTCTCTGCTGGGAGCGCGCGGCCGTGGACGCACACAGCGAGTGCCAGGTTGTCACCTTCAGCCGCCTGTTGCTCCCGATCTGCTTGCGTATGTATTGGGCAAGAAGCGTATTGAACGTCAGCACCAGCACCCGCTTGCCTTCATCCAGCAGGCGTCGGGCGCTCTCGATCAGAATTAGCGTTTTTCCGGTTCCAGGCCAACCGGTTATCACCATCCTGCTGCCCATGATTGCATCATCGACAACAGCAGATTGCTCGGGGGTCAATCGAAGCCATACCTTTTCGTCCCAGACAACGCGAGAGCCCCAGGAGGGCGTCCCGTCGAATGATGGACACATCGCATTGATGAGCGCCTTTTTGCGCTCCGCCCCCAGCGGAGGGTTGGCAAGGGAGGTCTTCCAATAGGCCATGATCTCGGCAATACGCTGTCCGATATCTAGCAGGCTCGCCCTGTCTACTAGGATCGATTCAGGCGGATCCACGGTGACGTCCGTCAAGGCCAAATTGGCAATTTCACCATTGAAGTCGCTATCTGGAAATACCAACGCATAGCCGATCCTCAGTCGCAAACCGGGCTTCACGCCCAGCCATCGCGCCAAGCCGTGCGTGCTCGTGCGAACCTGCTCCACCGCCCGAGTGACGGTTCCGGAGTTGACGCGCACGAAGGCCAAGCCCTGCACCTTGTGCGCACCACCCTTCACTTCCACTGCCAACACGCCCAAATTTGGGTGGACGATCAGGAAGTCGATTTCTCCGGTCACGGCCTTGACCCCGGCCATCTCGCGGGCGGCCGCGCTGAGCCACGGAAGGCTATGAATTACCGTGAATCCGTCTCCCAACTGATCCTTTAGAAGGTGGTAAACGAGCTGCTCCGCTCGACTGTTTGTAGGAGCCGGCCCGAGATGTGGAATCATGACCGCCAAAGTCGACCTCTTCTGCGCACTCTAATCGCCCAGTTTCGTAGACACGCACAGACCTGAAAGTCCCACCTGCCGTTTGAACTCTACCGGACATCCGCAGCCCAGCGCCCTTTCAGCGTCCGCCTAGGGGAGCCCGCCTTTCGCGCATCAGTTGGCACGCTGGCACTCTGCTGGAAGCCGCAATGCCTAGCTATCGCACCGAGGCGCCGAACTGCGGGCGCTGGCTGCGGCCGCGCTGCGCACTGCTTCGATCGCGTTCTATCGCGCTCTTAGGGTTGAGCTTCGCTTGCGCTCTCAGCGTCTCGGTCGAGGATGTAGTTGCGCGAGGTGCCGCATTTCGGGTTGTGATAAATCATGGCGTTCACGGCGGTCCTCAGCTGCAGGTGGAGGTGGTCCCACAGCAGGCGGCTCGCCCAGACCGAGCGACTTCGGTACTCGATGTGCTCGCCGGCAATGCCGCCGGCGCGATCGCCCTAACCGAAGGGGCAGTGACCGCCCCGGAGGCGTCCGCCAGCGTGGCTGCGGCCAGATCACCCTTGCGTTCGCTGTAGCGGTCGGTGAGGTAATCACTGCGGCCGCGCACTAGCAGGGTGAACTTGACCAACTCCTCCATCACGTCAACGACGCGGTCGTAATA
>JBOHYC010000378.1:0-2811 GCA_050737755.1 Lysobacter sp.
GAAGCAAGACCAGCACTCCGAGCAGGCCGATTGCGATCGCTGCCCAGCGCCGCGGTCCCACCGTTTCCCCCAGCAGCGGCACCGACAGCGCGGTGATCAGCAGCGGCGCGATGAAGAAGATCGAATACGCGGTGGTCAGCGGCAGCGTCCGCAAGGCGTAGGCGAACGTGGCCATCATCCCGATCCCGATCGCCCCGCGCAGCAGGTGCAACGGCCAGCGCACCCGCAACAACGGCCGCAACCCGCTGGTAGCCGCGACCCAGACCAGCACGAATGGCAGCGACGATGCTCCGCGCAACGCAGCCACCTGCAGCGGTGGGTACTGCCCGGCCAGTTCCTTCAACCCGGCGTCCATCAACGAGAACACCGCGACCGCGAACAGCATGATCACCGCGGCCCGGCGCGACGATGGCTCAGGCCCGGCCGGGGTCGGCGCAACGACTTCGGGCAGCGCATGCGGGCGAAGGCTCATGGGGCCGGTCTCCGCAGCCGGCGACGCAGGCCCCAGCCGTAGGCCAGGTAGTGTCCAAGCAGCAGGCCGCCGACAGCCAGCAGGCTGCCCTGGCGCGCCAGCCACGCTGCGTGCGCGTCGGCTCCCCCCCAAATCTGCAACGCCTGCAGCAGCCCGAACGCGATCCGCGCCGCCACGACCAGGGTCAGGCCAAGCACCAGCCAGCGGTTCGGGGTGTAATACAAGTGGCCACCCTGTCCCGGGATCGGCGGCTCGAAACGGGTCAGCCACAGGCCGACGATGCCGACCAGCACGCCAAGCAGCAGCCCCAGGACCGTGTGCTGCAGCGCCGCGTCGACCCAGTGGCCGGCCAGCCATGCGGTCAGCAGCAACAGGCCAGTCGACCCCAGCAGCACCCAGCTGTTGAGCCGCACCGCCCACGGCACCGCCCGGCGTCGCGCGCGGCCGCGCCGATAGCGCTGCCACAGGCCCAACGGCAGCAGCAGCGCCCAGACCAGCGCAACGCCGAGCAGCAACAGGGGCAACAGCAGCAACGGCATCCGGGCGACCTGTGGAGGGATCGCCGAGCATACCGGCGCGACGCCCGATTCGCGGCGATGGCACCGAGTAGCGCGGTTCCGCGTTATCCCATTCAGCCGGACCCGATCGTGCGGCAGGGGAGCCTCGCGTGCAGCCATCGACCCAACCCCGGATTGCAGGCATCCCCGCCACGGGGCGACCGGAGCGGCACGCCCGGGCCTGTATGGCGTGCCTGCTGCTGCTCGCCCTGGCCGGTTGCGAAAAGCCGGTGCTGTCCGCGGACCCCGCGATGACTCACGATGCGCCCGGCGGTCGACCGGTCGCCACGCTCGGCCCCGACGACGCGATCCGCAGCGCCCCAGACACCCCCGAACCCGCGCCGCAACGGGTCAGCGCCGAACAGATGAAGCAGTCGATCGACGCCAACGGCAAGGTCGCGCTGCAGGTCGATTTCGATACCGACAAGGCGATCCTGCGGCCCGATGCCGACCCGATGGTCGAGCAGGTCGCCCGCCTGCTGCGCGGCGACCCCGCGCTGCGGTTGTCGATCGAAGGTCACACCGATGCCAACGGCGACGCCGACCGCAGCCGCTCGTTGTCGCGGCAGCGCGCCGAGACCGTCCGGGCCGCGCTGATCGTCAAGGGCATCGACGCCGACCGGCTGCAGGCGCAAGGTTTCGGTGCGGACGCTCCGGTCGCGGGCAACGACAGCGACGAAGACCGCGCGCGCAACCAGCGGATCGAGCTGGTCCGACTGGACTGATACTCTTCCGGTTTGACCCCTGCGGAGCCCGCCATGCCTTCCTTCGACATCGTGTCCGAAGTCGACACCCACGAGCTGACCAACGCGGTCGACCAGGCCAGCCGCGAGCTCACCACCCGCTTCGACTTCAAGGGCGTGGATGCGAAGTTCGAGCTCGACGAGCAGGTCATCAACCAGTCGGCGCCGAGCGATTTCCAGCTGCAGCAGATGACCGACATCCTGCGCGGCCGCCTGATCGCGCGCGGCATCGACGTGCGTTGCCTGGAGTTCGGCGACGTCGAGACCAACCTCGCGGGTGCGCGACAGAAGGTCACGGTCAAGCAGGGCATCGAGCGCGAGCTGGCCAAGAAGATCCAGTCGACGTTGAAGGAGGCCAAGCTCAAGGTCGACAGCCAGATCAACGGCGACAAGCTGCGGGTCAATGGCAAGAAGCGCGACGACCTGCAAGCGGCGATGGCGCTGCTCAAGGGCGCGGAGTTCGAGCAGCCGCTGCAGTTCGACAACTTTCGTGATTGAGCGAGCCAAGGCAGCGCTCGCGTTGACTGAGCGTCATCGCGGGCACTGAACGGACTCCGACCGTGGACGACGACCCGATCTCCGCGACCCGCCGCTGGCTGCAGCGCGCGGTGATCGGCCTGAACCTGTGCCCGTTTGCCAAGGCGGTGCAGGTCAAGGATCAGATCCGTTATGTGCTCATTGAGGCGACTACGCCTGACGAACTGCTGGAGGAGTTGGCGGCCGAGCTGGCCTGGCTCAACGAGACCGATCCGGCGGTGGTCGATACCACGTTGCTGATCCATCCGAGGGTGCTGGTCGACTTTTACGACTACAACGATTTCCTCGACCAGGCCGATGCGGCGGTCGATGCGCTGGGGCTGGAGGGTGAGATCCAGGTTGCCAGTTTCCATCCGGATTATCAGTTTGCCGGCACGGCGTTCGACGATGCCGGCAACTGCACCAACCGGTCGCCGTATCCGATGCTGCACCTGCTGCGCGAGGCGAGCGTGGAGCGTGCGGTGGCGGCGTTTCCGGATCCCGATGCGATTGTCGATCGGAA
>JBOHYC010000379.1:0-10077 GCA_050737755.1 Lysobacter sp.
CGCCCGCGCTGGGCGCCAGCCTGGACGCCGCGCGGATGCCGCGGCGCTCGACGCTGGTGGAGCCCAGGATCCTGTTCATCGCCGCGCTGGCAATCGTGCTGGGCGTGGCTGCCGCACTGGTGGCGCAACTGCTTGTCGCGTTGATCGCGCTGGTCACCAATATCGCGTTCCACGGCCGCTGGTCGTTGCAGGAAGTCTCGCCGGCGACCCATCAGCTCGGCGCCTGGGTCATCGTGGTACCGGTGATCGGCGGCTTGATCGTCGGCCTGATGGCGCGATGGGGCAGCGCCGCGATCCGCGGCCACGGCATCCCCGAGGCGATGGAGCAGGTGCTCCTCAACGAGTCGAAAATCCCGCCGCGGATCACCTTCCTGAAGCCGGTGTCATCGGCCGTTGCGATCGGTACCGGCGGACCGTTCGGCGCCGAGGGTCCGATCATTGCCACTGGCGGTGCGCTGGGTTCGTTCCTCGGGCAGCTGCTGCATGTCACCGGCGGTGAGCGCAAGGTGCTGCTCGCGGCCGGCGCGGCGGGCGGCATGGCGGCGATCTTCGGTTCGCCGATCTCGGCGGTGATCCTCGCGGTGGAACTGCTGCTGTTCGAACTGCGCCCGCGCTCGCTGATCCCGGTGGCGCTGGCCGCGGTGGTCGCGACTGGCGTGCGCTACGCGATGGTAGGCACCGAGCCGGTATTCGCGATGCCCGACATCGACCAGCCCGGCGGCCTCGCGCTGCTCAGCTACGTCGTGCTCGGGGCGCTGGTCGGACTGGTCAGCGTCGGCGTGACCCGGGTTGTCTACGGCGTCGAGGATGCATTCGAGAAATTGCCGGTGCACTGGATGTGGTGGCCGGCGATCGGTGGCCTCGCGGTCGGCGTGATCGGCTACTACGCACCACTGACGCTCGGCGTCGGCTACAGCAACATCGAGGACATCGTTTCCGGCCACTTCGCGGTTGGCGCGCTGGCGTTGCTGTGCGTGGCCAAGTTCGGTTCGTGGGCGATCGCACTGGGCAGCGGCACGTCAGGCGGCACGCTGGCGCCGTTGTTCACGATCGGCGGCGCGTTCGGTGCGTTATGCGGTTTCGGGCTGGTCGCGGTGGCACCGCAGCTCGGGGTCGATCCGCGGATCGCCGGGCTGGTCGGGATGGCGGCGATCTTCGCCGGCTCCTCGCGCGCGCTGCTGACCTCGGTGGTATTCGCGTTCGAGACCACCCAGCAGGCCGCCGGGCTGTTGCCGCTGCTCGGCGGGTGCGTCGCCGCCTACCTGGTGTCGGCGCTGATCATGCGCAACACGATCATGACCGAGAAGATCGCGCGCCGCGGGGTGCGGGTGCCGAGCGAATACGCTGCCGACCACCTGCAACTGGTGACGGTCGGCGAGGCCTGTTCGCGCGACGTGGTGTCGCTGAAAACCAGCGACGACCTCGGCGCGATCCGCCACTGGATGGCCTCCGGCCGCCCCGAGGCGCAGCACCAGGGTTTCCCGGTCATCGACGACAACGGCCAGGTGCGCGGAGTGATCACTCGTCGCGACCTGCTCGATCCGTCACACCCCAACATCCGCCGGATCGGCGACATGCTCACGCGCGCGCCGGTGGTGGTGCAGGAAAGCCACTCGCTGCGCGAAGCCGCCGACCACATGGTCGAGAACGACATCGGCCGGCTGGTGGTGGTTGCCGCCGCCGAGCCGCACCCGCTGGTCGGTATCCTGACCCGCGGCGACCTGCTGTCGGCGCATGCACGCCGACTGAAAGAAGCGCACCAGGCTGGCCGCCATATCCGCATCCGGGAAAGCCTGCGCCGGCATCGTCGTTAGGTGGTTGTTTCCGTCGCGGCGGAACCCCATCCGCTAGACAGGAGACGGAGGACGCCAAATGCGATGGAAGCAATGGGCTGTGATGTTGGTGCTGGCGCTCGCACCGGCAATGGGGCTGGCACAGACCGACGGGTCTGACGACGATGGCATCGACGCTGCAGTGACATTGCTGCGGGCCGAAGCCGGTGCACATCGCCTGATCCTGCTCGGCGAGAAGCACGGCACCCGGGAAATACCGGATTTCATGGGAGCGCTGGTCGAAGGCTACGTCGACGACGGCCCGGTGCTTCTCGGTCTGGAGATCCCACGCACCGAGCACGCCGCGCTGCGCACCTACCTGCGCTCCGATGGCGGCCCGCAGGCCCGGGCAGGGCTGCTGGACACGCCGTTCTGGCGTAAAGCCGACGACCAGCATGACGGTCGCCGCAGTCACGACATGGTCGACCTGATCGACGCGGTGCGCTTGATGCGTGTAGCGGGCAATGACGTGGCGATCCTGCCCTACGACGTGGCGTCGGACTACGAGGGCGCGCGTGATGCCGCGATGGCGGAACGGATCCGCGCAGCCTATCGCGCGTTGCACAGGGGGCGGCTGCTGGTGCTCAGCGGCAACGTCCACGCCATGCTTGCGCGGCCCGATTACGCACCACCGGAGATGCAGGTGCCGATGGGCAGCTATCTGGTCGACCTCGATCCATATGCAGTCAACATCACGGCACACGGTGGCCGATTCTGGGCGTGTACTGCGAGTTGTGCGGCGGTGGACGAGTTTCCAGTGCCAACCGGCAGCGAGCGGCTGGACGGACGGGTCTACCATTTGCGCATCGTGCTGCCGCGATTCCATGTGGGCCGACTGATCGGCGCCGGGACCGCGCACTGACCCCCTTCCCGACGGGTCACTCGATCAGCGTCTGCGCCTGCGACATCGATCCGTCGGCGAGCAGCGCCAGCAGGGTCGGATCGCCCGGGTAGCTTTCACCGTTGAATTGCAAGGCGACGGTACCGCCCTGGGTGTTGGCGCCGCCGACGCCGACCAGCAGATCGTGCCAACCATTGTGGCGTTGATGGCTGACCGCGATCGGCGGGTGGGTCACGCTGGTCTGGGTGACCAGCCGGTAGCCATCGTCGCCGCCGTTGTGGAACACCAGCAGCGTGCATCCATCGTTCCCGCACCAGCTGGGGCCATCCAGCAGCATCAGCAGGTCGTCGACGCCATCCCCGTCGAGGTCGGCGCGGGCGTCGCGGTAGCCCGGGGTTTCGCCGATCTGTCGACTTTCAAGGAACGTCGAGAGTGCGGCATCGCGCTGCTGGGCCGGTGTACTCGATGGCGCCGGGAGCGGCAGCGCAGTGCCGGTCGATGTGGAGGATCGGGTGGCGTCTCCGCCAATTTCATGTGCCGGCAGGTCAAATGCCGGCCCGCTGTCGCAGCCGGACAGCGCTGCCGACAACAGGCATGCCGCCAGCGGAAGCAAGCGATGTCGTGGCAGACGGTTGCTGATGACGCCCTCGAGTCTGCGCATGCAGCGGTCCTCGCAGCGGGGATTCCGTGCAGCGTAGGCCTTGGGCTGTCGTCAACGGGTCAAAATGCCGGCGTGACCGGGGTGTCAACGCTTGCGAGCGCTGTCCTGAAGCTCGCGCAGCTCGGCCTTTTCCTGCGCCGACAACGCGGCGAACCCGCCCTCGTGGACGATCGCCTGCAGCTCGTCGATACGCTGCATCAGCATCTGCCGGTCGAGCTGGGCGACCGCGTCGAGCAGTTCGTCGCGCCATTTGGCCTCGTCCCCCGGCAACGATTGCGAGGCGAGTTTCTGCAGCGCCTCGTGTTCGACGCGGCCGCTGAAATGCTCGATCAGCGAACCGGTGCTGATGTCGGGACGCTGGTAGATCAGTTGCAGCAGGTCGACCAGCAGCGCGATTCCCGGCTGCTGCAGCGCGGCGAAGCGGAACGGCGGCTCCAGTTCCAGCGCCAGCGACGGCTGTTGCAACACAAAGGCGATCGCCGCGCGCACCAGGCTGCGTTTCGGCGCGGGTGTACCCCGCCCATTGCGCGCGCGCTGCACCGGTACGTGGGTGTCGGGCGCGCTGCTGCGTGCGCCGACGCCGGTGAGTTCGGTCAGGCGCTGCTGCATGAGGTCGGCAAACGCACCGTCGGGAATCTGCGCGAGCAGCGGTTTGGCGCGTTCGGCCAGGCGGCCCTTGCCTTCGAGCGTGCCGAGGTTGACGTCGGTGCCGAGCGAGTCGAACAGGAACTGCGACAGTGCGGTGGCGTCGCGCAGGCGCGTGTCGAAGCCTTCCGCGCCTTCCTTGCGCACGATCGAATCCGGGTCCTCGCCGTCGGGCAGGAACAGGAAGAACGCCTGGCGCCCGTCCTTCATCCGGGGCAGCACCGACTCGACCGCCTTCCACGCCGCGGCGCGGCCGGCGCGGTCGCCGTCGAAGCAGAAGTAGACGTCGGGTGCGTTGCGGAACAGCAGTTCGGCGTGGTCGGCAGTGGTGGCGGTGCCAAGGGTGGCGACCGCGGTGTCGACGCCGTGCTGGGCGAGGGCAACCACGTCCATGTAGCCCTCGACCACGATCAGCCGCGGGATCTGTTTGTGCGCCTGGCGCACCTGCCACAGGCCATAGAGCTCGCGGCCCTTGTGGAACAGTTCGGTCTCGGGCGAGTTGAGGTACTTCGGGCTGGCGTCTTTATCGAGGACCCGGCCGCCGAACGCGATCGTGCGACCACGACGGTCGTGGATCGGAAACATCACCCGGTCGCGGAACTTGTCGTAGACCCGACCGCTGTCGTTGCGCGAGAACAGCCCGGCGCGCTCAAGCAGTTTCATCCGCCGCTCATCGGTGCCGAGCGCGTCGCGTAATGCGTTGAAACCGTCAGGTGCGTAGCCGATAGAGAAGCGCGTGCGGATGTCGGCATCGACCTGCCGGCGGTCGAGGTAGGCCTGCGCCTTTGGACTGGCTGCCAGCTGCTTGCGGAAGAACTGTGCCGCCGCGTCGACGATGCTGTAGAGGTCCTGGCTGTCGGGATTGGCGTTGCGCTGGCGGGTGTCACGCGGCACTTCCATGCCGGTCTGTCGTGCCAGTTCCTCGACCGCATCAAGGAACTCCAGGCGGTCGTACTCCATCAGGAACTTGATCGCGGTGCCGTGCGCGCCGCAGCCGAAGCAGTGGTAGAACTGCTTGGTCGGCGACACCGTGAAGCTCGGCGAGCGCTCGTCGTGGAACGGGCAGCGCGCCGAGTACTCCTTGCCCTGCCGCTTCAACGGCACGCGCGCGCCGATCAGCTCGACGATGTCCGAGCGGGCGAGCAGGTCGTCGATGAAAGCGTCGGGGATACGTGCCATGCGTCGTGTCGCGGGGACACCAGTCGAGCGGGGAAACCGGATTCGCTAGGATGCCATCGCAGCGCCCGCCGTGTGCGTTATTGCTGCGCCGGGGGTGGGGTTTCGGATGCGAGGTGTGCAGCCGGATTGTCGGCAAGCTCCCGCGCAAGTCGTTCTTTCACCCGGGCGTACTCGTCGAGCATCGCGGTGATCAGCGCGCCAACCAGGAACACCACCGCGCAGTAGTACATCCAGACCAGCATGACGACCAGTCCGCCGGCCGGTCCGTAGGCGCTGCCCAGGCTGGCCTGCCCGAGGTAAAGGCCGATCGCCCAGCGCCCCAGCATGAACAGACTGGCGGTCAACGCACCGCCGAACAGCGCGCGGCGCCGGCTCACCGGCCGGTCCGGCAGCAACCGGTACATTCCTGCGAACACCGCGGCGTACAGCAGGAACGAGAACACCGTGGCGAACACCGGCAGCAGGTCCGGCAGCCACGCCATCAGCATCGCCAGCGCCGCCTGCACCGCCATCGACACCACCAGCAGGAAGCCGACCGCAATCGCCATTCCGAACGACAGCAGGCGCTTGCGCAGCCACGCCAGCATGCCGCCAAGGCGGGCGGCGTCGGAGCGGAATACCCGGTTGAGTGCGGCCTGCAGCTGGCCGAACACGATCGATGCGCCGACCAGCAGTGCGCCGGCACCGAGCAGCGCGGCCAGCGAGCCGGTGCCGGCGTCCTGTTCCGCGTTGGCGACGATCAGACGCGCTGTGTCCTCGACCTGCGGACCGACCAGCAGGCCGATCTGGCGGAAGAACTCGTCCTGCGCGCTCGGGTACAGGGTGGTGGTCAGCCACAGCAGCATCAGCACCAGCGGCGCCAGCGACAGCAGGGTGTAGAACGACAGCGCCGCGGCGAGCGCGAGGATGTCGTAATCGATGAACCGCTGGACGAACTTGCCCGGCCAGCTTTGCTGCACCCGGGCCTGCAGTGCGATGACCCGGTCGCGCAGGTCCGGGTCATCGATAGCCGCGTCGAGGTCCGCAGCGTGCTTCCCGTCGAGATTGGTGGCCTGCGCCGGCGTGGCGCGGACGATGTCTTCGTCGGGTCTCGGCATGCGGCCCTCGTGAGTGCGATTGGGTCGCGGCCAGTATCGGGCGACGCGGGTTAGCGTCGCGTGGTTTCGATGGCCGGCGACCCGCGGGGCGGGTCAGGCGCTGAGGCGCTGCTTGACCAGCTTCGACACCAGGCCCATGTCGGCCTGGCCGGCCAGCTTCGGCTTGAGCACGCCCATCAGCTTGCCGATATCGGCCGGCGAGGCGGCGCCGGTCTCGGCGACGGCGGCGTCGATCGCGGCGACGATCGCTGCTTCGTCCAGTTTGGCCGGCAGGTAGCGCTCGACCACCACGATTTCGTCGCGCTCGATCTTGGCCAGGTCTTCGCGGTCGGCGGCCTCGAACTGGCTGACCGAGTCACGGCGCTGCTTGACCATCTTCTCCAGCACGGCCAGCACCTGGGCGTCGTCGAGTTCAATGCGCTCGTCCACTTCCCGCTGCTTGATCGCGGCGTTGGCCAGCCGGATCACACCGAGGCTGTGCTTGTCGCCGCTCTTCATTGCGGCCTTCATGTCTTCGATGAGGCGTTGCTTGAGGCTCATGGCGGGGTCCTTGTTGTGTTGGGTCGATTGCTGATGGAAGGCGGTGCGCCGATGGCGGCGGAACGCAAAAAGCCGGCGGCGCTCGAGGCGCGGCCGGCTTTGGCTATCCTGTGAAGAGTCCGGCCGCGATGGCCGGGTCCTGCGCAGGATGCGCGCGATCAGTACAGGCGCTGGCGCTTGGTCACGTCGCGCGAGGCGCGGCGGGACTGGCGCTTCACCGCGGCGGCGGCCTTGCGCTTGCGTTCCTGGGTCGGCTTCTCGTAGTACTCGCGCTTGCGGGTCTCGGCGAGGACGCCGGCCTTCTCGCAGGTGCGCTTGAAGCGACGCAGGGCAAACTCGAAAGGCTCGTTTTCGCGGACTTTGACGCTTGGCATACGGTATCTCGGTTCGGGGTGAACAGCCCGGACAACCCGGGAGAGCCGCGTATTGTACCGGCGTCGATTGCCTGTACGCAAGCTCACGAACGGCAACGGCAACGGCAACGGCAACGGCAACGGCAACGGCAACGGCAACGGCAACGGCAACGGCAGGAGCAAGGGGCAGGAGCAAGGGGCAGGAGCAAGGGGCAGGAGCAGGAGCGGAGGCGTGGGGGCTCGGCTTCGGGATGGGCGACGCCCTGCCGGGGTGTTGTCTCCGTCCCCTCCGTCGTGCCATCCATGGCCCGAGTCGGGGAACGCACGCCATCCATGGCGTGCTCTACGCAACACCCCGGCAGGACGCCGCTTCGTGGCCTGCGGGGCAGGGTGCGGGGCGAAGCGCTGCTGTTCCGGATATCGCTGACCTCTCCCCGTCGCGGGTAAACACGCCTTTTTGTAGGAGCGACGTAAGTCGCGATTTCACGGCGATCCCGGGTGGTAGTGAAATCGCGACTTACCTCGCTCCTACACGAAGCCGAATCCCGAAGCCGAAAAAATCCGGGTAGGAGGTGGGCGGAGGGGGTATTGCGCAAAAGCGGGCCATGGATGGTCCGCGGCCCGCCTCAGGGCAGGACTGCCCTGATGAAGGGCTGGAGCAATACCCCCACCGACCGCCTCCTGCGCCAAGAACTTCCCTAAGCCGCTCTTGATTCTCTCAAACGGTCACCGTAGAGCACCCCCCACCCCCGCCGGGCTACCCTTTACACCCCGCCGCCCCCACATCCACCCGATGAGAGTCCTAGGCATCGAAACCAGTTGCGACGAGACCGGCGTGGCGGTGTACGACACCGACGCCGGCCTGCTCGCGCATGCGCTTTACAGCCAGATCGCGCTGCACGCCGAGTACGGCGGGGTGGTACCTGAGCTGGCCAGCCGCGACCACGTGCGCAAGCTGCTGCCGCTGATCCGCCAGACCCTGGCCGAGGCCGGGATGGCGGTCGACGACATCGATGGCGTCGCCTACACCGCTGGGCCGGGGCTGGTCGGCGCGCTGCTGGTTGGCGCCGGGGTCGCGCGGTCGCTGGCGTGGGCGCTGGACAAGCCGGCGGTCGCTGTCCACCACATGGAAGGCCACCTGCTGGCGCCGTTGATGGAGGGCGATCCGTCCAGTCGCCCGCAGCCGCCGTTCGTGGCGCTGCTGGTATCCGGTGGCCACACCCAACTGGTCGGGGTCGAGGCGATCGGTCGCTACCGCCTGCTCGGCGAGACCCTCGACGATGCCGCCGGCGAGGCGTTCGACAAGACCGCCAAGCTGATGGGCCTGCCGTACCCCGGTGGTCCGCAACTGGCCGCGCTGGCCGGGCAGGGCCGGGCCGGGGCGTACAAGTTTCCGCGGCCGATGACCAATCGTCCGGGGCTGGATTTCAGCTTCAGCGGGCTCAAGACCCAGGTGTTGCTGGCGTGGCGCGATGGCGACCAGTCCGGACAGACCCGCGCCGACATCGCGCGCGCGTTCGAGGAGGCGGTGGTCGACACTCTCGCGATCAAGTGCGAGCGCGCGCTTGATGCTGCCGATTGCGAGACCCTGGTGGTCGCCGGCGGGGTCGGCGCCAACCGCAGCCTGCGCGCGAAGCTGGAGCAGATCGCCGAACGCCGCGGTGGTCGCGTATGTTTCCCGCGGCCGGAATTCTGCACCGACAACGGCGCGATGATCGCCTTCGCCGGTGCGCTGCGGCTGCAGGCCGGCCAGAACGAAAATGCCTCGGTGATGGTCACCCCGCGCTGGGACATGGCGACACTGCCGGCGGTGTGACGCCCACGCATTACGGACACGGAATCGCAATGGACAAGGTATTCATCGAAGGCCTGCAGATCGACGCGTTGATCGGTATCTACGACTGGGAGCGGCGGATCCGCCAGCCGCTGGTCTTCGACATCGAGATGGCGTTCGACAACCGCATCCCGGCCGCCAGCGACGCGATCGACGACACCCTGAACTACAAGGCGGTCAGCAAGCGGGTGATCGAGTATGTGTCGGCGTCCGAGTTCGGTCTGGTCGAGACCCTGGCCGAGCGGGTCGCGGCGATCATCCTCGACGAGTTCGGTGTGCAGCATGTGGCATTGAAGCTTTCCAAGCCCGGTGCGGTGCGCGGCGCGCGCGCGGTCGGGGTGATGATCGAGCGCTCGGCCGCTACCCTGTAGCGATGGAAAATTCTTTCGATTTCAACAACGCATTGCTGCAGCCGCTGGCCGGATACCCCTACGCACAGACCGCGCTTGGTCTCATCGCCCTGTTGCTCGGTGCATGGATCGCCAACTGGCTGACCCGGCAGGTGTTGCTGCGCGTGGTCGGGCGGCTGGCGCAGGCCTCGCCGTCGCAGTGGGACGACGCGTTGATGTCGCGCCGGGTGCTGGCGCGGCTGGCCAACGTGGTGCCGGCATTGATCATCCTCGCCGGCATCGGCGCGGTGCCGGGGCTGCCGGGGTGGCTGGTCACGGTGATGCGCAGTGTCGCCAGTGCTTACGTCGTGCTGACCATCGCGATGGCGATCGGCAACCTGCTCAACGCGCTCAACGACATCTACGAGAAAAACAGCCGGCGCGCCCGCGAGCGGCCGATCAAGGGCTACCTGCAACTGCTCAAGCTGATCGTCTACGTCATCGCCGCGGTGTTGATGATCGGTGAACTGCTCAATGAAGACCCGAGGGTGCTGCTGACCGGTCTCGGCGCGATGACCGCGGTGGTGATGCTGGTGTTCAAGGACACCATCCTGTCGCTGGTGGCCTCGGTGCAGTTGTCGAGCAACGACATGCTGCGGGTCGATGACTGGATCGAGATGCCCAGTCAGGGTGCCGATGGCGACGTGATCGACATCAGTCTGCACACGGTCAAGGTGCAGAACTGGGACAAGACCATCAGCACCAT
>JBOHYC010000380.1:0-5408 GCA_050737755.1 Lysobacter sp.
GCATGGTCATTTCCCACTTCGAATCGTCGGTGCCGTCGCGCTCGATCAGTTGCTGGTACATCGCCTCGCGCGAGGAAAATCCCATCTTCGCGATTTCCTCGTCATTGAACGGCGCGCGATCGGTCCCGGTCGGACGGTGACGGAAGAACTCGGTGCCTCCCTGGCAGTCCTCCGGCGCGCTGAGATAGAGGATCCCCGACCAGTGCGCCGAATCGACATGCACCTTGGCGCGGCCGACATCGTTGGCCAGCGTGATCCGGAACTTCGCGTGCGACTGCGGCGGTGACACCGGCTTGAGCCGTTCGCCGACGATCCGCGAGGCGGCGTCCGACAGTCCGTCGATCTCCAGCCGCTCTAGCGAGTTGCGGCCGGGAAACGCGCCCTGCAGGTCCGGGTAGGTCAACCCGAGCGCGGTCTGGCGAAACTGCTGTGCGTCGCGTACGCCGAGGAAGTCGTCGACGATGATCAATGAAGTGGGCATGGGCGCGGAGCCTAGCCCGCCAGCCGTGCCCGCTCAAGGCATGCAAACAAAAACCCCGCCTTGCGGCGGGGTCCTTGATGCTGCAGGTAGTACGGGAAAGGCGTGGATCAGAAGCCCATGCCACCCATGCCGCCCATCCCGCCCATGTCGCCACCGCCGCCCATCGCCGGCTCTTCCTTCTTCGGCAACTCGGCGACCATCGCCTCGGTGGTGATCATCAGCCCGGCAATCGACGCGGCGTTCTGCAGCGCGGTGCGGGTGACCTTGGTCGGGTCCAGGATGCCGAACTCGAGCATGTCGCCGTACTCGCCGTTGGCAGCGTTGTAACCGTAGCTGCCCTTGCCTTCCTTGACGTTGTTGAGGACAACCGAGGCTTCCTCGCCGGCGTTGATGACGATCTCGCGCAGCGGCGCTTCCATCGCGCGCAGGGCGATCTGGATACCGTGGTTCTGGTCTTCGTTGTCACCCTTCAGGCCGGTGATCGCGGCCAGCGCGCGGATCAGCGCGACGCCGCCGCCCGGGACCACGCCTTCTTCCACTGCCGCGCGGGTCGCGTGCAGGGCGTCTTCGACGCGAGCCTTCTTTTCCTTCATTTCGATCTCGGTCGATGCGCCGACCTTGATCACCGCCACGCCGCCGGCCAGCTTGGCCACGCGCTCCTGCAGCTTCTCGCGGTCGTAGTCGGAGGAGGTCTCCTCGATCTGCGCCTTGATCTGCTTGATGCGGCTCTCGATGCCACCGGTCTCGCCGGCGCCGTCGATGATGGTGGTGTTCTCCTTGGAGATCTGCACCTTCTTCGCGCGGCCCAGGTCGTTGATGGTCGCCTTCTCGAGCTGCAGGCCGACTTCCTCGGAGATCACGGTGCCGCCGGTCAGCACGGCCATGTCCTCGAGCATCGACTTGCGACGGTCACCGAAGCCCGGCGCCTTGACTGCGCAGACCTTGACGATGCCGCGGATGGTGTTGACCACCAGGGTCGCCAACGCCTCGCCCTCAACCTCTTCCGCCACGATCAGCAGCGGCTTGCCGGCCTTGGCCACGCCTTCCAGCACGGGCAGCAGGTCGCGCACGTTGGAGATCTTCTTGTCGTACAACAGGATGAACGGGTCTTCCAGTTCGGCCTGCATCGACTGCTGGTTGTTGATGAAGTACGGCGACAGGTAGCCGCGGTCGAACTGCATGCCCTCGACCACGTCCAGCTCGTTCTCCAGGCCCGAACCGTCTTCGACGGTGATCACGCCTTCCTTGCCGACCTTGTCCATCGCCTGGGCGATCAGGTCGCCGATGTTGGCGTCGGAGTTCGCCGAGATCGTGCCGACCTGGGCGATTTCCTTGGAGGTCGACGACGGCTTGGAGAGGCTCTTCAGCTCGCCGACGGCCGCGGTCACGGCCTTGTCGATGCCGCGCTTGAGGTCCATCGGGTTCATGCCGGCGGCGACCGCCTTCATGCCCTCGCGGATGAACGCCTGGGCAAGCACGGTCGCGGTGGTGGTGCCGTCACCGGCAATGTCGGAGGTCTTGGAAGCGACTTCCTTGACCATCTGCGCGCCCATGTTCTCGAACTTGTCGGCCAGCTCGATCTCCTTGGCGACGGACACGCCGTCCTTGGTGATCGTGGGGGCGCCATAGCTCTTGTCGAGCACGACGTTGCGGCCCTTCGGGCCCAGGGTTGCCTTGACGGCATTGGCGAGAACGTTGACGCCGCGCACCATCTTTGCGCGCGCGTCTTCGCCGAAACGAATTTCCTTGGCAGCCATTGCGGATTACCTCAAAAGAATTGCGAAAAAGGGGATAGGGAACGGAAGCAGACCGTGATCAGCCGAGGATCGCGAAGATGTCGTCTTCCTTGACCACCAGCAGGTCGGTGCCGTCGAGCTTCACTTCGGTGCCGCTGTACTTGCCGAACAGCACCTTGTCGCCGACCTTGACCTTCGGCGCGCGCACGCTGCCGTTGTCGAGGGTCTTGCCTTCGCCGACCGCGACGACCTCGCCCTTGATCGGCTTCTCGGTGGCCGAATCCGGGATCACGATGCCGCCGGCGGACATCTTTTCTTCTTCCATACGCTTGATGACCACGCGGTCGAACAGCGGCTTGATATTCATGGCAACCTCTAAGTGGTTGAAAGGGTGGGGAAAGAACGCGGAATCTAGCAGTCGACCCGGTCGAGTGCCAAGACCGGGGACGACAACGCCCGACTTGATCGGGACTGCCGGGGAGATGGGGGGCGCAGTGGCACTTTCAAGTGCCGTCGATGCGATCCGTGTCATCGCGGCATAAAAAAAGAGCGTGCCCCGAGGGACACGCTCTTTTCCGGTTTCGGGATTGGCTTCCGAGCGCGGCGCGATCCTGCACCTCTCCCCTGACCTGGACCCCCATGTCGAGCCGACTTCCTGTCGGTCAGCGGCCATGATGGCCACTTTTGGTCAGCGTGCCTACTGACTCACCGGCATGGAATGGCTACTTCAGGTAGCGCATATGTGTGATGTTCGTCGAAGTAATTTGATGCAACATGACTATCAGCGAAATATGGCTACTGATAGAGAACGATTTGACGTGACTATCGGGATCGGCGTTATTATCGGTATCCATCGCCCTTACCAGTCACCCCTGATCCCATGACTCCAGAGTTGCGCATTCGCCTCGCCCGTCGCCATGGAGGCCTGTCCCAGGCGGCGCTTGCCGCTTCCGTCGGCGTCCAGCGCAGCGCGGTCAGCCACTGGGAAGCCTCCCCGGGCAAATCGCCCAGTGCGTCGCACCTGCGCCAGGTGGCGATGGCGACCGGGGTGCAGTTCGAATGGCTGGCGACCGGGCGCGGCAAGATGACCCTGTCGCCCGAGGTGGCGATGGACTCGGTGGCGGCCGCGGACGCCCTGCTGATCGACGACCCGCTGGAACTGCGGCTGTTGACCGCGTTCCGCGACAGCCCCCCGCGCTCGCGGGTCCCGCTGGTCGAGATCGCCGAGCAACTGGCGGTGCACCGGGTCGGCCGGCCGCGGGGCGGCAACCGGAGTTGACCATCGCACCGGCACCGTCGGCGCGAACACCAAGGACAGACAGGCTTCGGTGCAACGCGCTGGGCTAGGCTATGCAACCTTCCCCCCGGATTCCGGTCGAAGCCGCCGGCGGTTTTCCGCACCTCGCCCGGGCGGCCGAACGAGACCCGCAAAGATGACTGAAGAACCCAAACGCCCGCGCCATCGGGGCTTTCGCCTGCTGGTGCTGGCCGCGCTGCTCGGCGCGCTTGCGCCGGCCACGGCGGCGATCGATCCGGATGACCTGCTACCGGTCGACGAGGCCTTCGCGCTCCAGGCGCAGGCGGACTCGCCCGACGCGATCGCGATCGACTGGCGTATCGCCGACGGCTACTACCTCTATCGCCACCGCACCAGCGTCCAGGCCGATGCCGGCTTCGCCGCACAGGCGCTGCAGATGCCCCCGGGAGAGGCCCACAAGGATGAATTCTTCGGTGCGGTCGAGACCTATCGCGACCGATTGCGCGCGACCCTGCCGGGCCAGGCCAGGGCGGCGAACACGGTCCTGACAATCAAGTACCAGGGTTGCGCCGACGCCGGCATCTGCTACCCGCCGCAGACACGCAAGGTGACCGTGGCGCTGCCGGCCGGGACGACGAACAACCCAGGCACCGCGCCACTGGTGGCGTTTGGCAATCAGGCGGCTGCGGGCACCGCCAATCCGCTGGCCGGTGGCCTCAACCCGCTGCTCGGCGGTACAGCGACTGGCACCGATGCGTTGCCATTGCCGCCGGAGCAGGCGTTCGGTTTCGAGGCGATCGCCGGTGATGGCAACACCCTGCTGCTGCGCTTCACTCCGGCGCGCGGCTATTACCTGTATCGCGACAACACCTCGCTGAAGCTCGCCGGCAACGCTGCCGGCATCACCCTCGGTGCGCCGCAGTGGCCACGCGGGACCGAACACCGCGACGAGCACTTCGGCGACGTGGTGGTCTATTTCCGCCAGATCGACGTGCCACTGCCGTTGCGGCGCACACGACCCGACCCGGCCACGATCCGGCTGACCGCGACCTTCCAGGGCTGCCAGACGGACGGGATCTGCTACCCGCCGATGACGCGGACAATCGAGGTGGCGTTGCCGGCAGGCGCGGTGGCGGCGAGCATCGCGGCACCACCCGCCTCGGCCGACCGGGATGCGGCTTCCGGCAACAAGCCCGATTCCGTCGAGCAGCCCGTAGCGACCGCTTCGAGTAGGAGCGACGTGAGTCGCGATCTCACGGCGACCCCGGATGGCGAGGCGTTCGCGACTGACATCGCTCCTACAGGAGCGGAGGCACGGGATGTCGGGGGAGCACAGACCACTGGCCTCGCCGAGGACAGCCGCCTCGCCGCCGCGCTCTCCGGCCCCGACCGTTGGCTCGCGCTGCTGAGCTTCTTCGGTTTCGGCCTGCTACTGGCCTTCACGCCGTGCGTGCTGCCAATGATCCCGATCCTGTCCGGGCTGATCGCCGGTGCTTCGGTGGGCCACGAGCGGGGCCTCGGCGCCGGCCGCGCGTTCGGGCTGTCGCTGGTCTACGTGTTCGCCAGCGCGATGGTGTTCACCGTTGCAGGCGTTGTCGCCGGGCTGGTCGGCGCCAATCTGCAGATCGCGTTCCAGAACCCGTGGGTGCTGGCGGCGTTCGCGGCGCTGTTCGTCGCGTTGGCGCTGTCGAGTTTCGGTTTGTACGAAATCCAGTTGCCGGCGGCGCTGCGAAATCGCCTCGGCAGCTTCAGCGACCGCCAGCGCGGCGGCTCGCTGGCCGGCGTGGCGGTGATGGGCGCGCTGTCGGCATTGATCGTCGGCCCGTGCGTGGCGCCGCCGCTGGCAGCCGCAGTGCTCTATATCGGCCAGACCCAGGACCCGGTGTTTGGCGGTGCCGCACTGTTCCTGCTGGCGATGGGCATGGGCGTGCCA
>JBOHYC010000381.1:0-5047 GCA_050737755.1 Lysobacter sp.
GTCCTGCATCTCCGGATCGAGCACGGTGCCCACGACCACGGTCGCATCTTCGGAGGCGAAGCCTTCGACGGTGCGGCCGATCTCGTCGAACTCGGCCATGGTGAAGTCCGGGCCGGCGGTGGTGTTGACCAGGATGCCGTTGGCGCCGGCGAGGTTGACGTCGTCGAGCAGCGGGTTCTGGATCGCGGCCTCGGCGGCGGCCTGCGCGCGGTCGTCGCCGCGGGCGGTGCCGGTGCCCATCATCGCCAGGCCCATTTCGGACATGACGGTGCGCACGTCGGCGAAGTCGACGTTGATCAGGCCCGGGCGCACGATCAGGTCGGCGATGCCCTGCACGGCGCCCTGCAGCACGTCGTTGGCGGCACGGAAGGCCTGGATCATGGTCGCGTTGCGACCCAGCACGGTGATCAGCTTCTCGTTGGGGATGGTGATCAGCGAGTCGCAGTGCTGGCTCAGCTCTTCGATGCCCTTCAGCGCGACCTGCATGCGGCGACGGCCTTCGAACGGGAACGGCTTGGTGACCACGGCCACGGTCAGGATGCCCATTTCCTTGGCCAGCTGTGCCACCACCGGCGCAGCGCCGGTACCGGTGCCACCGCCCATGCCAGCGGTGATGAACACCATGTCTGCGCCCTGCAGCGCGTCCATGATGCGCTCACGGTCTTCCAGCGCAGCCTGGCGGCCGACTTCCGGATTCGCGCCTGCGCCCAGGCCCTTGGTGACGTTGCTGCCGAGCTGCAGCTGCAGCTTGGCGCCGCAGTTCTTGATTGCCTGCGAGTCGGTGTTGGCGGTGATGAATTCCACCCCGTCGACGTTGCCGCTGACCATGTGGGCAACCGCGTTGCCGCCGCCACCGCCGACGCCGATCACCTTGATGATCGCGTTGGGTGCCATGTTTTCTACCAGTTCAAAGTGCGCCATGTCCGTGTCCTCGTATGTCTAGTTATATGGAGCTGGTTGTGTTGCCGCGTGCGGTGTTGCCGGGGGAACGCCTCGCCGCCTGCTCAGAACTGGCCCCGGTACCAGTTCTTGAGCTGATTGAAGAAACTGCCCGCGCGTCCGGTGCTGATCACCGGCCTCCGCGGGTTCTCGATCTGGCTGCCCATCAGCAGCAGGCCGACACCGGTGGCATGCACCGGGTTGCCGACCACTTCGCCCAGGCCGGTCACGTGCTGCGGGATGCCCACCCGCACCGGCATCTGCAGCATTTCCTCGGCCAGTTCGACCACGCCTTCCATCTTTGCCGCGCCGCCGGTCAGGACCATGCCGGCGCGGACGTGCTGTTCAAAGCCGCTGCGACGCAGTTCGGCCTGGACCATTTCGAAGATTTCCTCGTAGCGCGCCTGCACCGCCTGAGCGAGCGAGTGGCGCGGCATCCGGCGCGGCGGGCGGTCGCCGACCGACGGCACCTGGATCGATTCCTCCGCGGTCGCCATCTGCGCCAGCGCGCAGGCGTAGCGGACCTTGATCTGTTCGGCCTCCGGCGTCGGCGTGCGCAGCATGTGGGCGATGTCCTCGGTGACCTTGTCGCCGGCGATGCCGAGGCTGGCCGAGTGCGCGATCGCGCCCTGCACGAACACCGCGATGTCGGTGGTGCCGGCGCCGATGTCGACCAGCACCACGCCGAGTTCGCGCTCGTCGCTGGTCAGCACCGCGTTGCTCGATGCCAGCACGCCGAGGATCAGGTCATCGACCTGCAGCCCGCAGCGCTGCACGCACTTGCTGACGTTGGCCGCGGCCGATTGCGCGCACACCACCAGATGAGCGTGCACTTCCAGCCGCACGCCGGTCATGCCGACCGGGTTGCGGATGCCTTCCTGCGAGTCGTCGAGTACGTAGTCACGCGGAATTGCATGCAGGATCTTCTGGTCGGCCGGGATCGCCACGGCCTTGGCCGCATCCAGCACGCGGTCGAGGTCGGCAAAGCTGACTTCGCCATCGCGGATCGGCGCGATGCCCTGCGAATTGCGGCACTGTACGTGGCTGCCGGAGATCGACGCGTAGACCGAGCGGATCTCGCAGCCGGCCATCAGCTCGGCCTCCTCGATTGCACGCTGGATCGACTGCACGGTCGACTCGATGTCGACCACCACCCCGCGGCGCAGGCCGCGCGATTCGTGGCTGCCGATGCCGATGACCTCGATCGGGTTGCCCGGCGAGAACTCGCCGACCAGTGCCACCACCTTGGAGGTGCCGATGTCGAGGCCGACGATCAGCGATTTGTCGCCTTTGCGATTCATGACTTTCCCTGCTTGTCGGCTGGCGTGGCCCGGCTGCCGGAATCGGCGATCGGGGCCCAGCTCAGCGCAAAACCATTGGTGTAACGAAGGTCGGCGCGAACCAGCCGCTGGACCTGTTGTGCGAGCAGTTGCGGCATCAGCCGCACGAACCGGCCGATCCGTGCGCGCGCCTCGTTGCGGCCGACCACGACCTGCGCGCCGTTGGCCAGGCCGAGGGTCCAGCTGCCACGCGGATCCAGCACCACCGCCTCGACGTCCACGCCGATCGGGGCGAACAGCACCTGCACCTCGTTGTAGAGCGCGACCACGTCCTCGATCCGGCTTTCCGGGCCATGCAGCAGCGGCAGGCCCGCAGGAACTTCAATGCCGGCGGCAGGGAAGATCCGGCCGTGCTCGGACAGCACCTGGTCCTTGCCCCAGCGCGCGAATGGGACGTGCTCGACGACGTTCACTTCAAGCACGTCGGGCCAGCGCTTGCGCACTTCGGCGCGCTCGACCCACGGCAGTTTCGCAACCGCGGCCTGCGCGTCGTCCAGGCGCACCGCGAAGAAGCCTTGGCGCGCGTACGGCAACAGGGTCTGGCGCAACAGCGCGTCGTCGACGCGATGGAACTGCCCGGTCGCACGCAACTTGGCCAGCGGCCAGTGGTCGCTGCCGACCCAGCCGTTGAGCACGGCGACCACCGGCAGCGCGACCAGCGCCACCGCGAGCAGCCAACCCAGCAGGCGCAGCATCGCGTTCACGCGCGCGCACCTCCTGCCATGTCGAGGCTCGACTCGAGCACTCGCCAGCACAGGTCCTCGAAATCTATCCCGACTTCGCGCGCGGCCTTGGGTACCAGCGAGTGACTGGTCATGCCCGGCGCGGTGTTGACCTCCAGCAGGAAGAACTCGCCGCTGGCGCGATCGCGCATCACGTCGACCCGGCCCCAGCCGCTGCAACCGGCGGCCTCGAACGCGGCCAGCGCGATGCGGCGGATCTCGTCCTCGGCGGCACCGTCGAGACCCGGGCACAGGTACTGGGTGTCCTCGGCGACGTACTTGGCGTTGTAGTCGTACCACTCGCCCTTGGGCACGATCCGGATCGACGGCAGCGCGACGTGACCGGCGCCGTTGGCGATGATCGCGACGGTCAGTTCGTCGCCGACCACCATCTGCTCCATCAGCAGTTCGCCGGGGTAGTTCGACGCCAGCGACACCGCGTCGTCAAGGCCGGCGTCGTCGAGCACCCGGGAAATACCGACGCTGGAGCCTTCGCACGACGGCTTGACGATCAGCGGCAGACCGATCTTGCGCGCGGCATCGTGGACGTCGTCACCCTGCCCCAGCCGCAGGTAACCCGGGGTCGGCAGGCCGACACTGAGCCACACCTGCTTGGTCCGGATCTTGTCCATGCTGAGCGCGGAGCCGAGCACGCCGGAGCCGGTGTACGGCACCTTCAGCGCGTCGAGCAGACCCTGCAGCACGCCGTCCTCGCCACCGCCCTTGTTGCCGTGGAGGATGTTGAAGACGCGATCGACCTTGCCTTCGCGCACGTTGTCGACCAGTGCCGGGATGCCGTCGACCGCGAATGCATCCACACCGCGCGATTGCAGCGCTTCAAGCACGTTGCGACCGGAGTCGAGCGAGACCTCGCGCTCGGAACTGGTGCCGCCCATCAGTACCGCGACGCGGCCGAAGACGGCCGGATCGGTCACGCGAGGTGGTGCGATCGCCACGTTCATGGCGCGCCCTCCCCGACTGCGGTGAACCCGTGCATCGCGACGTGCTGCGCGGCCTGGCCGATATCGCCGGCCCCCATCATCAACAGCAGGTCGCCGTTTTCGAGCACGTCGCCAAGCACGGTTGGCAGTTCGCTCGCGCCGCCGACCACCACCGGGTCGATCCGGCCGCGTGCGCGGATCGCACGCGCCAGCGACTTGGCGTCGGCTCCAGCGACGGGCGCCTCACCGGCGGCGTAAACCTCGGTCAGCACCAGCGCGTCGACGCTCGACAGCACCGCGGCGAAATCGTCGAACAGATCGCGGGTACGGCTGTAGCGATGCGGCTGGAACGCCACGACGAGCCGCTTGTCCGGCCAGCCGCCACGCGCCGCGGCGAACACCGCCTCCAGCTCCTTCGGGTGGTGGCCGTAGTCGTCGACCACGGTGACCATGCCGCCCTTGGCCAGCGAGGTCTGCGACAGCAGGTTGAAGCGGCGGCCGATCCCGGCGAAGCCTTCCAGCGCACGCGCGATCGCGGCCGGCTCGACGCCGAGCTGCCATGCCACCGCGGCCGCGGCCAGCGCGTTCTGGACGTTGTGGCGGCCGGGCAGCGCGAGCGTCACCGGGCAGCGTGCGCCGTCGGGCAGGCTCAGGGTGAAGTGCATGCGCGCTCCCTGCTGGCTGACGTCCTCGGCGCGCACGTCGGCCTCGTCCGAGAACCCGTAGGTCATCACGTGGCGCGGGGTGCGCTCGGCCAGCGCGGCGACCTCGGGGTCGTCGATGCACAGCACCGCCAGCCCGTAGAACGGCAGGCGATGCATGAACTCGAGGAACGCGGCCTGGACCTGGGCGAAGTCGCCGCCGTAGTTCTCCAGGTGGTCGGCGTCGATGTTGGTGACGATCGCGATCTGCGGGTTGAGGCGCAGGAAGCTGCCGTCGCTCTCGTCGGCCTCGGCGACCAGCCAGTCGCCGCCGCCGAGCCGCGCGTTGGCACCGGCGGCAAGCAGTTGCCCGCCGATCACGAAGGTCGGGTCGATCCCGCCCTCGGCCAGCACGCTGGCGGTCAACGACGTGGTGGTGGTCTTGCCATGGGTGCCGGCGACCG
>JBOHYC010000382.1:0-8611 GCA_050737755.1 Lysobacter sp.
GGTGCACGGTCTCGGTGCCCTCGTAAGTGATCACCGATTCCAGGTTCAACGCGTGGCGGATGGCGACGTGCTCGGTGGTGATACCGGCGCCGCCGAGCAGGTCGCGGCATTCGCGGGCGATGTCGATCGCCATCCGGCAGTTGTTCCACTTGGCCAGCGACACCTGCGTCGGCGCCATGTTGCCGGCGTCCTTCAGGCGACCCAACTGCACCACCAGCAACTGCGCCATGGTGATCCGCCGCGCCATGTCGGCCAGCTTCAGCTGCGCGCTCTGGGTCGCCGCCACCGGGCGGTCGAACAGGATGCGTTCCTTCGAGTAGTTCAGCGCCTCATCGAGGCAGGCGACCGCTGCGCCGATCGGGCCCCAGGTGATGCCGTAGCGAGCCTGGGTCAGGCAGCCCAGCGGACCCTTCAAGCCCTTGACGTTAGGCAGGCGATTGGCCTCGGGCACGCGCACGTTGTCGAAGAACAGCGAGCTGGTCACCGACGCGCGCAGCGACATCTTGTGCTTGATCTCCTGCGCCGCGAAGCCGGCCATGCCCTTCTCGACCACGAAGCCCTGGATGCCGTCGTCGGTCTGTGCCCAGACAATCGCGATGTCGGCGAGGTTGCCGTTGGTGATCCACATCTTGGAGCCGTTGAGGACCCAGTCGCCGCCGTCCTTCTTGGCGTTGGTCTTCATGTTGGCCGGGTCGGAGCCGCCGTGCGCCTCGGTCAGGCCGAAGCAGCCGATGACCTTGCCGGCGGCCATGTCGGGCAGCCAGCGCTTCTTCTGCTCCTCGGTGCCGTAAGCGAAGATCGGATACATGCACAGCGACGACTGCACGCTGACGAAGCTGCGGATGCCGCTGTCGCCGCGCTCCAGCTCCTGGCAGATCAGACCGTAGGACACACCGTTGAGTCCGCCGCCGCCATATTCCTCGGGCAGGGTCGAACCGAGCAGCCCGAGCTCGGCGATCTCCGGTACCAGCTCCTTCGGGAACCGGCCCTGGTCGAAGGCATCACCGATGATCGGCAGCACGCGCTCGTCGGTGAACCGCGCCACCGTGTCCTGCACTGCGCGCTCCTCTTCGCTGAGCAGGGAGCGGACGTCGTACAGATCGTAGGGATGCAGGGCCATGGTCGACTCGAACGTGGGAAAGCGGCCATTGTAAGGCGGTCGCCAACGCGAAGGCACCCGCCGTGCAGCACCACGGACCGACGGGTGATTTGAACCGCCAACTCCGGCAGGGGCACCACCCGGCAGGAATGCGAAGATGCGGAAACCTTCTCCGTCGAGACGTCCGTGAAGACCATCCTGTCCGTCCTGATCGCCGCCCACCTCGCCCTCGCCGCCGCACCGGTCGCCGCCTCCGGGCAGGCCGCGCCACCCGCCACGAGCGCTGGAACCGATGCCGCCGAGGCCAACGTTTCCGAAACCGACCGCCATTTCCAGGCCATCCATGAGCGCGAATGGGCCTGGCGTGAGCAGCAGTTCGGCATGGCCGACGAGGACAGCAATGCGCTGCCGCTCCACCACCTGTCCTCGGTCGACGCCGAAAGCCAGGCTGCACGACTGGCGATGTGGGAAAGCGTGCTCGCCGAACTCGATACGATCGACCCGGCGAAACTGTCGCCGGAAAACCGCATCCACCTCGCGGTGTACCGCCCGCAACTGGAGAACCTCGCCGCCGAGGTGCGCTTCCGCAGCTACGAGATGCCGTTCAACTCGGACTCCTCGTTCTGGTCGAACCTGTCGTTCATGGCGCGTGGCGACTTCAAGTCGGTCGAGGAGTACCGCGCCTATATCGACCGTCTGGCCGACGTGCCGCGCTACTTCGATGAGCAGATCGCCAACATGCGCGCCGGCCTGGCACGTGGCTTCAGCGTGCCGCGCGCCGTGCTGGACGGACGCGACGTCTCGATTGCGATGGTGGCCGAACTCGACGACCCGACCGCCTCGGAGTTATACGCACCTTTCAAGAAATTGCCGGCGACGATCCCGGCCGATGTGCGGGAACAGTTGCAAGCCGACGCCCGCAGCGCCATCGCCGACCGCGTCATCCCCGCCCATCAGGAACTGCTGACCTTCTTCCGCGAGGAGTACGTGCCGCAGGCGCGCACCACGCTGGGCGCCTCCGAGATGCCCGATGGGGAGACCTGGTATCGCCAGCAGATCCGCGAGTACACCACCCTCGACCTCGGCCCTGAGGAGATCCACCAGATCGGCTTGGCCGAGGTCGCGCGCATCCGCGCCGAGATGGACGACGTGATCGAGCAGACCGGTTTCGAAGGCAGCTTCCCCGAGTTCCTGCACTTCCTGCGCACCGATCCGCAGTTCTACGCCAAGACGCCGCAGGAGTTGCTCAACCACGCCGCATGGATCGCCAAGCGCGTCGACGCGGTGGTCGGCGACTACATCGGCACCCTGCCCCGCGCGCGCTTCACCATCGTCCCGGTGCCGCCGGCGATCGCGCCGTTCTGGACCGCCGGCCGCGGCGGCAGCAACACCTACTGGCTCAACACCTACGACCTGCCGTCGCGTCCGCTCTACAACCTGCCGGCGTTGACCCTGCACGAGGCCTCGCCGGGCCACGCGCTGCAGGGCGCGCTTGCCGAGGAGCAGGACACGCTGCCCGACTTCCGCCGCAACACCTATATCTCCGCGTTCGGCGAAGGCTGGGGCCTGTATGTGGAGAAGCTCGGCGAGGAGATGGGCATCTACGAGACGCCATACCAGCAGTTCGGCCGCCTGACCTACGAGATGTGGCGCGCCTGTCGGCTGGTGATCGACACCGGCGTCCACGCCAAGGGCTGGACCCGCGAGCAGGCGCTGGCCTATCTGCGCGACAACACCGCGTTGAGCGAGCACGAGGTCACCACCGAGGTCGACCGCTACATCTCCTGGCCGGCCCAGGCGCTGAGCTACAAGCTGGGTGAACTCGCGATCGTGCGGCTGCGCGGCGAAGCGGAGCAGGCGCTGGGAGCCGACTTCGACATCAAGGCGTTCCACGACATGGTGCTGGCGCTCGGCTCTGTCCCGCTGCCGGTATTGGAGACGCAGGTGCGGGCTTTCATCGCCGACTCGCAGGCAACAAAAAAAGGGGCGGGATAGACCCGCCCCTCTTGATACATCAGCTGATGGTTCAGCCCTTGGTGGTCGCGTCGGCACCGGCCGAAGCGGTCTGCGTGACCACCTCACCGTCGATCACCGGCAGGCGATCGCCAGACGGACGCTCATCGAGACGCACGGTCTGCTCTTCGCCCTTGTAGTTGTAGGTCACGTCGTAACCGACCACCTGGTCCTCGGTGCCCAGCGAGATGCGCTCGCCCGGCTTGCTGCCGGTACGCATGCTGCCCGTGGTGCCGTCCGGGTTGCGATAGGTCACGTCGTAGCCCACCACCGTGGACGACTGCGACGTATCCGATACGGTGCGGCAGTTGGTCTCGACCCGCTGGGTGACCTGGCCACCCACATGGTTGCGGTCGACCCGGTTGCCGACGTAGCCACCGGCCACGGCGCCGGCCACGGTCGCGGCCTTCTTGCCGTTGCCGCCACCGACCTGGTTACCCAGCGCGCCACCGATCAGGGCGCCGACGACGGTGCCGCCGACGTTGCCGTCGCGCTCGGGGGCACGATCCTGCACGACCACGTCCTCACACACTTGGCGCGGGGTCGAGGTGGTGCTGGTCTCGCGCACCGGGTCGGTACCGATCACGGTCGCGAACAGCTCCTGCTTTTCCTTGATCGGCTCGACACCGACCACGTCGGCGAATTCGACACCACCAATGCTGCCGTCGGCGGCGAAGTCACCGTCAAGGCCAGCAGCGAGTTCCGGGTTGGTGGCGAGCGCATTGTCCTGTGGATCGTTCTGGAAGCCCTGGTACGCGGCCACTGCCACGCCGCCAACGACCAGCGACGCCAATGCAACAGCAATCATGTTCTTGTTCATGGGTAGCCTCCTCGGCGGAATTGCCCGGTTCTTCGATTGGCTGCATTGCACCACCGCCAACCTGAATGGGTTGCCAATTTTTTAACGAACTCTGTCGCCCGAGTAAACAAACACACCGTGTTAGCGTGATTGGCGTATCACTAATGCCCGATCGGCATCGCACTTAAAGGACCGTCCATGGCCAACCCGATGTTGCTCCCTCTGCTCGGCTGGGCGCGCAAGTTACGCTACCCCACCCTGTTCAAGGTCACCGCGCTGGTGTTCGTGGTCAACGTATTCGTGCCCGACATGATCCCGTTCGTCGACGAGATCCTGTTGGGCTTGGGCACCCTGCTGCTGGCCAACCTCAAGGACCGCAAGGGGTCGGATCGCGAGCCGATCGAGGGTGAAGCAGGCCGCACCAAGCCGCGGCGCTGAGTCGATGGGTGCGGGAGCGGTCGACTTGCTGGTCGACAGTCATTGCCATCTCGATGCCGGCGAATTCGATGCCGACCGTCTGAAGGTGGTCGAACGCGCGCGCGAGGCCGGGGTACGTCGACAGGTCGTGCCTGCCGTCACCGCCGTATCCTGGCCGAAGCTCCGCGATGTGTGCGCCGACCACGACGGCCTGTTTCCGGCCTACGGCCTGCACCCGATGTTTCTTGGCGAACACCACGAGGTGCACCTCGACGAGCTGCGCGCATGGCTGGAGCGCGAACGCCCGGTCGCGATCGGCGAATGCGGACTCGACTATTTCATCGATGATCTCGACCCCGCCGCACAGGCGATCTATTTCGAAGGCCAGTTGCGGCTGGCGCGCGAATTCGACCTACCGGTGATCGTGCATGCGCGCCGCGCGGTGGACGCGGTGACCGCTGCGATCCGCAGGATCGGCCCGCTGCGCGGCGTGGTCCACAGCTTTTCCGGCAGCCAGCAGCAGGCCGAGCAGTTGTGGGAGCAGGGATTCATGCTCGGGCTCGGCGGCCCGGTGACCTACGAGCGCGCCAGCCGCCTGCGCAAACTGGCGGCGACGATGCCACTGGAATGGCTGTTGCTGGAGACCGACGCCCCCGACCAGCCCGACGCCGGGGTTCGCGGCCAGCGCAACGAGCCCGCGCGCCTCACCGTGGTGCTTCAAACCATCGCCCAGCTGCGCGGCGTCGCGCCGTCCGAAGTCGCCGCCGTCACCTCCGCCAACGCCGAGCGCCTGTTCGCCCTCCCAGCGCGCTGAGCCGAACGTCTGTCCGCTTTCCCACCGCTTTGAACGCCACACGCGCCGCTTTGAACGCCGAACGAAACGCTTTGATGCAGGAGCGACGTAAGTCGCGATATCCACGCAGCCGACCAATACCGTTGCATCTGCTTGCAATGAAGCCTCCCGACCGCGACCCATCACTCCCTCGACCAATCCACGGGTAGGTTCGCGTTATGCCCCGTGCCATCGCGACTTACGTCGCTCCTACAGTCACGGCTCGGGTTCCGCAGGCGCTTTGAGTGGCTTCAGCAACAACTCCAGCGCCTTGCCTGCCATCACGAATGCAAACGCACCGGTGATATGCGTCGCCGCGCCGAGGCCTCCGCCGCAATCGAGCTTCAGCGCAGCGTCGCCAGCCATCTGCGGGCGCACGCCGCACACGCTGCCATCGGCCTGCGGATAGCGCACGTTCTCCAGCGAGTACACCGCCGGTACGCCGAAGTAGCGCTGCGGGCTTTTGGGAAAGTTGAACTCGCCGCGCAGCTTTTTGCGGACCAGCGCCAGCATCGCATCGTGTTCGGTGCGCGACAGGTCACGTACCCGGACCAGCGTGGGGTCGATCCGCCCGCCCGCCGAGCCGCATACCACCAGCGGCAACTTGCGGCGCCGGCACCAGGCGATCAATTCGACCTTGCTGCGGAAGCTGTCGCAGGCATCCAGCACCAGGTCGTATCCCGGCCCCAGCAGTTCACCGAGGTTGCCTGCGACAAGGAAGCTCGGCACCGCCACCACGTCGACCAGCGGGTTGATCGCGCGGCAGCGCTCGGCCATAGCCTCGACCTTGGGCCGACCGAACTGGCCTTCGTGCGCGGGCAACTGGCGGTTGCTGTTGGATACGCAGATGTCGTCCGCATCGATCAACGTCATATGGCCGACGCCACTGCGCACCAGCGCCTCGACCACCCACGAGCCCACCCCGCCCATGCCGACCACCGCTACCCGCGCGCCGGCCAGTCGCGCCAGCGACCCCGCACCGTAAAGGCGGTCGATACCAGCGAAACGCTCTTGCAGGATGGGGTCGAGGGTGGCTGTGTCCATGCCGTCCATTGTAAGCGTCGCCCACGTTCTGGACCGCCGGCGCGTCGCCGGCCACATGCTATGTTTCCGCCAACTTCGACGGAGTCCCGACCATGAGCGATCCCCGGCCCCACGGTTCCCAGACACACGGCAACGGCGCCAAGTACATTGCGTTGTTGCTGCTCGGGCTGGTCATCGGCGCCATCTGCACGGTCATGGCGCTGCGCGCGATCGAAGCGCGCAAGGACCACTTCCACGGAAGCGTGATGCATGTGCAGGCGTGGCACATGGCCCAGATCCGGGCGGGAATCGAGCAGAACCGCTGCGGCGCAACCGACAGCCTGCCGCACCTGCAGACGTTGCGGACGATGGCCAACGATCTTGAACCGGCCTTCCCCGACCTCCGTGACGACCAGCGCTTCGTCAAGCACGCCAGCCAGATGCGCGCCACGCTCGACGCCGCATTGGCGCAGCCGCCGCTCAATTGCGAAGGCCTGGGCGCCACCGCCAAGAAGATCGGCGAGGACTGCAAGGCCTGCCACCAGGATTTCCGGGGCTGAACGGTTCGGCCCGTGATTGATCGGTTGTTCACGGTGCACCGCCTAGCGTTCCGCGCATGGCAACCACGCCACCGTGCCCCCGACAGGAGATCCGCATGAACATGACCCACCGCTTCAACAAGCTGGCCATCGCTTCCACCGCTGCCGGCATGCTTGCGCTGGCAGGTTGCGCCACCGGCGGCTACGGTTCGACCGGCGCCGGTTACGGCACCAGCGGCAATTCATACGGCAACACCACGGCAAATTGCTACGACTGCGGCGTGATCACCAGCATCCAGCCGTTCGACACCCAGAACCGCGCCCCCAACGCGACGGGTGCGGTGCTCGGTGGCTTGGTAGGCGCAGCCGCTGGCCGCGAACTGGCTGACGACAAGAGCGATGGCCGTCAGAACACCGCGACGGTTGCGGGTGCCGTTGCAGGCGCGGTTGCCGGCAACGCGATCCAGAATGCAAACCAGCGCAAGTACAACGTGCAGGTGCGCATGGACAACGGCCGCACCACCACGGTCACCATGAACAACGTCAACGGCTTGCAGGTCGGCTCCGCCGTCCGCGTCGCCAATGGCCAGGTGATCGCCCGCTGATTGCAGGCGATCTGATCGACTCCCGGACCGGCCCGTTTACGCGGGCCGGTTTTTTATTGGGGATAGGATTGCCGCAACCACCTTCGACGGACCTGCCCACTTGGACATCCAGACCCTGTACTACGTACTCGCCGGCATCCTGATCCTGGTAGGCGTAGCCGGCACCGTGCTGCCCGCCCTGCCCGGAGTGCCGCTGGTATTCATCGGCATGCTGCTGGCGGCCTGGGCCGGCGGCTTCGAACAGGTCGGCGGCTGGATGCTGCTATTGCTGGGCGTGCTGACGGTGCTGTCGCTCGGCATCGACCTGCTGGCCACCGCAATGGGCGCCAAGCGCGTCGGCGCCAGCAAACTGGCGGTGCTCGGCGCGGTGACAGGTACGTTCGCGGGATTGTTCTTCGGGCCGATCGGCCTGCTGGCCGGCCCCTTCATCGGCGCGCTGGCCGGCGAACTGATCCACGGCCGCGAGGTGCGCAAGGCCACCCGGGTCGGGTTCGGCACGTGGCTCGGGATACTGGTCGGCACGGTGCTGAAGATCGGCCTGGCGTTCGCGATGCTGGGATTGTTCGCATTCGCCTGGTTCGTCTAGGCGACGCGTTTTCACACAGCTGTCGTGCCATCGCGGCGACAGTGTCGGGCCTGAACGGGGGAAGCCCATGCCACGCTGGAGCCGAAAACGCATGACCTGGATCATCGTAGGGACCGTCCTTGCCACCATCGTTGTGGTGGTGCTCGCGATCAACTTCGCCACGCCCGAGAAAAAGCTCGAGCGCACCGTCACCCACCACTACGCAATCGGCGACCCGCAGTTCCGGCGCGAGATGTCGGTAATGCTGGGGCCGTCGGTGTTGCCCGGGAACGAGGTCACCGCCCTCGACAACGGCGACGAGATCTTCCCGGCGATGCTGGAGGCGATCCGCGGCGCCCAGGTGTCGATCACCTTCGAGACCTACATCTACTGGTCCGGCGAGATTGGCGAGGAGTTCACCGAAGCACTGTCCGAGCGCGCCCGCGCAGGCATCCCGGTACACGTCACCGTCGACTGGGTTGGCAGCATCAAGATGGACCAGTCGCTGTTGGACCAGATGAAGGACGCCGGCGTCGAGTTGGAGCGTTACCGCCCGCTGCACTGGTACAACCTGGGCCGCATGAACAACCGCACCCACCGCAAGCTGCTGGTGGTGGACGGCCGCATCGGCTTTACCGGCGGCGTCGGTATCGCCGACCAGTGGAGCGGCGACGCGCAGGATCCGGAGCACTGGCGCGACATGCATTTCCGCATCGAAG
>JBOHYC010000383.1:0-1743 GCA_050737755.1 Lysobacter sp.
CGGCGCCGATGCCGAGGTAGTCGCCATACGTCCAGTAGTTGACGTTGTGCGCGCACTGGCGACCCGGGCGGGCGTAGGCGCTGACCTCGTACTGGGCGTAGCCGGCGTCGGCCAGCATCGCCTGGCAATGCTCTTGCATGTCCCAGCCGGCATCGTCGTCGGGAATGTCGGACGGGGGGCGGGCGGCGAACACGGTGTTGGGCTCCAGGGTCAGCTGGTAATGGCTGACGTGGGTCGGCTGCAGGGCGAACGCGCGCTGAAGGTCGCGCTCGGCCATCGCCAGGTCCTGGCCGGGCAGGGCGTACATCAGGTCGAGGTTGAAATTGTCGAAGCCGGCGTCCTGCGCCAGCTTGACCGCGGCCTCGGCCTCGCGACTGTCATGGATGCGGCCGAGCCGCTGCAGGCAGCCGTCGTCGAAACTCTGGATGCCGAAGCTCAGGCGATTGACGCCGGCATCGCGGTAACCCTCGAAGCGGCCGTGCTCGGCGGTGCCGGGGTTGGTCTCTAGGGTGATCTCGCAACCGGGGGCAAAGCGCAGTCGCGAGCTGGCGCCCTGCAGGAAGCGGTCGATGAATTCCGGCGGCATCAGGCTCGGGGTGCCGCCGCCGAAGAACACCGTCTGCACGGTGCGGCCCCAGACCAGCGGCAGGTCGTGGTCGAGGTCGGCCAGCAGGGCATCGACGTAGGCCGCGAAGGGCAGTTCACCGCGGCCCTCGTGCGAGTTGAAGTCGCAATACGGGCATTTGCGCACGCACCACGGGATGTGGACGTACAGCGAGAGTGGCGGCGGGGTGAGGGTCATGCGGGTATTGTCCCACCCGGAGCGCGCGAGCGTAGGGCGCGGATAGTTGCGGTTGTGGCGAGGCGCGGCGTGCTGCGTTGCTTCGTGTAGGAGCGACGTAAGTCGCGATCGCACGGCGATCCCGGATATCGGTGCAATCGCGACTCACGTCGCTCCTACACCAGCGCGAGCTCTTTGCGCAGGATGTCCAGCGCCTGGCCGCGGTGGCTGATCCGGTTCTTGGTCGCCGGTTCCAGCTCGGCGGCGGTTTTGCCGCTGTCCGGGTCGAGGAACAGCGGGTCGTAACCGAATCCGCTCGCGCCGCGCCGCGCGCTCAGGACCCGGCCATGCCATTCGCCCTGCGCGATCAACGGGCGCGGGTCATCGGCATGGCGCAACAGCACCAGCGTGCAATGGAAGTGCGCCCCGCGTTGCGCCTCGGGCAGGCCGTCGAGCGCCTTTAGCAACTTGTCGATATTGCGCGCCGCATCACTCGGTTCACCGGCGTAGCGAGCCGAGTACAGCCCCGGCGCGCCGTCCAGCGCGTCGACGCACAGCCCGGAGTCGTCGGCCAGCGCCGGCAGGCCGGTCGAGCGTGCGGCGTGGCGAGCCTTCAGCAGCGCGTTCTCGACGAATGTCAGCCCGGTTTCTGGAATGTCCTCGACCCCGAGCTCGCCTTGCGCGACGAACTCGATTCCGGCGTCGCCGAGCAGGCGATTGAACTCGGCAAGCTTGCCGGCATTGCCGCTGGCGACAACGATGCGGTTCACGCGCGCCGGCACCGGCTCAGGCCCACGTGCTCAGAGCCCGAGCGCTTCGCGCTGCTTCGCCACCAGTTCGGCGATGCCGGTCTCGGCCAGTTCGGTCATCGCGGCCAGTTCCTCACGACGGAACGCATGGCCTTCGGCGGTGCCCTGCAGTTCGATGAAGCCGCCACCGTCGTTCATCACCACGTTCATGTC
>JBOHYC010000384.1:0-3491 GCA_050737755.1 Lysobacter sp.
TCAAGCACCACCGTGGCGGCGTCCATCACCCGCGGATCGTCGGGTTCGCCGCCGCCGAATGTCGCGGCGCCCGCCTCGGGTGCCAGCGTGCGGTAACCGCTGTCGTAGTCCCAGGTGGTGACGTGCAACTTCGCCCCGGCGAGTGAATCGGGGTTGCCGAGCGCGGTCGCCGGCAGGGTGAAGGTGATGGTGAGGGCCGCCGCGTTGACGTCGATTGCGGCGCCGGGCGTGACCGGGATGCCTTCGTCGGTGGCGGTCGCGCCGTCGCTGGCGAACAGCGCGTTCGACCAGCCGTGGGCGCGCAGGCGGTAGTGCCAGCGCATGTCGTCGGGCAGCGTGGCTTGCTGCTGCGGCATCACGCGGGCGCCGCCGTCGCGATCGGGCAGCTGCAGGTAGGCGGTGACGGCGACATGGTCGAAGCCGTTGGTCGGGTTCCATGGCGCGGTGACGTTACGCATGGTCAGTTCGATCCGCAGCGCGCCGTCGGCGGTCCAGCTGCGCACGCGTTCGATGTCGGCGGGATGGTGCTCGCGCCAGCCGGTGTCGGTCGGGTAGGTGTAGGTGCCGGTCGGGCCAGTGTCGTCGCCGCGCGGGTCGGGCTGGTCGGCGGCGGGGTGCCAGTCGAGTTCGACGTGGAAGCGGTGGGCGGTGCTGGTGGCGTTTGTGGCGGGGTCGAAGGCGACGACTCGGTGTTCGATTGTGGGGTCGGTCATGCCATCGGTGCGGACGCGGGCGTCCCACCGTCCGCTGCCGTCGGCGACCACGGGCACGGCGCTGGCGAGGTTGCCGTCGACGACGAGTTGGAATGATTGCGCCGGCCGGGCGCTGCCGCCGAGCGCGAGCGTGCCGGTTACGCGGTCGGCGAACGCGTCGATCTTCGGCGCGGCGCCGGTGTCGGCCGTCGGCGTTGGCGCGGTGGCGGCGCCTACCTGCCAGACCTGCCCGCTGCGTGGCGGCAGCACCAGGGTGAGCCGGCCGTCGGCGCCGACCACCTGCGGGTCCGGCATCGCGTCGATACCGAACAGCGGTTGCAGCACGGTGCCTGGTGGCAGGCCGGTGTCGAGGTTGTCGAGCAGGGACTCGGTGCCGCCGGTGTTGAGGACAGTGATCGCGGCATCGGCGCCGTGGTCGGTGCGCCAGGCGATTGCGCCGGCACTGGCGGGGTTGCTGGCAAGCACGGTCGGATTGCCGCGCGAGAACAGTCTGTGCTCGCGGCGCAGGGCGATCGCGTCCTGCAGGTAGCGATACAGCGGCGCGCCCGTATCGAAATGGTCGCGGCCATTGCTGCCGACACCACCGGCGAACATCGACGCGCGGCGTTGGTCGAAGCCCTGCTCGGTGCCGTAGTAGATGACCGGGATGCCGGGCAGGGTCAGCATCGCCAACAACGCCTGCTTGAGCCCGGCGATGTCGCCGCCGGCGAGGAAGCGGTCGACGTCGTGGTTGTCGATGAAGCTCGGCATCCGGTGCGGGTCGGCGTGCAGCGTGGTCATCGAGGTGATGCGGTGGTCGAGTTCGGTGGTCGGGCGGCCGCGCGCGAACACGTCGCCGAGGGTGCCGTACAGCGGGAAGTTGATCATCGACGGCAGGCCGCCGGGCTCGCGCATGTAGGCGTCGAGCTTGCGCGCCTGGGTGTCGTCGAATGGCTTGTCGCTGCCGAAACCTTCGCCGAACGAAAGGAAGTCGTCGCGACCGGTGGCGGCGGCGATGCGCGCCATGCCGGGTGCGTCGGCGTCCTCGCTGTGCAGGAAGTCGGGAAAGAAATCCGCCGGAACATGGAACGCGGTATCGACCCGGAACGCGTCGACCCCGACCTCGCGGATCCAGTAGCCGTATGAGGCGCGCAAGGCATCGCGCACCTCCGGGTTTTCGGTATTGAGGTCGTCGAGACCGGCGAGTGCGAAGTCGAGTTCCTGCCGGCGCTCGGTGAAGTCGGCGATGTCAGGTGTCCAGTGGTAGATCGATGCGTCGCGCTGCGCGGGCTCGCGTGGATCGTTGCGGTCGAACGGCGCTTGCATCGGCGCGGTGCGGCCACGCGCATCGGCACGGACCGTGCAATCGCGCGCCGGATCCACCGCGCCGTCGTCGCCCGGCTCGCAGGCCAGGTAGTCGGCGACATGGTTCACCACCACGTCCTGCACCAGGTACATGCCGCGGCCGTGCAAGGCGCGCGACAACGCCTGGTAGTCGGCCAGCGTGCCGTAGTGCGCGTCGACCGCGCCGAAGTCCGACGCCCAGTAGCCGTGGTAGCCGCTGTAGCTGCCGGCCGGGTTCCACCACTGGTTGGCGACCGGCGGGGTGATCCAGAGCGTGGTCGCGCCGAGACTCTTTATATAGTCGAGTCGCCGCGTGATGCCCTCGATGTCGCCGCCGCTGTAATGCGACGGATCGGCCGGGTCGTATTCGTCGACGCCCTGGTCGTTGTTGCCGGGGTCGGCGTCGTCGAAGCGGTCGATCATCACGAAGTAGATGACCTGGTCGCGCCAGTCCGGCGAGGGCACATGCAACTTGCCGGGTTCGGTCGGAGTGGGCTGGACGGCGGCGACCGCGCTCGCGGCGACCAGCGCCAGTGCGAAGGCGAGCACACCGCGACGAAACGACACCGGAACCGGGCTGGCCTGCATGGAATCCTCCTGCGCGGATGACGCCGCGTCGCCGCCGGGCCGGCACCGACGCGGCCCCGGTTCACTATTCCACAGCGCCGTGACCGGGTTTCGTGGGGTCCCGACCTGCCGCCATGAATACGTTTGCACAGCAATTTGTGCGGGGATGCCTGCGTCTACCATCGATCTGCGCCGGCGGATGACGCCCGTGTCGGCAAAACCAATTTGAAGTCTTCGTGCATTTGGAGGGGAGATGTTGAAACTCAAGCGCAATCTGCTGAGCGTGGCACTGGCCTCGGCGACCCTCATGGTCGCTGCCGGCGCGCACGCGCAATCCAACGACCCGACCAACGCCGAACAAGCCGCTGCCATGGCGCAAGCCGCTGAAGCGCAGGCGGCCGAAGCACGGGAACAAGCCGCCGAAGCCGAGACGCAGGCGGCTGAAGCACGGGCACAGGCCGCGGAAGCCGAAGCGGCCGCCACCAACCTCGACCGCGTCACCGTCACCGGCATCCGCGCCGGCATCGAGAACGCGATCGAGACCAAGCGCACCTCCAGCTCGATCGTCGAGTCGATCTCGGCCGAGGACATCGGCAAGCTGCCCGACCTGTCGATCGCCGAGTCGATCGCGCGCCTGCCCGGCCTGACCGCGCAACGCGTCGCCGGCCGCGCCTCGACCATCAGCATCCGTGGCCTGGCCGAGAACTTCGGCACTACCCTGCTCAACGGCCGCGAGCAGGTCAGCGTCGGCCACAACCGCGGCGTCGAGTTCGACCAGTACCCGTCCGAGCTGATCAGCGCGGTCACCGTGTACAAGACCCCGGACGCCTCGCTGGTCGGCCAGGGCCTGTCGGGCACGGTCGACCTGCAGACGGTGCGTCCGCTGTC
>JBOHYC010000385.1:0-10045 GCA_050737755.1 Lysobacter sp.
GCGTCGCCGCTCACGACCGCGAGCGGGATGGTCTTGGTAGCGGTATCGGTCATGGCGGGGGCTTTGCGGAAGGTCGCGGAGAGGGAGGAATCAGGGCTGCGGCAGCGCCGGCGGCGGCGCGTTTTCGACCGTCAGGCCGAACTGCGCGGCAACGTGTGCGACCAGCGCGGTCTTGACCGCTTCAAGCCCGGAAGGGCCGCCCAAGTCTACCATCGAGGTCACCCGCAACCCCTCGTAGCCACAGGGATTGATGCGCAGGAACGGCGACAGGTCCATGGCGATGTTGAACGCCAGGCCATGGAAGGTGCAGCCGCGGCGGACGCGGATGCCAAGCGCGGCGATCTTGGCGCCGGCGACGTAGACCCCGGGCGCGCCCTCGCGACGGACCGCCTCGATGTTCCAGTCGCCGAGAGTGTCGATGATCGTCTGCTCGATCCGGCACACGTATTCGCGCACGCCGAGTTTGAGCCGGCGCAGGTCCAGCAGCGGGTACAGCACGATCTGGCCGGGGCCGTGGTAGGTCACCTGGCCGCCACGGTCGACGTGGATCACCGGGATCTCGCCGGGCGCCAGCACGTGCTCGGGCTTGCCGGCCTGACCGAGGGTGAACACCGGGTCGTGTTCGACCAGCCACAGCTCGTCAGGGGTATCGCCGTCGCGGGCATCTGTGAAGGCCTGCATCGCCCGCCAGACCGGTTCATACGGCTGGCGACCGAGGTCGCGCAGTCGCGCCGGCCTCGTGGCCTGCTCTCGCATTTGCGGGACGATGCCGGGGTCAGTGGCAGCCGCTACAGCGTCCACTTCACTTCCGGATGGTCGCGCAGCACCTGATGGGCGAGGTCGTACTGCTCACGGCTATCGGCGCGGAACGCGATCCGCACCGACACGTACTTGCCGTTGGACGAATGCTTCCACTCCACCGACTCGGTCTTGACGTCGATCCCGGCATCGATCAGCAGCTGCGAAAGCTCGTTCTCAAGACCAGTCCCGGCCGGCCCCATGGCACTGAGCTGGAATTCGCCGGGAAACTGGAAGCCGTGTTCTGGGTTGTCGGATTTGATTTCCATCGAACAATTATGGGTCCGTCACCCGGCCAACCCAAGCTGCTGAAGGCAAACCGGTCAGACCGACTCCCACCACATCCAGAACTCGTCCCACAGGCGCTTGAAGAAACCGCCCTCCTCGACTGCTTCGAGGGCGACCAGCGGTCGTTGGGCAACCACCTTGTCGTCCAGCATGACCTTGACCATGCCGATCTCCTGGTCCTTGGTGATCGGTGCGACCAGGTTCTTCGGCACGTCCATCATCGGCTTGAGCTGGTCATAGCGGCCGCGCGGCACGGTGACCAGCAGCGGCTCGGACACCCCGAGCTGGACCAGGTCGGCCGCACCCTTCCAGACCTTCTGCTCGGCGATCTGCTTGCCGGCGTCGTACAGCTTGTGGGTCTCATAGAAGCGGAAGCCCCAGTTGAGCAATGCCTGGCTCTGGTCGGCGCGCTGCTTTTCGGAGCCGGACCCCAATACCACCGTGATCAGGCGCTGGTCGCCGCGCTGGGCCGAAGCCATCAGGCAGTAGCCGGCGCCGGAGGTGTGGCCGGTCTTGATGCCGTCGACGCTCTTGTCGCGCCACAGCAGCACGTTGCGGTTGGGCTGGGTGATCGGGCCGACCGTGAACTCCTTGATGCTGTTGTAGGAATAGGCCTTGGGGAAGTTGTGGATCAGCGCCCGGCCGAGCAGGGCAAGGTCACGCGCGGTCGACACATGGCCCTCGGCCGGCAGCCCGGTCGGATTGACGAAGTGGCTGTTCTTCATGCCGACGCGGGCGGCGTACTGGTTCATCAGCGCCGCGAACGCATCGACGCTGCCGGCGACGTGTTGGGCCAGGGCGATCGCGGCGTCGTTGCCGGACTGCACCACCATGCCCTTCTCCATCTGCACCAGCGGCGCGGTCTTGTTGACCTCGAAGCCCGAGTAGCTGCCATCGGTACCGGCGCCACCGGTGCGCCACGCGTGCTCGGTCATCATCACCTGGTCGTCTTCCTTGACCTTGCCGCCGGCCATCTCGGCGGCGATCACGTAGCTGGTCATGACCTTGGTGATGCTGGCCGGCTCCAGCGGTTGGTCGATGTTCTCGCCGGCCAGCACGTTGCCGCTGGCCGCGTCCATCACGATCCACGCCGCGGCCTCGGTCTCCGGCGGCGGCGGTACCGGCAGCGCGTCGCTGGCCGGCGCCTGCGCGCCCGGCTTGGGCACCGGGACCTGCGCGGTGGCGAGGCCGACGGTGAAGGTAGCCAGCGCGGCAAGGCCGATCGCACGAAGGACAGCGGGGACTTTCATTGTTCAACTACTCCGGGGCGGGCGCGGGGCCGGCGTCTGTCAGGGTGTCAGGGTGAGATACAGAAAGTTCGGGCAGCGGCTCATTCACGCACGCGCTGCGGCACGCCGAAACCGAGCCCGGCGATGCGATGGGTCAGGTTGGATGCGGCGCCTGCGTCCAGCGGGCCGACCCGCAAGCGCCAGACCTGCTGGCCGTTGGAGGTCGCGTCCTGCAATTGTGCGCCATCGATGCCGGCCTGGCGCAGCGTCGCCAGCGCGCGGTCGGCGTTGTCGCGCGCGGTGAAGCTGGCGACCTGCAGGGTGACACCGTTGGCAGGGGGCACCGGAGTGGAAGCGACGGGCGGGCTCGGCGCGGGATTCGGGACGGCGTTCCGCACGACCGCAGTGGGCTTGCCGGTGGCGATACGTACGCCGGGCGGCAACTGCACAGCGCCGACCGCGGACACCGGCAGGGCCGCGACCAGCTTGTCCATGCTGGATGCGGCGGCGACCGGGGCAGGAGCCGGCTGGAGCTCGGGTTTGTCGGCACCACGCTTGCCGGCGTAGGTGGCATCGCTCTCGCCCGGCAACAGTGCTCGCACCTCGACCCGACCTGTGCCGGCATGGGTAATGCCCAGCTTGATCGCGGCGGCATAGCTCAGGTCGATGATCCGGCCCTTGTGGAACGGCCCGCGGTCGTTGACGCGAACCACCACCGTCTTGCCGTTGTCCAGGTTGGTGACCTGGGCGTAGCTGGGCAGCGGCAGCGTCTTGTGTGCGGCGGTGAACGCGTACATGTCGTAGACCTCCATGTTGGAGGTCTTGCGGCCATGGAACTTGGTCCCGTAGTACGAAGCGAGGCCCTTTTCGACATAGTCTTCGGCATCGTCGAGCACGTGGTACTTCTTGCCGAGCACGCTGTAGCTGGAGCGGTTGCCGTAGCGCGAGCGTGGCTCGGCGACGACTTCCGGTTCCGGGATCAGCGAGACGTCGATTTCCGCGTCCGGCGCGGCATCGGCAACGCCGGGCGCATACAAGCCGCCGGCGGTGTAGTTGCCGCGCTTGGACGGATCCTCCTTCGCAGGTGCGTACGGCGAGACCTTGCGGGCATTCGTGCTGGCCTTGGCGGCCTCACCCGCGGGCGCGGGCTTCGATTTGGGCGGGGAGCCGGCGCAACCCGCGAGCCCCAGCAGCAGCCCGCAAACCAGTGGCGCCGCCAGCCGCCGTTTCATGCGCCCGGTTGGCCGGCCATCGCGACGACATCGCGGCCGTCGATCGCCTCGGCCAGCTGGTACACCGCCATCGCGTAGTGGCGCGAGTTGTTGTAGCGGGTGATCGCGTAGAAGTTCTGGAAGCCGATCCAGTACTCCTTGCCACCGACGCCATCGAGGTTGACCAAGGTCGCCTTGTCCACGCCGGGCACCGGGGTCGCCGGGCGGAAGCCGCGCGCGGCCAGTTGCTCAAGCGTGTAACGCGGCTCCAGGCTGTCGGGCAGGAAGTCCTGCGCGTCGGCGCTGGCGGTCGCGCGCACGGTCACCGGCGCGCCGCGCTCCCAGCCACCCTTCTTGACGAAGTAGTTGGCGACCGAGGCGAACACATCGTCGAGATTGCTGAACAGGTCGACCTTGCCGTCGCCATCGCCGTCGACCGCGTAGTCGCGGTAGCTCGACGGCATGAACTGGCCCCAGCCCATCGCCCCGGCATAACTGCCTTTGAGCGTGGTGATGTCGAAACCGTTTTCCTTGCCCATCGCGAACAGCTGCGCCAGTTCGTCGCGGAAGAACGCCTCGCGCTGGTTCTCGCGCGCGATCTTGTCGGGCTCGTTGGTGCGCGGGTAGGCGAACGCGAGCGTGTACAGCGCGTCGACCACCGGGTAGCTGCCCATGTTGCCGCCGTAGCTGGTCTCGACCCCGATGATCGAGACGATGATCTCGGCCGGCACGCCGGTGTCGGCCTCGACCTTGGCCAGCGCGTCGCGATGCTTGGCGAGGAACGCCCTGCCCGCGTCGATCCGGGCCTGGGTGATGAAGATCGGGCGGTACGCGCTCCACGGCTTGGCCTCGGCCGGACGCGTCATTGCGCTGATGATGCTGTCGCGGATCTCGGCCTGTGCCAGTACCGACTCGATGGTGGCGGGGTCGACCTCGTAACGCGCGGACGTGGTGCGGACGAACTCGGCACGGGCCTGTTCGACCGGCTCGGCAGTCGACACCGGCGGCGGTGTCGGCGCGGGCGCTGGCTCGACGGGCGCAGGGGCTTCGGGTTGCGGGGTCGGCGGTGGTGGGGTCTGCGTGGCGCAGGCCACCAGCGCGAGCGGGAGCGCACAAACCAGGGCGCGGCTTACAAGGCGTCGGATCGTCATCTGGACGAGGTTAGCACTTGTCTGCGGGCGTCAAAACCGCGTGAGCGCGACCGGGCGCCCACGAGTCAGCTTGCATTGTCAGTCAGGTCAGCTTCCGGGGCGCGTTCAGCCAGATGCAGGTCAATGCCCGTGCACCGGCCGGTGCGCGCGCACCGCCATCACCACGCCCAGCCCCGCCAGCAACGACACCGCCGAAGTGCCGCCGTAGCTCAGCAGCGGCATCGGCACGCCGACCACCGGCAACAGGCCGGCGATCATGCCGCCGTTGACCACCACGTAGACGCAGAACGCCAGACCGAGCGCGCCGGCGACCAGTCGCGAATAGCCATCGCGGGCATCGGCGGCGATCCACAGGCAGCGGCCGACCACGAACAGGTACAGCGCCAGCGTCACCACCACGCCGACCCAGCCGAACTCCTCGCTGAGCACGGCGAAGATGAAGTCGGTGGTGTGCTCGGGGATGTAGTTGAGATGAGCCTGGGTGCCCTCGCCCCAGCCCTTGCCGGTCAGCCCGCCACCGCCGATCGCGATCTTGCTCTGGATGATGTTCCAGCCGGCGCCGAGCGGGTCGGACTCGGGGTCCAGGAAGGTCAGGATGCGGTCTTTCTGGTAGTCGCGCAGCATCCAGAACCAGGCCGCGGGAGCGGCAGCGGCCACGCCCGCGAAAGCGGCGCCGAACCACCACCAGGACAGGCCAGCCAGGTACAGCACGAAGGCACCACTGATGCCGACCAGCATCGCGGTGCCGAAATCCGGCTGCAGCAGGATCAACCCGGTGGGCACCGCGATCAGTGCCGCCGCGGCCAGCACGTTCATGAACCGCGGGGGCAGCGCCTGCCGGTTGAGGTACCACGCCGCCATCATCGGCAGGCTCAGCTTGAGCAGTTCCGACGGCTGGAAATAGAACACGCCCAGATTGATCCAGTGGTTGCCGTGGCGGCCCTCGCCGACGAACAGCACGGCGATCAATGGCAGCAGTGAGACGCCGTAGATCAGCGGGCTCCAGTTGCGCAATTGGTTCGGTGGCAACCGCGACAGGCCCCACATCGCGGCCAGGCCGACGCCGAAACGCGCGCCCTGGGCGATCACCAGCGACATCGACTGTCCGCCGGCGCTGTACAGCACCGCCAGGCCGATCCCCATCAACGCCGCCAGCGCGCCGAGCAACAGCGGGTCGAGCGTGCGCATGAAGCGCGACAGCAGATCGAACAGCCAGCGCAGGATGGTCTTCATTGGGCTGGCTCCGGCGGCTTGGCCCCGTTCGATGCATCGACCGATGCGTCGGGCGCATCGGTTGCGTCCTGCATCGCAGCCGGCAATGCCGTGACCTCAACGTCCTCGATCCCCTCCGGCATCTTGCCCAGCAACCACGCATCGAACGCCGCGCGCGCGACCGGGGCGGCGGCGCTGCCACCGTAGCCGCCATGCTCGACCACCACCGCGACCGCGATCGTCGGGTCCTCGGCCGGTGCGTAGCCGATAAACAGCGCGGTATGCCGCAGGTGATATGGCAGCGAATGCGGGTCGTGGCTGATGTTGCCCTTGCGGCTGGAGCGCTGCGCGGTGCCGGTCTTGCCGGCGATCGTATACGGCGCGCTGGCGAGGGCGGCCCGGGCGGTGCCGCGCGGGCCATTGACCGTCATCACCATGCCCTCGTGCACCGCCAGCAGGTGCTCCGGGCTGTCGCTGATGAGGGTGCTGGCAGTCTCGGGCAATTCGCGCCACGGTTCGCGGTAGCCGTCACGGCGAGCCTCGACCAATCGCAGCTCGTGCATGTCGCCACGGTTGGCGATCGCCGCGGTCGCGCGCACCAACTGCAGCGCGGTCGCGATCCAGTAGCCCTGGCCGATGCCGGCGATCACGGTCTCGCCGGGGTAGAACGGCTCGGTGCTGATCGAGCGTTTGTAGTCGCGCGACGGCACCACGCCGGTGTTCTCGCCGAGCAGGTCGACCCCGGTCTTCTCGCCGAAGCCATAGCGGTGCATGTACCTGGCGAACGGCTCGATACCCATCTCCAGGGCGAGCTTGTAGTAGTAGGTGTTGACCGACTGCGCGATCGACTGCCGCACGTCGACCCAGCCGTGGCCTCCGCGGTGCGAGTCGCGATAGCCACGGCGCTGCCCGGGGATGAAGAACTCGCCGGTGGACAGGGTCTTGTCGCTGGCTTTGCGCAGGCCACTGTCGAGCCCCGCCAGCGCGACCAGCGGCTTGACCGTGGAGCCCGGCGGCCCGCCACCGAGTACGTTGCGGTTGTACAGCGGCCGCGACGGATCGTTCAGCAGCGCATCGTAGTCCTTGTGCGAGATGCCGTTGACGAACAGGTTGGCGTCGTACGACGGCTTGCTGACCATCGCCAGCACCTGCCCGGTCTTCGGATCGATCGCGACCGCCGAGCCGTCGGCATCGCCGAACGCCGCCACCATTGCGCGCTGCAGGTCGAGGTCGATCGACAGCCGCAGGTCCGCGCCCGGTGTCGCCGGCACCCGCCCGACCACGCCCAGCGGCCGGCCATCGACATTGGTCTCTACCCGCTCGAAGCCGATCTTGCCGCGCAGCGCGCTCTCGTAGGAGCGCTCCAGCCCGGTCTTGCCGGTGTGGCTGAAATTGGCGATGTCCTCGCCCATCTCCTCGACATCGCCAGCATCGACCCGGCTGACGTAACCGATCTCGTGTGCCAGCAACGGTCCGTACAGGTAACGGCGGTTGAGGTAAGACACCACCTCGACGCCCGGGTAACGCCAACGGTCGACCGCGAACCGCGCGACCTCGTCCGGAGTCAGGCGCATCTTCAACGGGATCGGCTTGAAGCCGCGGGTGACCTTGCGGGTCTCCTGGAAGTCGGCGATCTCGTCCGGTGACAGCTCGACCAGTCGACCCAGCGACGGCAACCAACCGCTGGGATCACCGGCCTCGTTCGGGGTCACCTCGAGCCGGAACGCCGGAACGTTGTCGGCCAGGATCCGGCCCTTGCGGTCGTATATCAGCCCGCGCCCCGGCACCACCGGCCGCAGCTTGATCCGGTTCTGCTCCGAGCGCAGTGCGTAGTCGTCGTACTGCCAGACCTGCAGCCGGAAGTACCACAACGACAGCCCGCCCAGCGCCAGCACCACCCCGGCGAATGCCAACAGCGCCCGGCGGCGGAACTGGTCGGCTTCGGCGGCGGTGTTCTTCAGCAGGCGGCGCGTGCGGCGGACCACTCAGCGCCTCCGCCAGTGACCCAGGCGCAACGCGTCCAGCAGCAGGAACACCGGCACCCACAGCAGCATCCCCAGCAACGGCGCCAGCCAGGCCAGCGGCGGGAGCGACGGAATGCCGAGGGCGACGTGGATCGCGGCGACCACGATGCGGTCATTCAGCAGCAGGCCGCCGATCGCGAGCGACTGCTGCAGCACCGGGAAAAAGCGCAGGCGCGCGCGGAAACGCTGCAGGATGAAAGCCATCACCACCAGCCGCAGGGCCTGTTCGCCAAGCAGGCTGCCAAACGCGAGGTCGGCGATCACGCCGACGATGAAGGCGAACCCCAGGCCGAAGCGGTCGGGGTCCTCGATCACCCAGTACGCCACCACCAGCGCCAGCCAGTACGGCCGCAGCGGCTGCAGCTCCGGCGGCAGCGGCAACAGGCCGAGTATCAGCGCAAGGATCACGCTGGTCGGCATCAACCATGACGGGCGCGGGCGGCTCACCGGGTGCCTCCGGCCTGCGGGTCGGCAGGTGGCGGGTCGGTTGGCGCGGGCATCGCCTCCGTGGGCGTCGTCGGAGCGGGATTCGCCGGCGCGTCGCCGGTCGCCGCATTCGCGGGGTCATCGACCGGCACGGCCTCGGCATTGCCGACCGGCGGTCGCGCCGGCAGGGTGCGCAGCAACAGCACGTCGCGGCCGCGGTCGAGTTGCGCGGCCGGGCGCACTTCACCCATCAGGAACGCACGGCTGTCATCGGGCTGCAGCGAGATGATCGTGCCGACCGGGAAGCCGGCCGGAAAGCGCCCACCCAGTCCCGAGGTGACGATCCGGTCGCCGACCAGGATGTCGCTGGACAACGGGATGCTCGGCAAGCGCAACACGTCGCTGCGACCGTCACCGTAAGCGACCAGCCGCACGCCGCTGCGCGCAACCGCGACCGGGACCGCGTGCGACGGGTCGGTCAGCAGCAGCACGGTGGCGTGCATCGGCGTGACCTGGATGACCTGCCCGACCACGCCGCCGGCATCGATCACGCTCTGGCCGGCCCGTACGCCGTCGTTGGCGCCGGCATCGAGCACCAGCCGCTGGCGGGTCGGGTCGAGGTCGACATCAAGGATCGGCGCCAGTTGCACGTCGAGGTTGCCGCGACGGGCGGCACCGAGCAGCGCGCGCAGGCGGGTGTTGTCGGCGTCGAGGGTCTGCAGGCGGGCGATGCGGGCGCTGTTGACCAGCAGGTCGTTGCGCAGGCGCTCGTTCTCTTCGGTCAACTGGCTGAGCGTGCCGGCGTCGTCGTACAGCGTCTTGGCGATCCGGCCCGGCCAGCCGGCGACCATCCACAGCGGTTGCACGACCAGCGACGCCTGTTTGCGGGCCTGGTTGAGCCAGCCGCCACGATGGTCGAGCACGATCAGCACCACCGCCAGCGCCAGGTAGGCCAGCAGGCGCAGGGTCCCGGCGACATCGCCGCCTCGGTTGGGCGTGGTGGGACCGGCGTAGGAGGGCACGAGGTGGCGGTCGGGTGGCTGCTGGTTGTGGAGCGGGAAACTTCGGGACGGGGCGGTGCCCCGGTCAGTGCATTACTCGGGCGCGAAGAACTCGTTGCCGTGCATGTCGACCAGTTCCAGCGCACGGCCACCGCCGCGGGCGACGCAGGTCAGCGGATCGTCGGCGACCTGCACGTGCAGGCCGGTCTCCTCGCTGATCAGGCGGTCCAGGTCGCACAACAGTGCCCCACCGCCCGTCAGCACGATGCCGCGCTCGGCGACGTCGGCGCACAGCTCCGGCGGGGTCTGCTCCAGCGCCAGCCGGATTGCGGTGACGATGCCGGCCAGCGGCTCGCGCAGCGCGTCGAGCACCTCGTTGGAATGCAGGGTGATCATCTTCGGCACGCCCTCGGCAAGGTTGCGGCCGGAGATTTCCACCGAGCGCTGCTCGTCCTGCGGGTAGGCGCAACCGATCTCGTGCTTGATCCGCTCGGCCGTGGCCTCGCCGATCAGGGTGCCGTAGGTGCGGCGCACGTAGGCGATGATCGACTCGTCGAAACGGTCGCCACCAATCCGCACCGAGGCGGAGTAGACGACGCCGTTGAGCGCGATCACCGCGACCTCGGTGGTGCCGCCGCCGATGTCGACCACCATCGAGCCGCGCGCCTCGGTCACCGGCATGCCCGCGCCGATCGCCGCGGCCAT
>JBOHYC010000386.1:0-3630 GCA_050737755.1 Lysobacter sp.
CCGGCACCGCGTGGTAGCCGACCATGGTCCAGGTCTCCAGCCCGTGGAACGACCACACCGGCAGGATCCCGTACGGGCTGTGGCGGCGGTGGGCGAGCATCGAGTTGATGAAGTCGCTGTTGCGCTGTTCCGGCTGCACCAGGGTCAGCAGCGGATGCAGTGCGCGGTAGGTGTCCCACAGTGAGAACGTGGAGTGGTGGCGGAAGCCGTCGGCGGTGTGCACGGCGTTGTCGGGCCCGCGGTAGCGGCCGTCGCTGTCCATGAACAGGCTCGGCGCCATCAGCGTGTGGTACAGCGCGGTGTAGAACGCGGTGCGGTCGTCGTCGGGGGCGTCGACCTCGATTGCCGACAGCGCTTCGGTCCAGCTGGCGCGCGCGGCGGTGCGGACGCGGTCGAAGTTCCAGCCCGGGACCTCGGCTTCGAGGTTGGCGATCGCGTTGTCCTCGCTGACCGAGGAGATCGAGACTTTCACCACCAACTGTTCGGTGTCGCCAAAGTCGAATGCGCCGACCAGCTCGCGCCCCTCGATCTGCGCGCGCTGGCGCGGGTCCTGGTGGCCGGGCGTCGCGAAACCCTTGTAGGCGATGTCCTGTTCGGTGTCGTGCAGCGCGTGGCCGCTGAGCGGTTGCGAGAAACGCATCGCGAAGTACAGCTGTCGGCCCGGCGCCCAGCCGCGGGTCTCGCGCACGCCGGTGACGGTGCCGTCCTCGCGCAGCCGCATGCGCGACCACAGGGTCTTGCCGGGGTAGTCGTACATGCTGGTGCGCAGGTCGACCAGCACGTGCGCGGGCTTGCCAGCGGGAAAGGTGTAGCGGTGCACGCCGACGCGCTCGGTCGCGGTCAGTTCGGCGCGGATGCCGTAGTCGTCAAGGGTGACCGCGTAGTAGCCGGGCTGGGCGACTTCGTCGTCGTGCTTGAAGCGCGAGTGGTAGCCGCTGCCGGGCTTGTCGACGTCGCCGCGTTCGAGCTTGACCTCGCCGGCGATCGGCATCAGCAGCACGTCGCCGAGATCGGAATGGCCGGTGCCGGAAAAGTGCGTGTGCGAGAAACCGATGATCGTGCTGTCGTCATACCGGTAGCCGGCGGCCCAGTCGTAGGCGTCCTTGCGCGGCTGGATCCGGGTGTCGGGGCTCAGCTGGATCATGCCGAACGGCACCACCGCGCCGGGGAAGGTATGGCCTTCGCCGCCGGTGCCGATGAACGGGTCGACCGAATCGAAGCCGCTGCGCGCGCCGGCCGGCGCGGCGATCGCGGAGCCGGCGATCATCGAGGCGCACAGCAGTGGCCAGGCCTTGCGCCAGACCCGGATCCGGCGAGCGCGGGAGGAGAGGGTTTTCATCGGGTTCGGCTCCGGTGTCTGCTGGATTTGGATCGTGACAATGTCGGCGACGCTACCATCGCGGCGATGCCGCCACATGCTGCGATGCAAAATGCGCCGGATGCGGTGAAGCGGCAGGATGTCGCGAATTGGATCGATCCAAAGCCCGCATGAATTCGCCGCAATGACCCCGATCCCACGCCGCCGCGTGACCCTGACCGACATCGCCAAGGCCTGCGGGCTGTCGCGGGCGACGGTGTCGCTGGTCCTGCGCGGCAGCCCGCTGGTCCACGCCGACACCCGCGCGCGGGTCGAGGCCGAGCTCAAGCGGCAGGGCTACGTCTATAACCGCGGCGCGGCCAACCTGCGGCGCAACGTGTCGTCGGCGGTGGCGCTGGTGATCAACGACCTGTCCAACCCGTTCTTCGCCGAGTTCGCCTCCGGCGTGGACGAGGCGCTGGCCGAGGCCGGCTACGTGACCTTGCTCGGCAGCACCGGCGAATCGGTCGAGCGCCAGCAGGCGGTGCTCGCCTCGCTGCTGGAGCACGACCCGGCCGGGATCATCCTGTCGCCGGCCGAGGGCAGCGACGCGGCGCGGCTGCACGCGCTGGTCGGGCCGCGCACGCCGGTGCTGGTGTTCAACCGCGAGCTGGATGCCGGCTGGGATTTCCTCGAGCTCGACAACCACAACGGCGCGCGGCTGGCGACGGAGCATCTGATCGGACTCGGCCATCGGCGCATCGCGTTCTACGGCGGTCATCGCGATTCCAGCTCCTGCCGCCAGCGTCGCGACGGCTATCGCGAGGCGCTCGCGCAGGCCGGCATCACGCCCGAACCGCAATGGCTGGTCGAGTCCGCGCCGACCCGGCTGGAGGCCGCGCGGCAGGTCGGCGCGCTGTTCGTGCGCGATCCGGCTCCCACGGCGGCGGTCTGCTACAACGACGCGGTCGCGCTCGGGCTGGTTGCCGGGCTTACCGCACGCGGGCGCCGCGCCGGCCAGGATTTCGCGGTGGTCGGTTTCGACGATATCCCCGAGGCCGCGGTCAGTGCGCCGCCGCTGACGACCATCGCCGCCGACCCGCGTGCACGCGGTCGCCAGGCCGCGGCGCTGGTCCTGCACCGCCTGCAACACCCCGACGCCGCTCCCGCCCGCACCGTCGCCCCGGCGCGGCTGGTGGTGCGCGACAGCAGCAGTCACGTCGACGCATCGGCACCGGAGAAACAAGCATGAGCGCGACGCCCCGCAAGCGCGACCGCAACGCCATCGTCTGCTTCGGCGAAGCGCTGGTCGACCTGCTCGCGCAACCACCCTCCACGCCCGGTGCGCCGCGCCAGTTCGTCGAGTACGCCGGAGGCGCGCCGGCCAACGTCGCGGTCGCCGCGGCCCGGCTCGGCGGGCATGCCTGCTTCGTCGGCATGCTCGGGCAGGACATGTTCGGCGACATGCTGCTGGCACAGCTGCGGGGTTCCGGCGTCGATACCGATTACGTGCGACGCACCGATCAGGCCAAGACCGCGCTCGCGTTCGTCTCGCTGGATGCCGACGGCGAGCGCAGCTTCAGTTTCTACCGGCCGCCGTCGGCCGACCTGCTGTTCCGCGAGGGTGATTTCGACGACCGCTGCTTCGAGCGCGTCGCGGCGTTCCACGTCTGCTCCAACAGCCTGACCGAGCCGCGCATCGCCGACACCACGCTGGCCGGCATGCGCCGCGCCCGCAACGCCGGTGCGCTGGTCAGCATGGACCTCAACCTGCGGCCCTCGCTGTGGCCAGCCGAGGTCGATCCGCAGGCGCAGGCTTGGCGCGCGCTGTTCGAGGCCGACCTGGTCAAGCTGAGCCGGCAGGAGCTGGAGTTCCTCGCGGCCGGTTCGGGCGGCGAGGACGGCGTGATCGAACGGCTGCTGCGACAACGCACGCGCTGTGTCGTCATCACCGATGGCGCCGCGCCGATCCGCTGGTTTACCCGCAAGCACAGTGGCAACGCGGCGACGTTCCCGGTCACCGCGGTCGACACCACCGGCGCCGGCGACGCCTTCGTCGGTGCGCTGCTGCAGCAGCTGGTGTCGCGCAACGTCCGCGCGGGCACGTTCGCCGAGTTCCTCGAATACCGCGACGCGTTCGACGACGCGTTGCGTTTCGCCGCCGCCGCCGGCGCGCTGGCGACCACCCGCAATGGCGCGTTTGCGGCAATGCCCGGACCCGACGACATCGACCGACTGCTGCAGGCCGCCGCATGAACCCACCCGTGATTCCGCCGACGCCCGACTTCCGCAGCCCCGAGTTCCTGCGCAGCCACATCGCGCGGACGATGGCG
>JBOHYC010000387.1:0-5098 GCA_050737755.1 Lysobacter sp.
GCGCGTTCGCGACTTACGTCGCTCCTACAAAGGGCGGGGCGTATTTGGGGGCATAAACAGCCGCGGACGCCCGCCTCAATCGCGCAGGAAATACTCCACCGTCGTCACCACGCGCACGCGCTTGACCTGCGGGCTGCTCTGGTCGCGATCGCTGATGCTCACCTGGCCCTGGTTTGCACTGCGGATGCCGCCCAGGCGCGAGTCGGAGTCCTTGGCGAACTGCACCGCCGAGTCGCGCGCGGCGGCGGTGGCCTCGGCGATCAACGCCGGCTTGATGTCGTTGAGCTTGGTGTAGTCGAAGTCCGGCGCGCTGCCTTCGCCGATCATCACGCCCTGGGCGACCAGCTCGCCACTGCGGCGAAGCACGCTGAGCGCCTTGGCGACGTCGGTGGTGCGCAGGCTGACGGTGGTGGAGTAGCGGTAGCGTTCCGGCGGCCGGCTGTCGCCGTAGGCATAGGCCCAGCGGTCTTCCAGCCGAGGCGGCGAGACCACGATGTCGTCGGCCTTGAACCCCGCATCGACGAAGAACTTGCGGATCGCCGCGGTATTGGTGTCGAGCTGTTGCTGGACCTGTGCCAGGTCGTTGCCGCCGACGGTGTGCGGCAACGGCCAGACCACCCGGTCGGCCTCGACGATCTTCTCGGCCGAACCCTTGACGGTGACGTAGCGGTCGGCGGTCTTGAGTCGCGCCATGCCCTGCGCGGCGAACCAGCCGGCCAGCGCGAACCCGGCCGCAAGCAGCACGGCGGAAATCAGGAGGGTAAGACTGGGACGGCGGTTGTCGGACACGGGCGGTTCCTCGCGGGGGAAGTCGAGGGCAGCGTATCGCGCGCGCATGAAGACCGCACATATTCGCGGCGCCGCCATCGAAGCGCATGGACGGGCTTGCCTGCCAAGCCCGTTTGCATCGACCATGCCGCGAACGCACGGGCCGGGCCGCATGAACAACGAACTGATCTACCTGCTGCTGATCTTCGGCCTGCTGGTCATCCCCCGAGCGCTGCAGCGCTTCAAGCTGCCGGCGCCGATCACCTGCCTGGTGTTGGGCGTCGGCGCGATGCTGGCGTTCGGCGACCGGGTCCACGACCCGGTGATCGTGCTGCTGTCGACGCTCGGCATCTCCTCGCTGTTCCTGTTCGCCGGCCTCGAAGTCGACCTGGCCGCGCTGCGCAAGGGCGTGGGCCGGCTGACTGTGCATCTCGGCATCCGGGTACTCACGCTGGCCGGGGTGGGCTGGCTGGCGTGGCGCTACCTCGACCTGTCCTGGCAGGCCGCGGCGCTGGTTGCGCTGGCCCTTTTGACGCCGTCGACCGGCTTCATCCTCGATACGCTGGAGCGGCTCGGCCTGGACGAGGAGGAGCGGTTCTGGGTGACCAGCAAGGCGATCGCCGGCGAGTTGCTCGCGCTGGCGGCGCTGTTCGTGGTGCTGCAGGCCGGCGATCCGATGGAGCTGGCCACGTCGTCGCTGGTGATGCTGGCGATGATCGTCGGACTGCCGCTGCTGTTCATCGCGCTCGGGCGCTGGGTGGTGCCGCATGCCCCGGGTTCGGAGTTCTCGCTGCTGGTGATGGTCGGCATGGTCGCCGCGTTCATCACCTACAAGCTGGGCGTGTACTACCTGGTCGGTGCGTTCATCGCCGGACTGGTCGCGCGCATGTTGCGGTTGCGGATGCCGCGGCTGGCCTCCGACGACAACATGCACGCGCTGCGGTTGTTCGCGACGTTCTTCGTGCCGTTCTATTTCTTCCACGCCGGTACCGGGATTTCGCGTGACGCGCTGACCTGGGAGGCGGCCGGGCTGGGCGTGATGATCACGCTGGTGCTGTTGCCGCTGCGGGTGGGAATGATCTGGCTGCAGCGCCGCCTGATGTTCCGCGAGGAGCGTGGCAGCAGCTTCAAGGTCTCGGTCGCGCTGGCGCCGACGCTGGTTTTCACGCTGGTGCTGGCCAACATCCTGCACGCGCGCTTCGACCTGCCCGGGGTGCTGTTCGGCGCGCTGATCCTCTACACCGTGTTGAACACGATGCTGCCGTCGCTGCTGTTGCGCGCGCCGTTCGATGTCGACCTGGTCGACGACCGTCCCGGGTCGCACCCGGAAGACCGCATGCGTGCCGAGGACGAGGCGCCGCGGCCACCACCGCCGACCCGGCAAGCGCCGCGCATCACTGGCTGACCATCAGGCCCGGTGCGGTTCCAGCGGGGTGACGTGGGAGCCGAGCACGGCGTGGCCGATGATCGCCACGCCGACCGGCTCGCCCTGTTCCACCCGGACTTCGACATCTACGAAGCCACCACGCCCGCTGGCAGCCTGCTGACGCGCGCGGAAACCGACCCGTCCGTCGGTCGACGCGGGCAGCAGTCCGTACCGGACCAGGTAGGCGCCCAGCGGGCCGTTGGCATTGCCGGTCACCGGGTCCTCGTCGACTCCGATCGCCGGCGCGAACATGCGACCGTGGCAGAACGCATCGTCGTCCTCCTCGGTTTCCAGGGTGAAGACGAAGTAGCCGTTGCTGCCGACTGCCGGGCTCAGCTCGGCCAGGCGCGCCAGGTCGGGTTGCAGCGCGGTCAGGCGTGCGCGCGTTTCCAGTCCGATCAGAAGCTTGCCGTGGCCGGTGCCGACGAACTGCAACGGGCAGTGGAAGTCGAGGTCGGCGGCGGTCACCCCGAGCGCCGCCATCACGTCGCGCACCAGTTCCGGTCGTAGCGGCGGTTGGAACACCGGAGCGTTTTGCTCGATCCGGATGACGTGGTCGTCGCCGCTTCGGATCACATCGACCATCTGCACGCCGGCGCCGGTCAGCTGGCGTCGTCGTCCGACCGGCCCGCCTTCCATCGCGAGCGCGAAATGCGCGCCGACGGTGGCGTGGCCACAGACGGGAACCTCGGTGGTCGGTGTGAAGAAGCGCAGTTGCAGGTCATGGTCGTCACCCCTGGCGGGCAGCGCGAAGGCGGTCTCGGAGAAGCCGAGTTCCTGCGCGATCGCCTGCATGCGCGCGTCGTCCAGCCCGGCGGCATTGGTGACGACGCCAGCCGGGTTGCCCCGGCCTGGCTCGGTGGTGAAGGCATCGATCCGGTAAACGCGCAAATCGTCCAACGTGGTCGGCTCCCGTAATGCCAAAGGCGCTGGAGCAAACTTAACATGCTGAAATCAATGGAAAACATGGCTTTCCCGACGCGATTTTTTCGGGGGTGGGACAGCTGCAGTAGGCACGCGGTGCTTGAAACCCGGCCGGCGAGCCCCACACTCCGCGAACCTGTTGTCGCCTGCGTGAATCCCGAAAATGCCGATCTATGCTTTTGAGTGTGCCGCCTGCGGCCACAGTTTCGACCGCCTGCAGAAGTTGTCCGATGCCGATCCCGTCGAATGTCCGGAGTGCGGCGAATCGCAGATCCGCCGGCAGCTGACCGCGCCGCAGTTCCGCCTTGCCGGCGGCGGCTGGTACGAGACCGACTTCAAGAAGGACGGCGACAAGAAGCGCAACCTGGCCGGTGATGGCGGGGCGGAGAAGTCGGGTGGGGATAAGTCCGACAAAGTCGATGCTGGCAAAAGCGGGGCTACGAAAGTTGATGCGGCGAAGCCTGCCAAGAGTGGGCCGAAGCCGGCTGCCTGAAGGGCGCATTAGGCGGGAGTGTCGCGGGGCCGCGGGCGAAGGGGGTAGGGCTACTCCCCTCGGTCAGGGCGTCCTGCCCTGACTCGGGGCCGCCGGCCATCCATGGCCGGCTTTCCGCACTACCCCCTCCACCCACGTCCCCTCCGATTCCCGCCGCTTCGCTGTGACTAAGAGCCCAAGGCACCGCTGCTGGCCGATTGCATGGTGGTGCATGACTGCGGGGTGCGAACACCGAGGAGACAGGCACTCGAATGGCCAAGCGGCGTCCGGTGTGGGTGCTGCGACGGTGAGTCAGGGCAGGAAGCCCTGACCGAACCGGGGAGCAGCATCCACATCGGGCGTCGCCCATCCCGAAGTCCTTGATCCCCCGGACCTGTAGTCCGCGAGTTCACCACCCGAAGGCCAAAAACCTCCCGGGGCTGCAACCAGCCAGTTGCCCAACCACAGGTTCGGGAACCGGAAAGTCCCTCCATCCGAAGCCCGCTAAACTAACGGGCTTTCCGGCGCCCGCCGCCGATCGTTCGCCCCCGGAGCCCCCATGCGTACCCATTTCTGCGGACTCATCGACGAGTCGCTGATCGGCCAGACCGTCACCCTGTGCGGCTGGGCCGACGTCGCCCGCGACCTCGGCGGCCTGTGCTTCATCGACCTGCGCGACCACGAAGGCATCGTCCAGATCGTCGCCGAGCCGTCGGATGCCGAAGGCAACGCGGCGGTCATCGCCACTGCCGCCCAGGTCGGCTACGAGGACTGCCTGCGCGTCACCGGCGTGGTGCGCAAGCGCGAGTCGGTCAACAACAAGATCAGGACCGGCCAGGTCGAAGTGGTCGCCACCGGCATCGAGGTCCTCAACAAGGCCGAGCCGCTGCCGTTCCACGCCCACGAGAACCCGGGCGAGGATATCCGCCTCAAGTACCGCTACCTCGACCTGCGTACCCCGGTGATGCAGCGCCGGATGCGCATCCGCACCCGGCTGGTCGCAGCGTTGCGCCGCTGGCTGGATGCGCGCGACTTCCAGGACATCGAGACCCCGATCCTGACCAAGGCCACGCCCGAGGGCGCCCGCGACTTCCTGGTGCCGGCGCGGATGCATCCCGGTGAGTTCTACGCGTTGCCGCAGAGCCCGCAGCTGTTCAAGCAGATCCTGATGATGGCGGGCTTCGATCGCTACTACCAGATCGCCCGCTGCTTCCGCGACGAGGCGCTGCGTGCCGATCGCCAGCTTGAATTCACCCAGCTCGACATGGAGTTTGCGTGGGTCGAAGAGCGGGACGTGCAGGACGCCACCGAGACGATGATCCGCGAGGTATTCCGCGAGGTGATGGAGGTGGAGCTCGGCGAGTTCCCGCGCATGACCTATGCCGAGGCGATGCGCCGCTACGGGTCGGACAAGCCGGACCTGCGGATCGACATGGAATTCACCGACATCGCCGCGCTGGTCAAGGGTTGCGAGTTCAAGGTCTTCACCGACTGGGCCAACCATGAGG
>JBOHYC010000388.1:0-1854 GCA_050737755.1 Lysobacter sp.
CCGCGATCATCTGCGCCTGCGCACGGCGGGCATCGTCCGGCGGCTGTGCAGACCCGCGCAGCCGCTCAAGCGTGCGCTGGGCCACCCGCAGGCCACTGGCGATGGTGATTTCATACGCGGCGCCATCGGCCGGGTCCCGGCGCAGCACCTGTTCGGCCGCCGCCAGCGCATCGACGTGGCGGCCCTGTGCAGCCCGTAGCTCCGCGATCCGCAGCCATGGCTCCTTGTGCGCCGGTTCCAGCTCCGCGGCCTGCGTCAAAGCCGTCACCGCCGCCTCGGCCTGCCCGGCTTCCGCATGGGCCTGGGCCACCGCCATCATCGCTGCGTAATCCAGCGGCGCCGGTCGACCCGCCAGGCTCGCGCACGCGCCCAGCGCGAGCAGCAGACCGGCCGCGCCGAGAAGCCGTGCAAACCGTCTCTGTTCCTTGAAGTTCATGCCGAAACCTCCGTGCGCTTCCGCGGGAATGATCGATGCGGCCGGGCATGCGGCTGACCACCGTCATTGTGGCCCAAGCTTGCACTCGCCGGGCAACTTTCCTAGGCTGGGCCCCGCACCATTTCAGCATCGCCGTGAATCCACCGGCGTATCCACCCTCCCCAATCCCATCACCAAGAGGCTTCCCATGGAGATCGCCGAGCGGCGTGTCGCCGCAATCCATTACACCCTGACCAACGATGCCGGCGAAGTGATCGACAAGTCGCCCACCGACGCCCCGCTGACCTACCTGCACGGCGCCGGCAACATCATTCCCGGCCTGGAGAAGGCACTGCTCGGCAAGAAGGCCGGCGACAGCCTCAACGCCGACGTGGCGCCCGAGCAAGGCTACGGGCCGCGCCACGACGGGCTGATCCAGACCGTGCCGCGCAGCGCCTTCGAGGGCGTGGAATCGGTGCAGCCGGGCATGCAGTTCGAGGCCCGCACCCCGCAGGGACCGCTACTGGTGACCGTGACCAAGGTCGAGCCGGAGCAGGTCATCGTCGACGGCAACCACCCGTTGGCCGGCCAGAACCTGCACTTCGCGGTGGAAGTCGCCGATGTACGCGAAGCGTCGGAAACCGAACTCAACGACGGCCGCGTGGCGCCCGCCGCCTGAGTGCAACGCTCCGTCCGGGAGCCCGCGTCCGACGCAGGCTCCCGGCGCGTTGTAGATGACGGTTCAAACCACTTGGGCCATCACCGCAACGTAGTGACAGACGCTTCCCGCCACCACGAACAGGTGCCAGATTGCGTGCGAATACCGCAATGATGGCCGGTGGTAGAACACTGTGCCGAGGGTGTAACAGGCGCCGCCGGCCAGCAGCCAGCCAAGCGTCCAGTCGTCCAGCGCCTCCAGCAACGGCTTGATCGCGACCAGCACCAGCCAGCCCATCGCGAGGTAGATCAGCGTCGACAGCCGCTTGAAGCGCCCGGTGAAGTACAGCTTGAACACCACACCGGCCACCGCCAGCGTCCAGATCGCCGCGAACAACCCCCAGCCCCACGGCCCGCGCAGGCCGATCAGCGTGAATGGCGTATAGGTGCCCGCGATCAGCACGTAGATCGCGCAGTGGTCGAAGACCTTCAGCCGCGCCTTGGCCAGCGGCTGCGCGATCGCGTGGTAAAGCGTCGAGGCGACATACAGCAGCAGCAGCGACGCGCCGAAGACGATCGCCCCGGCCAGTTGCCAGCCATCACCGTGCAGCGCGGCCAGGGTGATCAGCAACGCCCCGCCCGCCAGCGCCGCCACCGCACCCAGCCCGTGGGTCAACGCGTTGGCGAATTCCTCGCCGGGGCCACTGTCGGCCGGATGCACCCCGGCCTCGCTGCTGTCCATGGACTCATCCCTTCTTGAGGAAGCAGGTCTTGAGCACCAG
>JBOHYC010000389.1:0-1737 GCA_050737755.1 Lysobacter sp.
AGCTGAAAAAGGCCGAACTCGGCCTCGCGCACGCCCGCCGCGAGTTCACCTTGCAGGGAAAAGGCGCCGGGCTCGACAGCCGCAACAAGCAGCTGCTCGCCGACCGCCAGCGTGCGGTCGTCAACGAGTTGCAGCGCCAGGTCGACGCGCTGACCCTGCGCGCACCATTCGACGGCCAGGTCGGCCAGGTGCTGGTCGACCAGCGCGCCAATGTCGCCGCCAACACGCCGGTGCTCGGCGTGGTCGACCTGACCCGGTTCGAAGTCGAGATAAAGGTGCCCGAGAGCTTCGCCCGCGACCTCGCGATCGGCATGCCGGCGCAGCTGTCGGGCGGACGCGGCGAGTACGCGGCCAAGGTCTCGGCGGTGTCGCCTGAAGTGGTCAACGGCGAAGTCACCGGCCGCCTGCGCTTCACCGACAAGCAGCCACCGGGCCTGCGCCAGAACCAGCGCATGCGCGCACGGATCCTGCTCGACACCCGCGAGGACGTTCTGCAGGTCGAACGCGGGCCGTTCCTCGAACAGGGCGGCGGCACCCGCGCCTACGTGTTCGACGACGGCACCGCCGTGTTGAGGCAGATCCGCACCGGCGTCAGCAGCCTGGGCGCAGTCGAGATCCTCGAAGGCCTGCAGGCCGGCGACCGGGTGGTCGTCTCCGGCAGCGACCAGTTCGGCGATGCCCCCGAAGTCCGGATATCAGGAGACTGACCATGAACACCCGCTCGCCCTTCCCCGACCAGCTCAACTGGACCTCGCAGGACCTGGCCGACGCCGTGCCGCTGCGCCTGTCGGAGCTGTTCGCGTTCGACGCCTCGCTGGCCGACATCGTCGCTGGCGACAGCGCCAACGCGACCGTCGCGACGCGCACGCAGCCGGACAGCTACCTGCCCACGCCGCCAGCGTCGACCGGCTTCCGCATCCGCTAGCGCGGTTCGCCAGGCCCCACCCACTTTTTCCCGAACGCGCCATACCGGAGCCAAACATGCTGCACATGCAAGCCGTTACCAAGGTCTACCGCACCGAACTGGTCGAGACGCACGCGCTGCGCTCGCTCGACCTGCACGTGCGCGAAGGCGAGTTCGTCGCCGTCACCGGGCCGTCGGGTTCGGGCAAGACCACCTTCCTCAACATCGCCGGGTTGCTGGAATCCTTCACCGGCGGCACCTACAAGCTCGATGGCGAGGATGTGTCCAGCCTGTCGGACGACGCCCGTTCGCGCCTGCGCAACCAGAAGATCGGCTTCATCTTCCAGAGCTTCAATCTGATCCCCGACCTGAACCTGTTCGACAACGTCGACGTGCCGCTGCGCTACCGCGGCATGTCGGCGTCCGATCGCAAACAGCGCATCGAGGATTCACTGGCACGCGTCGGCCTGGGTTCGCGGATGAAGCACTACCCGGCCGAACTGTCCGGCGGCCAGCAGCAACGCGCCGCGATCGCCCGCGCGCTGGCCGGCAGCCCTCGTTTGCTGCTGGCCGATGAACCGACCGGCAACCTCGACTCGCAGATGGCCCGCGGCGTGCTGGAAATGCTCGAGCAGATCAACGCCGAGGGCACCACGATCGTGATGGTTACCCACGACCCCGAACTGGCCGCGCGCGCGCAGCGCAACGTGCACATCGTCGACGGCATGGCGACCGACATCTCGGTCGAGCAAGGCCTGCGCCGCGCCACCTCGCCGACCACCGCCTAGGAGGCCCGCCATGTTCGGCTACTACTTCGACCTCGCCCTGCGCAG
>JBOHYC010000390.1:0-5234 GCA_050737755.1 Lysobacter sp.
GCGCTGAAGCGCCTGGTCCAGCGCATCGGCCAGATGCGCAGCGAATGGGAGCGGCCACCGCACAAGCCGGTGATGCAGCAATCGATGGATGCCGGCAGCGTCGAGCTGTTCTGACCCACCACCCGTCTCCTTTCGTCCCCGCCCCTGTGGCGGGGATTTTTTTGACACACTGGGTGCCATGCCGCTTACCTCATCCCTGTTGCTGATGGCCCTGATCGCACTGGTTGCGGCGCTGGCCGGCGCGGCGATCTGCTACGAAGTGCTGTGCCGCCGAACCGTGCGCGGCAACGAGCAGACCGTGCACCAGCAGAAGGCCGAGCTGCAGGCGATGACCCGCCGCATCATCCGTCTGCAGGAAGACGAGCGCAGCGCGTTGTCGCGCGAGTTGCACGACGACATCGGCCAGGCGATCACCGCCATCAAACTGTGCGCGCAGGCGCTGGACGACGAGGACGATGCGCGGCGCGGCGCCACCATCGCCGAGATTTCCGATATAGCCGACCAGACCGTAATCAAGCTACGCAATCTGTCGCTGCTGTTGCGGCCGCCGCAGCTCGATGCCCTCGGGCTGGAGTCCGCGTTGCGCTGGCAAGCCGGAACCCTGTTCCGCAACAACTCACCCGAACTGGTGCTGTCGCTGCAGCCGTTGCCGCAGCGCCCCGCACCCGCGGTCGAGCTGGCCTGTTTCCGGATCGCGCAGGAAGCACTGACCAACGTCATCCGGCACGCCAACGCGAGCCGGGTGGAAGTAACGCTGGCGATCGACGGCGACGTGCTGGAACTGCGCGTCGAGGACGACGGGGCAGGCTTCGACCCCCGCCGGACGCAGGGCCTCGGTCTGGTGACGATGCGCGAACGCGCCGAGCAATTGGGTGGCACGCTGGAAATGCGCCGTGGCAACCACGGTGGAACCTGCGTGTGCGCCCAACTGCCGATGGCGGCGCCAGCCGGGACAGGGGTTTGAGTAGCTAGCGCCTGGCCCGCAATACCCACTGACCTTGCGGTAACCCCCGTGCAAAGTCGCGAACCCGACATGCGACGACCCCGGTGAAGCCAATCTCTTCCATCACCGACAAGAGGTCCCACCCAAAGTGGTGGAAGCAGATCACGCCACCGCTCAGCGGATCGCCGTGATATTCCGGTTCGCCGAGATGCGTAACCTCCCCATCCGAATCGGGCCATGCTATCTGCCGACTGACGGGATCGTGGTCGTGAAAGGGAATGGTCAGCACGAACATGCCACCCGGCTTGAGTACCCGGAAGAACTCCCGCAGGGCTGTCGGGTAATCCGGAACATGCTCGAGCACATCGAGGCTCACGATCGCATCCAGGCTTTTGTCAGAAAACCGCAGCGCCGTAACGTCCTCGCATCGCAGCCAGGCCGGAACACCGTGACGCCAGAGCCATGCCGTCAGTCGAAGCCGCTGGCGAAGGGCGATGCCATACTCGCTCCCCAGCAGCCGGCCGACACGCCGGCGCAGTCCGAGATAGAACACGCTCGCCTGCTCCGTGCAATAGATCCGGGCCCGCTCTGGATGTTGCAGCTCCTCCATTAATACGACGGCCGCCGCGCGCTGCCGCGAGTTGTTGCCGCAGCGTCTGCACTGCAGTGATTCGCGAAGCACCGGCGCATCCAGACCATCGAACACGCTATCGGAACCGCAGACATCGCAATAGCCACGCAGCGGTGCGGTGGCTGAGGCAACCGCCTCCGCATCCTGTTGGTGAAGTCTGTTCGCTATCGGTTGCCAATCGGCGTGACGGTTCCAGCACGCAATCGTGTCACTCATGGTGTCCGCCACCACGCCGCTAGCAGCACCGCGGTGGCCGAAGCGACGTTCAGGCTCTCGACCGCACCGCTGCCGGGAATCGACAACTGCAGGTCGCAGTCGGCGGCCAAGCCACGGTTCATGCCTTCACCCTCGGCGCCGAGCACGTAGACCAGTCGCTCGGGCAAGGCGGTTTGGAACACATCGCCGCCGCCGTCGACTACGGTGGCGGCGAGGCTGAAGCCGGCCTCGCGCAACCGCACCAACGACGGTGCGTTGTCGTCGAGGCGCACCATCGGTACCGCTTCCGCGCCGCCTTCTGCAACGCGTGCCGCCGCACCGGACAGCGCCAGTGTCGAGTCACGCGGCAGCAGGATCGCGGCGACGCCGAAGTGTGCGGCCGAACGCAGGATCGCCCCGAGGTTATGCGGGTTGCCGACACCGTCCAGCCAGATCGCGCATTGCGGACCGGACGGCAATGCGTCCAGCCAGTCGCTCAGTGACCGCGGCGGCTCACGCAACACGTCGGCGACCACGCCCTCGTGATGGGAGCTGGCGGCGAGCTTGCGCAGGTCTTCATCTTCGACCACGCGATAGCCCACGCGGTTGGCCGCGCACCATTTCAACAACGGCTGCAGCGCAGGGATACGCGACTGTGCCAGGTACAACTTGCGAAGCGCCTGCGGACGACGATGGAACATCGCCTGGACGGCATTGATTCCGTAGAGGCGGAGTTCCCGTGCCGTTGCCGGATCCGCCGATGGTCGCGCTGAAGGCCGATCCGATCGATCTGCCGGACCACGGTGACTTTTCCAGGGATCGACTGCCATCAGGGGCTGTCACTCCCGGTACCGCCATCGATGTCGGCCTCACGGATCACCGGCTCGAGCCCCTCCTGCTTGCGCTCCCAGAACCGCGCATTGCGAATTTTGAGCGCCTCGGGATCGAAGCTGTATTGCTCGACACCGGCGGCCTTCTGCGCCTCGTAGTCGCGCAGCGCCGCCAATGCCGGGCGCTGCAGGATCAGGATCGCGACCAGGTTCAGCCACGCCATCAGTCCCACGCCGATATCGCCCAGCGCCCACGCCATGCCCGAGCTGCGCACCGCGCCGAAAGTCACCGCCGCCAGCAGCGCGATCCGCAGAAGAAATACCAGCCAGGGCCGGTGAACCTTGCGATTGATGTAGGCGACGTTGGTCTCAGCCATGTAGTAATAGGCAAGTGTGGTGGTGAAGGCGAAAAACAGCAGTGCCATCGCCACGAAGCCGGCGCCGTAGCCGGGCAGCACCATCTCCACGGCACTCTGCGCGTAGCCCGGACCGGCATCGATTCCCGGAAGGGCTTCCACCAGCATCTCGCCACCTTTGCCGACCACGTTGTACATGCCGGTGGACAGGATCATGAAGGCCGTCGCGGTACATACCAGCAGCGTGTCGACATAGACGGAAAATGCCTGCACGTAGCCTTGCTGCGCCGGATGTTCGACTTCGGCCGCTGCTGCGGCGTGCGGGCCGGTGCCCTGCCCGGCTTCATTCGAGTAGATGCCGCGCTTGACGCCCCATTCCACCGCCAAGCCAAGCATTGCACCGAAGCCGGCGTGCATCCCGAAAGCACTCGAGAATACCAGCGAGAACATTCCCGGCAGCTTGTCGTGGTTGAGGAACATGATCACCAGCGCGACCAGGATATAGGCCAGCGCCATGAACGGCACGACCACTTCGGCGAAGCGCGCAATGCGCCTGACGCCGCCGAAGATGATGAAACCCAGCGCGACAACCACCACCGCGGCGGTCACCGCCGGTGGAACGCCGAATGCGTTGCTCATGCCTTCGGCGATGCCGTTGGCCTGCACACCGGGGAGCAGGAAGCCGGTGGCGATGATGGTGACTGCGGCAAACAGCCACGCGTACCACTTCTGGCCCATCGCCTTTTCGATGTAGTAGGCCGGGCCTCCACGGTACTGGCCGCTGTCGTCTTTTTCCTTGTAGATCTGCGCGAGCGTCGACTCGACATAGGCGGTGGACGCACCCAGGAAGGCCATTACCCACATCCAGAACACCGCACCGGGCCCGCCAAACGCGATCGCCGTGGCCACGCCGGCAATGTTGCCGATGCCCACCCGGCCTGACAGCGAAATCGCCAGTGCCTGGAACGAGGACACACCCGCGACCGAGGCCTTGTTGTTGAGCATCAGCCTGATCATCTCGCCGACACCACGCACCTGCATGAAGCGCGTCCGGATCGAGAAGTAAAGGCCGGCGCCCAGGCACAGCACGATGAGCGCGCGACTCCAGATGATCCCATTGAGGGTGTTGATCAGGTCTTCCACGGGGCGACATTCCTCGGAGCGGGCAACAAGACCCGCACCTTAACCGGATTTTCCGCGCCGCACGCGCACCTCGCCCGACTCAGGCGTGGCCACCGGCCTGCGGCGTCGTCGACTCCAGTTTTTCCAGCTCGTTGCTGACCGCATGCGGCGAGCGCGTGTATCGCGCCAGCAGCACGTAGAACGCCGGTACGACGAACAACGACAGCAGGGTCGAGAATGCGACGCCGAAGATCACCACCACGCCGATGGTGGCGCGGCTGGCCGAGCCGGGGCCGCCGGCCGCGACCAGCGGCACCGCACCCATTGCGGTGGCGATCGAGGTCATCAGGATCGGCCGCAGGCGCACGCCGGCTGATTCAATGATCGCCTCATGGATGCTGCGTCCCTCGTCGCGCAACTGGTTCGCGAACTCGACGATCAGGATGCCGTTCTTCGCCGCCAGCCCGACCAGCATCACGATGCCGATCTGACTGAACAGGTTGAGCGTTCCTCCTGTGAGTGCGAGCCCGATCAACGCGCCAAGCACGCCCAGCGGCACCGTCAGCATGATCACGAACGGGTGGATGAAGCTCTCGAACTGAGCCGCCAGCACGAGGTAGACCACCAGCAACGCCAGGGTGAAGGTCAGCAGCACCGCGCCGCCGGCCTTCTGGTACTCGCGCGACTCGCCCTTCCAGTCGACCTGTGCATGCTCGGGCAACTCGGTGCGGACGGTGTCCTGCAGGAACGTCAATGCCTCGCCCATGGTGTAGCCCGGCGACAGCCCGGCCGTGATGGTGATCGCACGCAGGCGGTTGAAGCGGTTGAGGCTGCCGGCCTCGGCGTTCTCCATGTTCCAGGCCATCAGCGGCGTCCACGCCGCCGCGCCGAATGCGATCGCGATCCATACCCGCGGGTCGAGCAGCGCGCGCCGCCCCGCAGGCAGCGACAGCAGCACCACGAAGCCCACCCCGATCACCGCGATGACGCGGTAGTGGCTGAGCGCGCCGATCGCCAGGCCGATGCCCAGCGTCAGCGCTGTGCTTTCGTCGACCTTGCGCAGCAGGCGCGCGCCCGCATCGACGCACAGCAACGTCGCCAGCGCCATCGGAACGTCCGGCAGCGCCAGCAGGCCGAGCGAGCCGGCCAGCGGCAGC
>JBOHYC010000391.1:0-12378 GCA_050737755.1 Lysobacter sp.
GCGACGGTGCTGCCGGCGAACACGCCCAGGTGCTCCAGGCTGATGCGGTCGAACACGTGGAACAGGCTGCGGTCGGCAAACTGGTCGGTGGCGATCCAGTAGCCGCTGCCGTCGTTGCACTGCCACAGCGCGATGCCCTCGGCCTGCGCCTGGAACATGTCGGCGCCGATGTTGCGGCCGCGGAATTTGCCGTCCAGCGCGTACTCGCGCAGCAGGGTGCCGCCGGCCTGGTCTTCTTCCGAGATCAGCAAGCGGTCGTGTGCTGGATCACCCAGCAGCGACTCGGCGATCCGGATCGCGCCAGCGGCGGTGGTGTCGCCGAACATGCCGGCCAGTTGCGCCTGGACCTCGCCATCGGCCAGTGCGGTGGCGTCGAGGCGGTAGCGCTTGATCCGCTCGTCCAGCTCGGCCAGTGGCGGCGGCAGGTCTTCGTTGGCCGGTGACATGTAGTTGTCGCTGACCAGCACTTCGGTGCTGCCGTCGGCAAGACGGTGAACCCAGAGCCCGTAGGGCTGGCGCAACTCGTCCTGGCCGAACGCACCCAGCGATTCGAAGCCCGGCAGCTGCAGCACCTGCACCCGGCGGTTGTCGCGCTCGACCACGAACAGCAGATCGTCGAGCACGGCGATGCCGTTGGGACGATTGAACTCGCCCAGCGCGAGGCCTTCACCGCCGATATCGCGGATGTGCGCGCCGGTGTCGCCGTCGTACACGGTCAGCCGATGGGTGTCCTTGGCGGTCGCAATCAGCAGGGTCTTGCCGGCCGCGTCGGTCCAGCTGGCCGGCGAATCGGTGTTCTCGGCCGGCGTATTGGCGGTCAGGAACGCTTCGGCGACCGTGGTGTAGCCGGTGGTGGGCGCGAGGATGTCATCGCTCTCGTCGGGTTCGCGTTCGCTGCCGGCCGGCGTGCTGGCGCAGGCGGCCAGCAGCAGGGTCGAGGCGAGCACGGCGGCGAGGGGGTTGAAGCGCAGTTGCATCGGAAAACTCCGGGTTTGGGCGGCGTCGGATCGCGCGCGCTGGCGAAAGCTTGTACCGGTTGAATGCGTCATCGCGATGACAGCCAACCGTCACGCCAGTGCCATGAAACGGCCGTAGAAATCTCCGTTTTAACCGGCACCGGAATCCTCCGAATGAAGAAGTCTCCCCTGGCGATTGCACTCTCGCGCGGCATGGCGGTCATGGCGCTGGTCGCCTCAGGTGGCGCGTTGGCGCAGGTCACGCCGGTCGCCGCCGCCGCGCCTGCCGCCGATGCCGCGATGAAGCAGCTTGACGCGGTGGTGGTTCAGGGCGAGATCGTCTATCGCAACCGCACGCCGGACATCGCGCCTGTGCTCAGCTACGACCTGGAGTATTTCCAGCGCTTCGAGCCGTCGACCGTTGGCGACATGCTCAAGCGCGTGCCCAGCGCGGTGTTCGTGTCCGACGTGCTCGAGTACGACGGCGTGCAGCTGCGCGGGCTCGACCCGGGTTACACCCAGATCCTGATCAACGGCAAGAAAGTGCCGGGCGCCGGAGACGACCGCTCGTTCTGGGTAGACCGCATCCCCGCCGAGATGGTCGAGCGGGTGGAGATCCTGCGCAGCAACAGCGCCAACCGTTCCGGCGATGCCGTGGCCGGAGCGATCAATGTCGTATTGCGCGATGCCTACGAGTTCGACGGCAGCTACATCCGCGTCGGCGCGATGCGCTACGACGACGGCGAGATCCAGCCGACCTTCGGCGCGGTGACCTCCGGCGAGGCGCTCGGCGGCCGCCTGCTGGCCGGCATCAACGTGCAGGACCGCTACAACCCCAAGGTCAAGCGCAGTGACCGCTACGACAACCCCGGGGACATGGAGCTGGTCTCGTGGGAAGACCAGACCGACACCCGCGATGGCCAGGACTACTCGGGCAACGTCTCCTACACCGCCAATGTCGGCGACACCGGCCGGCTGTCGGTCGACGGCTTCTACGTCAAGACCGATCGCGAGCAGGTCGAGATCTCTTTCGAGGAGGAGTACGACGACGGCGAAGTCGTCACCAAGGACGTCCCGGGCCTGACCGAAATCGACCAGACCAACTGGGGCATCGGTGCCGATTACCGGTTCGCCATGGCCGGCGGCACCACCGAGTTCGACCTCGACCACGCCCGCTTCGAGGACAAGAGCACCGAGAGCGAGGAAGAACAGGAGTTCGTGGACGGCGAATGGAACGCCCACGAGGGCGAGGCGCTCGACATCGACGCCACCGACGCCGAGACCAGCTTCGGGATCGCACACAAGCGCCCGCTCGGTGGCGCGGAAATGGAGTTCGGGGTCGACTACCGCAGCAAGAAGCGCGACACCACCCACACCTACTTCGCATTCGAGGCCGAGGCCGAGGGCGACCCGGCGGTGTATGCGCCGGACACGGTCATCGACAGCGTGATCGAGGAAACCCGCATCGATCCCTATCTTATGTTCTCCGGCGACGCCGGCACGCTGGCCTGGGAAGCGGGCCTGCGTTACGAGAACACCGACTCGGACATCGAGTCCGGCCAGGACGGCGAATCGATCCGCGTCTCCAGCGACTACAGCGAGCTGCTGCCGTCGCTGCACCTGAAGTGGGATATCGGCGAGGCCAACCGCATCAGCTTCTCGGCCGCGCGCAGTCTGCGCCGCCCGAACTTCAACCACGTCCTGCCGGCGCTGCTGAGCGAGGAATACGGCGACAACGACTTCCTCGGAAATCCGGCGCTGGACCCGGAAACCGCGAACGGCTTCGACCTTGGTTTCGAGCGCCGCCTCGGCAAGCGCGGCGTGGTCGGCGTCAACCTGTTCTACCGCGATGTCAGCAACCTGATCGAACTGGTCAACACTGGCGGGCCCAACGAGACCGCCTTCGACGACTGGGCTGACGACATCGAGGACTACATGGACGACAACGGCGTCAGCGAGGACGAGGCCATCGCCGCCGTGCCGTTCGAGCCGGACAGCTTTGTTTACACCATGGAAAACGTCGGCGACGGCGAGGTCTGGGGTGTCGAGTTCGACCTGTCCACGCCGCTCACCGCATTCAACATGCCCGACACCGGCGTGTTCCTGAATTATTCGTGGCTGGACAGCGAGGTCGAGGACTTCCTCGGCACCCGCCGCTTCAACAACCAGGCCGAGAGCGTCTACAACATCGGCTTCATCCAGGACCTGCCGACGTGGGCCGCCTCGTTCGGTGCCAGCTACCGAAAACAGGGCGACGCCCACAGTCGTGTGCTCGCCGAGGAGGTGCTGACCACCTATGACGGCGACCTGGAAGTGTTCGTCGAGAAGCGTTTCGGCGACAGCATCTCGGTGCGCCTGAGCGGCACCAACCTGCTGGATGCGGACAAGACCGAAGTGTTCGACAAGTTCGACAACCTGGCGGACCAGCTCGATCGCGACCATGACGAGTACGAGATCGAGGCCGAGCACGCCGGTCCGCGTTACCAGCTGGTCATGCGCTACGCGTTCTAGTCAGCACTCGATGACGTTGACAGCGAGACCTCCGCGCGAGGTCTCCTTGTACTTGTCCTGCATGTCGCGGCCGGTGTCGCGCATGGTCTTGATGACCTTGTCGAGGCTGACCTTGTGTTTGCCGTCGCCGCGCATCGCCATGCGGCTGGCGTTGATCGCCTTGACCGAGCCCATCGCGTTGCGCTCGATGCAGGGGATCTGCACCAGCCCGCCGATCGGGTCGCAGGTCAGGCCGAGGTTGTGCTCCATGCCGATCTCGGCGGCGTTCTCGATCTGGCTGGGGTTGCCGCCGATCGCCGCGGTCAGTCCCGCGGCCGCCATCGAACAGGCCACGCCAACTTCGCCCTGACAGCCGACCTCGGCGCCGGAGATGCTCGCGTTCTCCTTGTAGAGGATGCCGACCGCGGCGGCGGTCATCAGGAAATCGCGCACGCCCTGCAGGGTCGCGCCGGGGATGAAGCGGTCGTAGTAATGCAGCACCGACGGGATGATGCCGGCTGCGCCATTGGTCGGCGCGGTGACCACGCGGCCACCGGCGGCGTTCTCCTCGTTGACCGCGAGTGCGAACAGGTTGACCCAGTCCAGCATCGTCAGCGGGTCTTCCGCGCCTGGGCGTTCGGTCAGCTCCGCATACAGTAGCGGCGCGCGGCGGGTCACATGCAGCCCACCGGGCAACGTGCCGCCCGAGCGGATGCCGCGCTCGACGCAGGACTTCATCGCGTTCCAGATTTCGTCGAGGCCGGCGTCGATCTTCGCGCGCGGACGCCACACTTCCTCGTTGGCATACATCAGCTGGGCGATGGTGATGCCGTGGTCGGCGACCTGCTTCAGCAACTCGTCGCCGGAGTTGAACGGGTAGGGCATCGCGGTGGTGTCGGCGACGATGCGGTCCTCGGCCGCCTCGTCCTCGTTGACCACGAAACCGCCGCCGACCGAGTAGTAGTCGCGCGTCGCGATCACCTCGCCATTGGCATCGAACGCGGTGAAGCGCATGCCGTTGGTGTGGAATGGCAGCTTCTGGCGCTTGTTCATGATCAGGTCGTGCTTCTCGTCGAAGCCGATCTCGTGGCGACCGAACAGGTTGATGCGCTTGCTGCCGCGAATGCGCTCCAGCGCTTCCGGGATGATGTCCGGGTCGATCAGGTTCGGCCAGTGGCCTTCCAGTCCCATCAGCACCGCCTTGTCGGTGCCGTGGCCGCGGCCGGTCAGCGCCAGCGAACCGAACACTTCCGCGCGCATCCGGGCGGTGCGCTCCAGGTCGCCGTTGTCGATCAGCCATCGCTCGATGAACCGCGCCGCCGCGCGCATCGGCCCGACGGTATGCGAGGAACTCGGCCCGATGCCGATCTTGAACAGGTCAAAGGTGCTGACGGCCACGTAGTGCTCCTGCCGGGTTGAGCGGCATCCAGTCCGGTGCCGCGCGGGAGACGCGGCCTGCGGCTATTCTACGGCGCCACGTCGTAGGCTTCATGCCGACCGCCGCACCCGACATGCCTGTGCCGACTGATTCCGATGCCCCGATGCCGATCACGCAAGCCCAGCCCCGCCTGACGCTCTACCAGCGCGACGATTGCCATCTGTGCGACCTCGCGCTGGAAGTGCTCGCGGCCGCCCGCGTGCCGGAGTTCGACAGCGTGTTCATCGATGAGGATGAGGTGCTGGAGCCGCGCTATGGCGTACGCGTGCCGGTGTTGCGCGACGAAATCAGCGGCGCGGAGCTGGAGTGGCCGTTCGATGCGGAGCGCGTGCGGGCGTTTATCCGGTCCTGAGGCAGGCGGGCAGGTGCGGGTCCTGTGGGCTCCGAGTCCGTGCGCGCGCCTCAAATGCCGTGTGTCGTGTGCGTCGCCCATGTAGGAGCGATGTAAGTCGCGATTTCACTGCTGTCCGGAATCGCCGTGCATTCGCGACTTACGTCGCTCCTACGTCAAGGCGGGCGGTGGGTTCCGCCTTACTCCACCGCCTGCAAATTGACCTTCGTGCTCACCGCCACCGCGTCCGGGATCAACGACACATCCGCCCAGTCGCCGCCGCCGACATTGAACGCCAGCCGCTGCACGGTGGCCTTGCCGGTCAACACGGGGTTGGCACCTTGGGTCCAGCTGAAGGTCAGCGTCACCGGATGGCTGACCCCGCGCAGGGTCAGGGTGCCGTCGGCGGCGTAGTTGCCGTCGCCCAGCGCGCGGAAGCCGGTCGCGCTGTAACGCGCCTGCGGGAATCTGGCGGTGCTGAAGAAGTCCGGTCCGAGCAGGGTCTGGTCGCGATCGGGATTGGCGGTGCCGGCGCTGGCCAGCGGGATCACCACGTCGAGTTTTGCCGCTTCCGGATGTTGAGGGTCGAAGCTCACCGTGGTGGTGAACTGGCCGAAGTGGCCGCTGAACACTTCGCCGTCGTACGCGGTCGCGAATGCGAGGGTCGAGCCCGGTGCCTGTACATAGTCGGTGGCGAAGACGGGCGCGGTGGCGAGCAGCAGCGCGCTGGCCAGCAGTGCGGTGGTGGGACGGAACTCAGGGAACATCGCGGGTCTCCGGTAGCGGGGCTTGTCGACGTCTAGGCAGCATCCGTTGCAGGGTCGCATCGCGTTGGAAGATGTGATGGTAGAGCGCGGCGGCCACATGCCCGATGACCAGCACGACCAGCACCCAGAACAGCCATTCATGGGCGGTATGGCCCAACTCCCGCAGGCCTTCGTCCGGCGCACTGAGCTTGGGCATTTCGACCAGGCCGTACCAGCGCAGTGGCCGCAGCCCGCTGGCGGAGTCGTACAGCCAGCCCGACAACGGCATCGCCAGGATCAACGCGTAGAGCAACCAGTGGGTCACCGAGGCGATCCGCGCCTGCCAGGTCGGGGTGCCCGGCAGCGGCTCCGGGGCGCCGGCGTACAGCCGCCAGCCGAGCCGCACCAGCACCAGCGCCAGCAGGGTCAGCCCGGTCGACTTGTGCAGGTCGAACACCCAGAAGTACTTCGGCGTGACCGGCAGGCTGTCGAGCAGCAGGCCGATGGTCGACAGCATCAGCAGCAGCAACACGATGACCCAGTGCAGCAACTGGCTGACGGGGCCCCAGCGATCGGCGGTGTTCTTCAGGTTCATGGCGTCGGGGGTTCGGGTTGGCTGTCGGGTTCGGAAAGGGTTGGCTCCAACGTCGCTTCGGCAGCCGTGGTCTGCAGCAACCGCTCACCGAACTCGCGGCTGGCGCGGGTCGCCTCGGCTTCGATCCGCAACTCGACCTCGTCGCCGATCATCGACGACCACGCATCGACGCCGTAATCGCTGCGGCTCAGGGTGGCGGTGGCGGAGAATCCGGCGGTCTGGCGGAACGGCGGCATCGGGTGGCGCTCGACCGCGTTGACGGTGACGTCCATGCACAGCGGATGGGTGGTGCCGTGCAGCGTCAGCTCGCCGCAGACCTCTGCATGTCCCGGATCGCGCGCAGTGACCATGGTCGACACGAAGCGCGCGGTCGGGAACGTCGCACCGTCGAGCAGGTTGCCGGCCAGCGCGGCGCGGTTCCAGTCGGCATCGCCAAGATCGAGGCGGGTCATCGGCACTTCGACCACCAGCCGCGCGCCCGACCAGTCACCCGGATCGAACAACAATCCGCCGTCGCTGCCCGACACCGTACCCAGCGCCTTGGAAAACCCCGCATGCGACACCGCGAACATCACCCGCGTGTGGACCGGGTCGAGCTTCCACGCGACCGGCTCGCTGGCGCCGGCCGGCTGCGCGACTGGAAGCAGCGACAGCAGCACGACGACCGCGAGCAGCGGACCAGGGCCGACGACGGAGGAATGCGCGGGTGCGGGTTTGGACGGCATGCCGGGATTCTAGGCGCTGACGGTCGAGGCTGCCCGCAACCGACCGGTACGCAGCGTTTCGCGGGTGGAGCCGCGCCGCGCACTTGCCCGCTGCGGCCCGATCACCGAGGCTTGGCGGGGGAAGCACCGCGAAGACCACGGAGGGACGATGCGCAAGTTGACCAGGACGGCAGTGGCCGCGGCATGGTTGTGGGTAGCCTGCATGACGACGGCGGCGCCGCTGATGGCGTCGCCCGCGATCCCTGAAGTCCCGACCCTGCGCCACATCGGTGTCGCCGATGGCTTGCCGTCCAGTGACGTCAGGGGCCTGGCGTTCGATCTCGATGGCTATCTGTGGATCGCGACCATCGACGGCCTGGCCCGCTACGACGGGGTTGGAATGCAGGTCTGGCGCCACGTGCCCGGCGATGCCAGTTCGCTGCCGGGCAACTACATGACGGTCGTGCACGTCGATCCGCGCGGTCGGGTCTGGGTTGCACCGGAGAGTCGCGGCCTGAGCGTGCTCGACACCGCGCGCGATGGCTTCCGCCACTATCGCAAGGCCGATCACCCGCAGATGGGCAGCGATGACATCTGGGCGATCGCCAGCCACGGCGACGCGTTGTGGTTCGGCACCTTCGGCGGTGGCCTGCACCAGCTGCGCGAAGACGCGGACGGGGGCGAGACCATCACCCGTTACATGCCGAGCGAAGGCGACCCGCGCAGCCTGCCGTCGGACATCGTGTTGTCGCTCGGCGTCGACCAGCAGGACCAGCTCTGGGTCGGTACCACTGCCGGGCTGGCGCGCTGGACCGGGCGTGATTTCGAGCGGGTGGCATTGCCGGGCGAAGTCACCGCGCCGACCATCTACTCGGTGACACCGTTGGGCGATGACCTGTGGATCGGTGCCAGCAACGGGGTGTTCCGGCGCGGTCCGGATGGCACGTGGCAGCGGCCCCAATGGGCGGCGATGTTCGAGGCGCCGAGCAACATGGTCTTCGGCATGCTGGCCGAACCGGAAGGCGAGTTGTGGCTGGCCAGCGCGCGGCAGCTGTGGCGGGTGTCGCCCGGGGCGGTACCGGTGCCGGTGCCGATCGGCGCGAAGGGACCGGTGCTGCCGATGTTCCAGATACTCCGGCAGCCCAACGGCGCGATGTGGTTCCCGGTGCCCGGTGTCGGTCTCGGTTACCTGCAGCCGGATTGGCGCCGGATCGCGCAGTTCGATCGTGAACACCATGGGTTGTCATCGGAGTTCTATCGCGACATCGCGATCGCGGCCGACGGCGGCAACTGGCTGTTCGGCGCACGCGGGGAACTTGAGCGGCTGGACGCGCAGGGCGTCGTGCATGCGGTCGACGAGGCGTTGCAGGATCCGCTGTCCGGGTCGACCGGCATGTCGGTACTGGAGGACGCCGCCGGCAACCTGTGGACTGGCCAGCGCAAGCGCCTGTCGCGGCTCGACCCGGACTCCGGCGCCATGCAGCACTGGGACGTGGGCGCTGCGGATGACGCTCCCCTTGACGGTGCGCCGCACCTGCTTGAGCAGGCGCCCGACGGCGACATCTGGGTCTCGTTCAGCGGTAGGGGCTTGCAGCGACGCGATCCGTCGACCGGCGCGGTGTTGCAGGTGATCCTGCCGGGCCAGCGACAGGGGCTCGGGATCGGCGATATCGAGGCGATGGCGTTCGACAGCCGCGGTACGTTGTGGATCGCCGACGGCCGCGGCATGCGCCAATGGGACGCCGATGCCGGCCGTTTCGTCACGGCGAAGGGGATCGAGGTCGGGGACCGCGTGTTTGCGTTCGCATTCGACGATGACGGCGGTTTGTGGCTGCAACATCTCGCCGGACTGGAGCATTACCGCCGCATTGGTGATCGCTGGCAGCGCGATGCCGGGGCCGGCCCCGCGCAGGACATCCCGTCGCTGGAAGGGGCGGGGGTGGAGATCGACCGGAAGGGTCGGGTCTGGTTGTCGAGCCGTCGTGGGCTGTTTCGCTGGGATCCCGCCAGCCGCCAGTTGCGCCGGTTCGGGCTGGCCGACGGGCTGGGCAGCCAGGAGTTCGTCGATCGCGCGCTGGTCATGAACGGTGACGGCGTACTCGCGGCGACGCTCGCCGACGGTGGCGTGGTGATGATCGACACGCTGGCGCCGGACCCGTCGCCGTTGCAGCCATCGCTTGATTTCGACCGGGTCGAGGTGCGTCGCGATGGTCGCTGGCTCGCGCTGGATGCGGCGGATACCGGTGCGACATTGCAGCTTGCACCGGATGACCGCGAGATGCGGGTCAGTCTTCGCCTGTTGTCATACGACGACCCGCAGGCGAACCGCTATTTCACCCGGCTCGACGGCTACGACAGCGACTGGGTCGAGCAGGACAGCAGCGGCGAGCGCGTGTTCGCCGGCTTGCCGCCGGGCGATTACACCTTGCATGCACGTGCGGTCGACGCCGCCGGCAACGCATCGGTCGAGCGGTCGCTGGCGTTCACCGTGCAGCCGCCGTGGTGGCGCACGTCGCCGGCGCTGGCCGGGTTTGCCGCGTTGATCGTGCTGCTGCTGTGGTGGGCATTCGACGAATACCGGGAACGACTTTCACGCCGCGAAGCCCTGCAACGCGCGCGGCACGAGAACGAGGTTGCGCGCGAGGCATCGCTGGCCAAGACCCGCTTCCTGGCGACCCTCGGGCATGAAGTGCGGACCCCGATGACCGGCGTGCTCGGCATGACCGAGTTGCTGCTCGGCACGCCACTGGATCCTCGCCAGCGTGGCTATGCCGATTCGATCCGGGGCGCCGGTGAACACCTGCTGCGTCTGGTCAACGACGCGCTCGACCTCGCGCGGATCGAGTCGGGCAAGTTGGAGCTCGCCGAGGAGGCGTTCGACCTGCGCGCGCTGGTCGACGACGTGGCCGCGTTGATGGCGCCACTGGCGGAAGCGCGTGGGCTCACGTTCGCGATGGAGTTCGATCGTGATGTCGCGGACGGATGGCGGGGCGATGCGGTACGCCTGCGGCAGATCTTGCTCAACCTGATCGGCAACGCGATCAAGTTCACCGAGCGCGGATCGGTGACGCTTGGCGTGCGCCGCGATGTCGACGAGGGCATCCACCTGCGGGTCGCCGACACCGGTCCCGGCCTCAATGCGGAACAGCAGACCCGGTTGTTCCGGCGCTTCGAACAGGCCGAAGGCGCGCGCACAGCGGCGCGCTATGGCGGTAGTGGCCTCGGGTTGGCGATCTGCCAGGAACTCGCCGCGGCGATGGGCGGCACCATCACGGTCGAAAGTTCACCGGGCGTCGGTGCCACCTTCGATGTCCACCTACCCTTGCCGCAGTCGGCCGTGCCGATGGTGGCGACGCCACCGGTTGCGGCCGGTTCCGCGCGCCCGCTGTCAGTGTTGCTGGTCGAGGACGATCCGATCGTCGCCGAGGTCATCACCGGTTTGCTGCAGGCGCAGGGGCATCGGGTCAGCCACGTGGGGCACGGCCTTGCGGCGCTGGTGGAAGTGGCGACCCATCGGTTCGATGTCGCGTTGTTGGACCTGGACCTGCCGGGCATGGACGGCATCGCGCTGGCCCGGCACCTACGTGCGCAAGGCATCAGGTCGCGGCTGGTTGCGATCACCGCACGCGCCGATGCCGATGCGGAACCGCAAGCGATGGCCGCCGGTTTCGACGGCTTCCTGCGAAAGCCGGTAACCGGCGCGATGCTGCGGCAGCAACTGGAAGGCGAACCGCAGGTGGGGTAGTTCGCGCGGTTGATGCGCGGTGCGGACTCAGCGCGCGCTGAGCGTATGCACGGCGTCGACCAGTACCGCGACGTGTTCCGGATCCATGTCCGGCGACATGCCGTGGCCGAGGTTGAACACGTGGCCCTCGCGCGAACCGCCGTTGCCGTCGCGGTAGCTGTCGAGCGCGCGGCCGACCTGGGCGCGGATCGCCTCGGGGGACGCATACAGAGTCACCGGGTCGAGATTGCCCTGCAGCGCGACCTTGCCGCCGGTGCGGCGGGCGGCATCGCCGAGGTCGATGGTCCAGTCGACCCCGACCGCGTCGGTACCGCTGTCGGCCAGCTCGGCGACATACGCACCGTTGCCCTTGCCGAACAGGATCAGCGGGGTGCGTGCATCGCCTTCGCCGCGTTCGAGTTCGCGCGCGATCCGGTTCAGGTAGCGCAGCGAGAACTCGCGGTACATCGACGGCGACAGCACGCCGCCCCAGGTGTCGAACACCTGCAACACCTGCGCGCCGGCCGCGCGCTGGGCGGTGAGGTAGGCGATCACCGCATCGGTGGTGACCTCCAGCAATTTGTGCATCGCCGCCGGGTCGTTCAGCGCCAGCGCCTTGACCCGGGCGAAGTCCTTGCTGCCGCCGCCTTCGACCATGTAGCAGGCCAGTGTCCACGGGCTGCCGGAGAAGCCGATCAGCGGCACGCTGTTATCAAGTTCGCGGCGGATCGTCGAAACCGCGTCCATCACGTAGCGCAGCTCGGTGCCCATGTCGGGCACGCCGAGGCGGGCGATGTCGGCGGCGTTGCGCACCGGGCGCTCGAACTTCGGCCCCTCGCCCTCGACGAAATACAGCCCCAGCCCCATCGCGTCGGGGATGGTCAGGATGTCGGAGAACAGGATCGCCGCGTCCAGCGGAAACCGGCGCAGTGGCTGCAGGGTGACCTCGCAGGCCAGCTCCGGGTTCTTCGCCATTGCCAGGAAGCTGCCGGCGGCCTTGCGGCTGGCGCGGTACTCCGGCAGGTAGCGGCCGGCCTGCCGCATCAGCCAGACCGGGGTGCAGTCGACGGGTTCGCGACGCAGTGCGCGCAGGAAACGGTCGTTACGGGGCTGGCTGGTCAAGTCGGGTTCCTCGGTCGTGGCTGGTTGCGCGCCCCCGGGCGGCGACGGTTGTATCAGCGCGGGGCGTCGGTGCCCTGGCTGAACATCAATTGGAAGCCGCGCTTGAGCTGGGCGTCGCGCGCGGCTTCCAGCGCCGCCAGGGCGCTGTCGTGATCAGGGAATTGCTCGCGTCGGAGCTGGCTGCGGCCGCCGATCTGGCCGGATTCGCGCACCAGCGACCAGCCGCCCAGCAGGTCGCCCTGCAGCATCAGCTGCACGAAGCGCGGAGCCTC
>JBOHYC010000392.1:0-5046 GCA_050737755.1 Lysobacter sp.
GCGCTTCTCCGCATCGAGATCGAGCCGCTGGCCGACCTGCACATCGAAGCTGCCTCCGACCACGTGGCGCAACGGCGCCAGGCGTTGCATCAGCGTCTGCACCGGCACGACCACGATCCCGTGCTTGAGCGAAGGCAACCGGTGCAGGGTCGACAGGCGCTGGCTGACGATCTCCGGGTGCGGACTGAAGTGGTCGTAGGGCAGGGTCTCCCAGTCCGGGAACGGCAGCACCGGGGTGGCACCCGTGGCCGCAGCCGCGTCGCCGAGCAACGTGCGCAGGTCGGCTTCGAGCTGGTGTGCGGCGTGGTTGTCCCGCGCGATCACCAGCAACGGGCCGTCGTGGGCGGCGGCCGCGCGGGCGACGTGGAAGGCGAGGGCCGAAGGCGAGGCCGGCGCACGCCACCAGGCGCGCTGCTGGCCCGCTTGCGGCAGCGGCGGGATAGGGAATGAGGGGGAAGGCATCAGCCGGCAATTTTAGCCGATGCGGCAGTGGTCCGTTCCTACGCCCGGCCAGGAGTCACTGGGACTTGTCGAGGTGCAGGACCACCCGGATCAGGCTGTCCTGCTGCGATTCGCGTTCGAACCCCAGCGACTTCGCCAGGGCCAGCATCGGCAGGTTGTGCTCGAACACATCGCCGTAGATCCGATCGAGCTTCTTGCTGCGCGCCCACTTGACCAGCCGGGTCATCAGGTAGCGCCCCAGGCCCATGCCCTTGATGTAGCGGCTGACCAGGATCGCGAATTCGCCGGCGCGGCCATCCGGATCGATCACGATCCGCGCCACTGCACCCACCAGTGCCTCGCCGGGCGGTAACGGCTCGGCCGCGACCAGCGCGAATTCACTCTTGGGACTGACCCGGGTAAAACGCTCGGCCATCTCCGGGCTCAGCTCCTGCAGCGAGTGCAGGAACCGCTGCCGTACCTCGTCGGGTTGCAGCAGGCCGAAGCCGGCGCGCAATGGCTCGGCATCTTCGGGCCGGATGGGACGGATCAATACTTCGCGCCCGTTGGGCAGCGTCTGGCGCTCGTGCCAGGGGGGGAGACGTTCGCGCGCGGTCATGGCCCGGATAGTGGCATACCAAATGTAAACGACGCCTTCATTCCACGCTCACGCCGCCGCCAGTTGCCGTGCTCCATGACGACGGGGAATTCGCAAGCCGGTGCTAGACTCGCGCCGCTTACAGACTCGGGAATTCCAGCATGGCCGGTGGTGGTGATTCGACCCGCGCGATCTTCTTCGCACTTGGTGCCAACTTCGCGCTCGCGGTCGCGAAGGGAGTGGCCGCATTCTTTACCGGTTCCAGCGCGATGATGGCCGAGACCGTCCACTCGTTTGCCGATTGCGGCAACCAGGGTTTGCTGCTGCTGGGGATGAAGCAGTCCAAGCGCCCGGCCACTCCGGAGTATCCACTTGGTTACGGCAAGGCGATCTATTTCTGGTCGTTCCTGGTCGCGCTGATGCTGTTCACCGTTGGCGGCATGTTTTCGCTGTACGAGGGCATCCACAAGCTGCAGGTGCACGAGGCGGTTGATATCAGCAAGCTGTGGTGGGCGGTCGGCGTGCTGGTGTTCGGCATCGTGGTCGAGGGCATCTCGATGCGCGCCTGCCTGCAGGAGGTCAACAAATCCCGCGGTCACCGCAGCCTGTGGCGCTGGTTCCGCGAGAGTCGCCAGGCCGAACTGGTGGTGATCTTTGGTGAGGACCTGGCGGCGTTGCTCGGCCTGGTGTTCGCGCTGGTCGCGGTCTCCCTGACCATGATCACCGGCAATCCGCTGTGGGACGCACTGGGAACCATCGCGATCGGTGCGCTGCTGATCATCGTCGCGGTGTTCGTCGCAATCGAGGTCAAGGCGTTGCTGATCGGCCAGAGCGTCGATCCCGAGCGCCAGCAGCAGATCCACCAGTTCCTCGACGGGCGTCCCGAGATCGCCGAGACGGTCAGCGTGCTGACCCTCCAACTTGGCAACGACGTGATGGTGTCCGTTCAGGCCCGGATGCGCGAGCGCGAGAACGTGCGGGTGATGGTCGGTGAGATCAACACCGTGGAAGTCGCGATGAAGCAGGCTTTCCCGGAAGTGCGCTGGAGCTTCTTCGAACCGGAAGTAGCGGCGGGCGGGCCCTGAACGAGGCCCTCCGCCGGCGCTTCGGCAAGGCCGGCGGGCAACCAGCGGTTCGCGTGACGTTAACGGACGCCTATTCAGAATTGCCGGTTGTTCGTTGACCCCACAGGATCGCCGTGCACCGACGCCAGCTCCTCAAGGCTGCCATCTGCTCCCCCGTCATATGGGTCGGGGCGGCTATGCCGTGGGCCGCTGGCGCGCAGACGGCGGGTGATGCCGGGGCATTCAGCGCCGATCGGGTCAGCCAGCTGGCACGTGAGTTGGCGTCTGCTCCGTTCGCCGCGTCACCCGACGATCTTCCGGCTTGGCTGTCAGGCGCTGATTACGACCGCTGGCGCGACATCCGTTTCCGCCCGAGCCAGTCGTTGTGGCGCGGGCAGGACCGGGGTTTCGAACTGCAGTTCTTCCATCGCGGCTACCTCCATCGCGAGCGCGTCCGCATCGATGAAGTGGTCGACGGGAAAGTGGTCGAGATCCGCTACCAGCCCGACCAGTTCGACTTTGGCAAAGAGACGCCGGCCGTAGCGGCGGATCCGTCGCTGGGTTTCGCGGGGTTCCGTGCGCACGCCGCGCTGAACACGCCGGATTACCTCGACGAAGTCTGCGCTTTCTTGGGTGCCAGCTACTTCCGCGCGGTCGCGCGCGGAGAGGTGTATGGGTTGTCGGCACGCGGGCTGGCGCTGCGGACGGGGGACGCACGCGGCGAAGAGTTTCCGCGCTTCACCCGGTTCTGGATCGAGCGCCCGGCAGCCGATGCCACCCAACTGGTGATCCACGCGCTGCTCGACGGACCATCGGCCAGCGGCGCGTACCGTTTCGTGATCACGCCGGGCGTGGAAACCGTCTTCGATGTCGACATGCGTCTGTATCCGCGGGTCGCGCTGGACGCGGTCGGCATCGCGCCGCTGACCAGCATGTATTACTTCGATTCGGCCGACCGTGCCGGGATCGACGACTTCCGCGATGCGGTCCACGACTCCGACGGGCTGGCCTTGCATGGCAAGGACGGTTCGGTGTCATGGCGTCCGCTGCAGAATCCGCCGACCTTGCAGGAGAGCACTTTCGACGGCGCCCGCGGGTTCGGGTTGATGCAGCGCAAGCGCCGGTTCGAGGATTTTGGCGACAGCGAGGCGCGCTACCACGACCGGCCGAGCCTGTGGGTCGAGCCGGGCCGCGGCTGGAGCGACGGGCGCGTGCATCTGTTCGAGCTGCCGACCTCCGACGAATACCAGGACAACATCGTCGCGTTCTGGCGCCCGCGCAAACCGTTGAAGGCCGGCGCCGAACATCGCTTTGCCTACCGGTTGCACTGGGGTCGATCCCATCCGTGGGAGCCCGGCCTGGCGCGCGTCGCCCAGACCCGGACCGGTGCCGGCCCCGATGGCCGTCGCCACTTCGTCATCGATTTCGACGGCGGTCCTTCCAATGCCGTCGACGCGCGAATCGAAGTGGCCAGCGATACCGGCCGCATCGAAAACCCGGTGGTCGATGCGCTCGCCGGCGGCGGCTGGCGCGTGGCATTCCTGCTCGATCCGGCCGGCGCCGCGCTCGCCGAGTTGCACCTGCGCATCGTCAACGCCGATGGCACTCCCCTTTCCGAAACCTGGCTGTATCGATGGATCCGATGAACACGACACCCACCCCGCGCGTGGATGCGCCCATGCTGCCGCCGGAGGCGCCGTTGGCGATGCCGCTGCAGTCACTGCAGGAAAGCACGGCCGCAGCGCAACGCCTGCCCGGTACGCCTGACAGCATCATGTGGCGGCGCCTGTGGGTATTCGGCGGCACAGCGGTGCTCACCGCGACCGCTACCGGGCAACTGTGCCTGGCCTTGCGCGGCAATGGCCTTGCGCCACTGGAGTACCTCGGCCTGGCGCTGTTCGCCGTGCTGTTCGTGTTCGTGGCGCAGAGCTTCATGAGCGCGTTGGCCGGGTTCGGCCAGATCATCGATGGCTACCGTCGCCGCGAGCGGCTCGGGCTGGTGGACGGCGGTCCATTGCCGCCGCTGCAGACCCGCACGGCGTTGCTGATGCCGACCTACAACGAGGATCCCGAGCGGCTGATGGCCGGCGTGCGGGCGATTTACGAGTCGCTGGCGCGCACCCGGCGGCTGGCCGATTTCGATTTCTTCATCCTCAGCGACACCACCAAGGCGGAGATCCGTGAGCGCGAAGTGGTGGCGTTCAACGCGCTGCGCCGGGAGGTCGGCGAGGACGCACGGCTGTTCTACCGGCTTCGTCCCGACAACGTGGAGCGCAAGGCCGGCAACATCGCCGAGTGGGTGCGACGCTTCGGTGCGGCCTATCCGCAGATGTTGATCCTCGATGCGGACAGCCTGATGACGGGCAAGTCGATCGTCCGGCTGGCGATGGCGATGGAGCGCAATCCCGGCGTCGGCCTGATCCAGACCCTGCCGGTGGTGGTCAACGGCAGCACCGTGTTCGCGCGCATGCAGCAGTTCGCCGGACGCGTGTACGGGCAGGTGCTGGCGGTAGGCAATGCGTGGTGGCACGGCACCGATGGCAACTACTGGGGCCACAACGCGATCATCCGGACGCGTGCGTTCGCCGAGCAGGCCGGGCTGCCATCATTGCCGGGTCGCAAGCCGTTCGGCGGCGCGATCCTCAGCCATGATTTCGTCGAGGCGGCGTTGATCCGCCGCGGCGGCTGGGCCGTGCATCTGGTGCCCGGCCTCGGCGGCAGCTACGAGGAAGGCCCGCCCTCACTGACCGACATGCTGGTGCGCGATCGCCGCTGGTGCCAGGGCAACCTGCAGCATGCCGGCGTGCTGCCGGCCAAGGGGCTGCACTGGCTCAGCCGCTGGCACCTGATGACCGGCATCGGCCACTACATCACCGCGCCGATCTGGGCGATGCTGATCGTGATCGGCGTGCTGATGACAATGTCCAGCGGCGGGATGGCGGT
>JBOHYC010000393.1:0-10533 GCA_050737755.1 Lysobacter sp.
AGGTCGTTGTTGCCGGCGCTGATCTCGCTGGCGGCGCCGCTGATCGCGTTGCTGCCCTGGCGGATCTCGTCGACCACCGATGCAAGGTGCTGCACCGCGACGTTGGCGTTGCGCGCCAGCTCGCCGAACTGGCCGGGCAGGTTGTCATCGGCGCGGCGGGTGAGGTCGCCATCGGCAACCGCTCCGAGTACGCCACCGACCTCGCCCAGGCCACGGTCGGCGCTTTCCATCAAAGCGTTGAGGCTTTCGATCATGTCGCGATAGATGAACTCGAACCGCGCCGCGTCGCCACGGCGGCTGAAGTCGCCTTCCACGGCGGCGTCGACCAGGCCCTTGAGCTCGTCGGTCAGTGCCTGCATGCCCGACTTGACCGAGTCGATGGCCGCGGTGATCTGCGCCTTCTTGCCGGGCAAGCGCTCCATGTCCTCGCTGAGGTCGCCGCGGGCGTAGTTGGCGACGATGCCGATCACGCGCTCGTTGACGTCGATGTGGGACGCGACCAGCGCGTTGATCTCTTCGGCCATCACGCCGAACGAGCCGGGGAACGCTTCGCTGTCGAGGCGGTCGTCGATCTCGCCGGCCTGGTGCGCTTCGAATAGTTCCTTCTGCGCATCGGAGAAACCGCGCAAGGTGCCGACCGCGCCTTCCAGGCTCACCGCGATGTCGCGCAGTTCGTCCTGGCTGGCCACGGCGACCGTTTGCGGGAACTGGCCGGCGGAGATCTGCTCGGCTGCGCGCTGGATCGTCTGCAACGAGCTGCGGGTGCTGCGGGTGAAGCCCAGGAACAGGTAGATCGCCAGCAGCAGAACCAGCACCACGATCACGGCGGTGCCGGTGGTCTCGGCTTTCAGCGCACCGATCTCGGCGCGCGCGGCGGTGTCCAGCGAGCGGCTCGCCGCGACCAGCGCCGCTTCCATCGCCATGCGGGTCGCGTCCTCGCGTGCGGCCATCGTCGCGACCGGCAGGTCCGGCACGGGGGCGTCGAGGATGTGGGTCTGGATCGCGGTGTTCTGCTTGTCGACGGCCGTCAGCGCGGTTGCAAGCTGCGTGGCGATGGTGTCGGCCAGTTCCGGCATCGCCGCCTGCGCCGTCGCGACCTCGGACTCGATGTTCTCGCGCAGGAAGCCCTGCATGTTGCGCGACACCGCCAGCCCGGTGCGGTCTTCCACCCAGATCGCGCCTTCGCCGAGTACGCGCAGGCCGACGGTGCCCTGCTGCGAAGTGTATTCGGCCAGCGTCGGCAACCACTCGGTCGCGGCGCGGCCCATGTACATCACGGCGGGGTCTTCGGCATTGGCCAGGCCACTGTGTTCGGCGACCAGACCCATCAGGTCGCGGACGCCGAGCACCGCAGCATTGCGGGCATCGGCGGCGGCAGCGGCGTCGGTATTCTCGGCACTGGCCGTCGCCCACGCCGTGCGGAGCGCCTTGGCCGGTTCCTGCAGCGGCGCGTCGGGCAAGGTCTCGCCGGCCCATTTGGAGAACGCCGCAAGGCCTTCGGAGGCATTGCGCGACGCGGCCGCGAGCAACTCGGTGGAAATCTCGTCCTTGGCGTCGCGGCGCGTGACCAGCTGCCGGTACTGCTGCATTGCCAGCATCGACTGGTGCAGGCGCGACAGGCCTTCGACCGCGGCCTGCTGCTGGCGCGCGGCGTTGATGTCGGCAATCGCGCGGGTCATCAGGATGCCGGCCAGCACGCCGCAGGTCAGCATGAACACGCCGCCGATCACCAGCGCCTTCTGACTGAAGCGCAATCGCGCCATCAACCGTGTCGCCGGCGCCAGCGCACGGTCAAGCAGGGAGGAAGGAAAACGGCTGGACATGTGGGACCTCGGGCAGTGGCGGGACCCGCGATGGGTCGACTCACTGGACATCGGCGCCGGCCGCGGGAACTTTAACGGGCGCCGGACAAGTGTGACGCGCCTCGCATTTCGCAAGCCTGGATCCAAAGTTATCGCCAGCCGTGCCGATGACCCGGGCAACCCCCAGTGCTGTCCCCTCCCAAGGAGTCACCCCATGTCCCGTACCTCCATCCTCGTCGCAGCCGTACTCGCGGTGGCGTTCGTGGCCCCGGCCCACGCCAATCCGGAACTGAAGCCGATCAAGCGGGTCGAGCCGGAATACCCGACCGAAGCGCTGCGTGCGCGCACCGAAGGTTTTGTCGAAGTCGAGTTCACCGTCGACGCCAGCGGCAAGGTCGAGAACGTCTCGGTGCTCAACGCCCGCCCGGCCCGCACGTTCGAGCGCGCCGCCGTCACCGCGGTGAAGCAGTGGGGCTTCGCGCCCGGCGGCGGCCGCGGCAAGGTGCGGCTCGACTTCGCGCTCTGAGCGAAGCATCGACCGAACGAAAAACGCGCCCTCCAGGGCGCGTTTTTTTTGTGCCGGTTGCAGGCTGCAGCCGTTGTAGGAGCGACGTAAGTCGCGAATTCCCTGATCCACCGGTTGTCATGCTGCGCGCGGAAACGCGATGCGCGGTCGGGGGTTCGGGATCACCAGCCAGTTTCGATAGCCGATTGCTGTGGCGTTCGCGACTTACGTCGCTCCTACAGGGGGGCTGTGTGGCGGTCGCGACCTGGGTCGCGCATGCCGGACGCTGCCTTGCGTCGCCTCAAGCGGCGATCGCCTCGGCGACCAGGCCCATCTCGGCGCTGGTCATCAACCGCTCGATGTCGAGCAGGATCAGCATCCGGTCTTCCAGCGTGCCGATGCCGGTGAGGAACTGGCGGTCGATCGCCGCGCCCACTTCGGGCACTTCGCGGACCTGTTCGCCGGACAGGCGCACCACGTCCGACACCCGGTCGACCACGATGCCGACCACGCGGTCGGCGACGTTGAGCACGATCATCACCGTCAACGCGTTGTACTCGGCCGCCAGGCGGAACTTCAGGCGCATGTCGATCACCGGGACGATCACGCCGCGCAGGTTGATCACACCCTTGATGTATTCCGGTGCGTCGGGCAGGCGGGTGACCGCGTCGTAGCCGCGGATCTCCTGCACCTTGAGGATCTCCACGCCGTATTCCTCCTCGCCCAGGGCGAAGGTCAGGAACTCGTCGGTGGCGCCGTCGCCGTCGATGCCGGGGGTGTGGGTCTGCGGGCTGGTGCTGCTCATGTGGGGTCCTCGGTTCGGGCGGTGTCGTGCGGCGCTCAGGCGGCAGCGGACAGGGAGTGTTGTTGTGCCAGGCTGCCGGCGTCGACGATCAGTGCCACCCGGCCATCGCCGAGGATGGTCGCGCCCGACACGCCCGGCACGCGGCGGTAGTTGGATTCGAGGTTCTTGACCACGACCTGCTGTTGGCCGAGCAGTTCGTCAACCTCCAGCGCCAGCTTGCGGCCACCGCTCTCGACCACGACCGCGATCGGCACGGATGTCGGCGCGTTGCCGGCCGCTTCCGTGGCCGGGCGCGGCAGGCGGTATTGCTCGCGCAGGTTCAACAGTGGCAGGTAGTCGTCGCGTACACGCAACACGCGGGCATCGTTGGCGATGGTGCGGATATCGCCCGCAGCGGGTTGCAGCGATTCCACCACCATGTTCAGCGGCAGGATGAAGACTTCGTCGCCGACCGCCACCGACATGCCGTCGAGGATCGCCAGGGTCAGCGGCAGCTTGATCGACACAGTGGTGCCGACGCCCTTGCTGCTGCGGATCTCGACCTGGCCGCCCAGCGCGACGATGTTGCTCTTGACCACGTCCATGCCGACGCCGCGGCCGGACAGATCGGTCAGCGCGTCGGCGGTGGAGAAGCCGGGGTGGAACACCAGGTCCCAGACCTGCGCGTCGGTCGGATCGGGCGGCAGCGGCAGGTTGCGCTCGGCCGCCTTGCGCAGGATCCGCTCGCGGTCCAGGCCTTTGCCGTCGTCGCCGACCTCGATGATGATGTGCCCGCCCTGGTGGGCCGCGGTCATGCTGATGGTGCCGGTCTCGTCCTTGCCCGCGGCGATGCGCTCGGCCGGCATTTCCAGCCCGTGGTCGATCGCGTTGCGCATCAGGTGGACCAACGGGTCGACGATCTTCTCGATCACGCCCTTGTCGAGCTCGGTCGCCTCGCCCTGGGTCTTCAGGCGGACCTTCTTCTCCAGCCGCGTGGCGAGGTCGCGGACCATGCGCGGGAAGCGGCTGAAGGCGAACTCCACCGGCAGCATGCGCACACTCATCACCGCTTCCTGAAGGTCGCGGGTGTTGCGGTCGAGTTGTTCCAGCCCGCCCAGCAGCGCTTCGTGGGTGTTGGGGTCCAGCCCGGTCGACTGCTGGCGCAGCATGGCCTGGGTGATGACCAGTTCGCCGACGAGGTTGATCAATGCGTCGACCTTGTTGACGGCGACGCGAATGGAGGTTTCGGGTTCGCTGGGTCGCGACGTTGCGGCGGACGCGTCGGTGTCGGCGATTGGCGCGGCGGCCTGCGGGGCTACCGGCGCGATCGCTTCGATCGACAGTTCGCACTGGTCCTCGACCCACGCGAACGCCTCGTCGATCACTCCGCGCGGCACGCTGCCCGGCAGCAACAGGTCCCAGGCCAGGTGGGCCTCGAACGGGTCGAGTTCGGTGAACGGCGGCAGGCGATCGTCCAGGACGGTGGCCTGCATCGGGCCGTGGCTTTCCAGTTCGCGCAGGATCCGCAGCGGGTCGTTGCCGCTCATGAACATCGACGGCTCCGGGCGGAAGCCGATGCGCCATCCGTCGGTGCCGGTGGCGGCCGTGCTGCCGGTGACCGGCGCGTCGGCCGCGGCGTTGCCGCCGAGCATCCGGTCCAGTCCGTCGCGCGCGCGGGCCAGCGCAGCGTCATCGACCTGGCCGCCGTGTTCGGCGACCGCGAGCAAACCGCGCAGCACGTCGACCGCTTCCAGCAGGACGCCGGTCGCGGTGGCATCGATCGTGCGCTGGCCGCCGCGGGCTTCGTCGAGCAGCGTCTCCAGCAGGTGGGTCAGGTCGCTGACGGCGGCAAAGCCGAATGTGGCGGCGCCGCCCTTGATCGAGTGCGCCGCACGGAAGATCACGTTGATGGTGTCGGCGCCATTGCCCGCACCGGCCTCCAGTCCCAGCAGGCCGGACTCCATCGCATCGAGGCCCTCGCGGCTCTCCTCGAAGAACGCGGCGTGGAACTGGGTGATGTCCATGGTGTCAGCCGAGGACCTTGCGGACGGTGGCCAGCAGCTGTTCGGGGTCGAACGGCTTGACCAGCCAGCCGGTCGCGCCGGCGGCCTTGCCTTCCATCTTCTTGTCACCGCCGGACTCGGTGGTGAGCATCAGCAGCGGGGTGAACTTGTAGTCGGGCAGGGTGCGCAACTGGCGGATCAGCTCGATGCCGTCCATGCGGGGCATGTTGACGTCGGTGACCACGGCATCGAACTTCGCGGTCCTGGCGATGTCGAGCGCGGCCTGGCCGTCCTCGGCTTCCCTGACGTTGTAGCCGCCCGACGACAACGCGAACGCGACCATCTGCCGCATGGAGGTGGAATCGTCAACGATCAGCAGATTGGCGCTCACGCGGGTTCTCCAGTGGGTGTATCGACACCGAGGCTGGCGGCGAGCGCGAGCGAACGCGCGGCGTCGGCCAGGATCGGCGAGGCGAGGGTGATGGTGGTGCTGCGGCCGGCGTTGGCACGGTCGCGCACGAAGGCGTGCAGCAGTTGCAGACCGGCGGCATGGACGCGCTGCACCTGGTCACCGGCCAGTTGCAGGGGCGCCTCGTCATCGAAGTGCGACAACAGCGTGGCCTGCAGTTCGGCCACGTGCTCGATGCCCAGGTCCGGTTGCAGCGACAGTTGGTTCATTGGGGCGCGGGCCAAAAGGGGGGTCGATAGGTTTAACGGCGGGGACAGCGGCGACTTGAGGGCCGGGTGCCGGGAAGCTCCGGGCGGCACTCAGGCGGTGAACAGGGCGTTCGCATCCAGCAGCACGGTGGGCTGGTTGCCGATCCGCGCGATGCCGACCGTCGCCCCGGCATCGCTGCCCAGCAATGGCGGCTCGACGTGTTCGCGGCTGAGGGTGGCGACGTTCTCGACCACGGTGACCAGCACGCCGATCAGCTCGTCGTCGCGCTCGACCACCACGATCCGCGAGTGCTCCGTGGTCACGACGCTGACGCCGCCGAGCCAGAGCCCGAGGTCGAACACCGGCACGATCCGGCCGCGCAGGTTCATCACGCCGAGTACGGCCGACGCCGCACCGCGCATGGCGACGATCGGTGCGACGCGCACGACTTCCTGCACCCGCAGCAACTCGAAAGCGTAGTGGTCGGTACCGATGCCGACGCGCAACCAGCGGCTGCTCGCGGCGGCGCGCGGGCGTGATTCGACCGGCGTTACGGTGGCCACGGGTTGCGCGGCGGCTGGTGGATCGGTTCGGCCGACGTGCGGTGCCGCTGGCGGCACTACCTGCAGCGCCGGGCGGACGGGTGCGTCGACCACGGCGTCGGCCACGGGTTCATGCGGCGGTTCCGCGGGCGGAATGTCGCAGAGCAATTCGTCCAGATAGGCGTCGACCACCAGCGTGCTCACGCGGCCTCCTGCTGGCGCGGCATTGCGGCGAGCAACCAGTTCAGCGCCGAGCGATAGGCATCGGCGCCGCGGCCGGTCGGGGCGTCCGCCGCGGTCAGCACGGACGGATCGCGCAGGCGCGTGTCCATCGGGATCGCCTTGGGCCAGACGCGCCCTTCGTACAGATCGTGCAGCCGATCCAGGCTCTGCACGCCGGAGCGGGTGCGGCGGTCGTACAGGGTCGGCAGCACATGGCGTGGCAGCGGGCGCCGACGCGAACGCTCGACCATGTCGGCCGTGCGCAGCATGTCGGCCAGACCGTGCAGGGCGAGCGGGTCGGTCTGGGTCGGGACCACCAGACGGTCCGCCGCGGCCAGTGCGTTGACCATCAGCAGGCCGAGCGTCGGCGGGCAGTCGAGTACCGCGTAGTCGAAGTTGGCGCGCGCGGCATGCAGGGCGCGGCCGATCGACAGCCCCAGCCCGGGCTGGGTCGCGCCACGGCGTTCCAGCGTCGCCAGCGCCGGTTGCGCGGCGACCAGCAGCAGGTTGTCGATCGGGGTGCCGCGCGCCAGTGAGCGCAGTTCGGCGCCGCCGGGATTGAACAGATCATGGCTGCCGGCGGGCGGCGGATCGGTCGGCACCGCGAACGCGCGGGTCAGCGACGCGTGCGGGTCGAGGTCGATCAGCACCACCCGCGCGCCGTCGGCGGCCAGCCCGCGCGCGAGGCACAGCGAAGTGGTGGTCTTGCCGACGCCGCCCTTCTGGTTGGCGATTGCCCAGGTCTGCATGTCAGGGAGCTCCCAGGCCGCTGCCACCGGAGATGATGCTCGGCAGCGGAAGGTTGGAGAGGACGCCGGGGGCGTCTGCGGGCGAATGGGGCTCGGAGGCGACGCGGCCGGTGTCGTCGACGGACGCATCGGCGACCACCGGTGGCAGTGGTTGGGTGATCGCATCCGGCCCCTGCGGTGCGGCGAGGATCACCAGCAGCACGCGGCGGTTGGCGTTGCGGCCTTCGACGGTGGCGTTGTCGGCGATCGGCTGGTGCTCACCGAAGCCCACCACCGCGAGTCGTTCCGGTTCCAGCCCGCCATCGATCAGCTCATGCACGACGCTGCCGGCACGCGCCGCCGACAGCTCCCAGTTGGACGGGAACTTCATGGTGCGGATGGGCTGGTCGTCGGTGTAGCCCTCCACGCGCACCGCGTTGGGCTCGTCGCGCAGCACCTCGGCCAGCAGGCGCACGGTCTCGGTTGCCAGCGGACTGGGCTCGGCCACGCCACTGGCAAACAGGATGTCGCTCTGGATCTCGATCTCCAGGAACAGCTCGCTGCGGCGCACCGTGACCAGCTTGCGCCGCACCAGGTCCGACAACGCCTGCTGGATGCGCGCGCCGATCCACTGCAACTGCTCGCTGCGCCGGCCCTGCTGCGCATCACCGGCCTGCATCGCGTCGGAGGTGTCCCGCACGGCGTGGCCGAAGGTCGGCATGTCGAGTACCTGCAGCATCCGCGGCGAGTTGATCGGGGTGGCGGCGGACGGCCCGGACTTGGAGTCCGGCGTCTGCATCGATGGCCGGTCGAACGAGGAGCCGCGCAACTGGGTCTTGCCGAGCTGGATCGGCGAGATAGTTCTTGGTTGTCCTCCAAACGCCGACGACAGTGAGTCCGCCAGCACGCGGTACTTGCCCTCGTTGAGCGAGGAGATCGCGTACATCACCACGAAGAAGGCCAGCAGCAACGTCATCAGGTCGGCGTAGGGGATCGCCCAGGCCTCGTGGTTGGTGTGCTCTTCATGGCGGTGGCGACGGCGTCCCATGCGCGGCGCCTCAATGCACGAAGCCGTTGAGCCGCGCCTCGATGTTGCGCGGGTTCTCGCCCTGGGCGATCGCGATCAGCCCCTCGACGATCATTTCCCGTTCCTGTGCCTGGCTGCCGATCAGGCCCTTGAGCTTGGTCGCCATCGGCAGCAGCGCCAGGTTGGCCATGCCGATGCCGTAGATGGTCGCGGTGAACGCCGCGGCGATGCCGTGGCCGAGCTGGCTGGGGTCGGCGAGGTTCTTCATCACCGCCATTAGGCCGAGCACCGCGCCGATGATGCCCAGCGTGGGCGAGTAGATGCCCATGCCCTCGAACACCTTGGCGGCGGCGACGTCGCGGTCGGACTGGCCGTGCAGTTCGATCTCGAGCATCTGCCGGATCGCTTCGGGCTCGACGCCGTCGACGACCATCTGCAGGCCCTTGCGCAGGAACGGGTCTTCCAGCGTCTGCACTTCCGCCTCGAGCCCGAGCAGGCCCTGGCGGCGCGCGGTGCCGCTCCACTCGACGATGCGCGTGATCAACGCACCGCGGTCCTGCATTGGCGGCTGGAACACCCAGCGCACGATCTTCAGCGCACGCTTGAAGGTATCCATCGGCGTCTGCAGCAGGATCGCCGCGATGGTGCCGAGTACCACGATCACGAACGCCGCCGGCGACCACAGGCCGGACAGCCCCGCGCCCTTGAGCACGCTGCCGCCCAGCAGGGCGCCGATCGCCAGTAGGGTTCCGATGATGCTGAGCCTGTCCATTGATCGAGTTAACGGTCCTTGGGGGGATTACTTGAGACGCACGCCGGTGCGGTACAGCGCGTCGACATCGAGGATCAGCGCCATGCGACCGTCGCCGATCAGGCTCGCGCCGGCATAACCGGCCAGCCCGCGCAGGGTTTTCGGCAATGCCTTGATCACCACTTCCTCGCGGCCGCGCACGCTGTCGACCGCCAGGCAGAAACGTTGCTCGCCGGACTGCAGCACCACCGCGGTGGACTCCTCCAGCGTGGTTTCCGGCAGCCCCAACCAGCGGCGCAGCGACAGCAGCGGCACCGGTTGCTGGCGCAGGTCGAGCACGGTCTGGCCGTCGATCTGCATCGCCTGGCTGCGTTCATGCGCCAGCACCTCGATCACGCGCACCAGCGGCAATGCGTAAACGTCGCCAGCCAGTTCCACCAGCAGGGTCGGCAGGATCGCCAGCGTCAGCGGCACCCGGATCAGGAAGCGGCTTCCGCGCCCCGGCTCGGACTGGATCTGCACCTCGCCCGACAGCTCGCGGATCTTCGACTGAACCACGTCCATGCCGACACCGCGACCGGACAGGTCGCTGACTTCCGCGCGGGTCGAGAAGCCGGCCATGAAAATCAGTTGAAGGCATTCGTCACTGGACAGCCGGGCGGCGGCTTCGGCTTCGATCAGCCCCTTGCGCACCGCGCTGTCGCGGATCCGGTCGGGGTCGATGCCGGCGCCGTCGTCGCGCACTTCGATGGCGACGTGGTCACCCTCCTGCTGCGCGCTGAGCACGACCTGGCCCTGCGCGGGCTTGCCGGCGGCGAGGCGTGTGTCGGGGCTTTCGATGCCGTGGTCGATCGCGTTGCGGACCAGGTGCACCAGCGGATCGGACAGCGCCTCGACCAGGTTGCGGTCGAGTTCGGTCTCCGCGCCGATGACTTCCAGTTCCACCTTCTTCTGCAGCTGGCGGGCGACGTCGCGGGCGAGTTTGGGGAAACGCGAAAACACCCGGCCGACCGGCTGCATGCGCGCCATCATCACCGCCGACTGCAGGCGCGAGGTGGCGGCGTCGAGCGTGGTCACTGCGCGGTCGAGTTCGTCGTCGCGCAGGCGTGGGCGGATGGTCTTGAGCCGGTTGCGTGCAAGCACCAGTTCGCCGACCAGGTTGACCATCGCGTCGAGCCGGCGCACGTCGACGCGCACGGTCGGGTCTTCCTGGTGCGGCGCGGCGGCGGGTTTGCGCGGCGCGACGGGTTCGGGGCGGACCGGCGCGGTTGTGTCGCCCGCCGACGGCACGGGTGCCGTGGGAGCCGGTGCTGGCGTGGCGGTGGGGTCGTTGGTGCCGGGAATGCCGCCGGAGCCATGCAGGCTGTCCAGCAGCGCTTCGAACTCCAGATCGTCGAGATCGTCGCTCATCCCGGCCGCCATGCCGGTTTCCGCCTGCGTGGCCGGGGCCGCACCGCGCGCACCGGCACGCAACCCGTCGAGCAATGCCTGCGGCGCCGGCATGAGTACTT
>JBOHYC010000394.1:0-6250 GCA_050737755.1 Lysobacter sp.
CAATCGCGGTGGCCGATGCTTGCCGTCGCGATTTCATCGATCTCGGTCGAGCTGGCGTTGAAATGGGCGGGCCAGTCCCTGCCGGTCGAACATGTGCCGGAGATGCTGCGGCACGTGCCGTGGGGTGCGATCGAACGTGCGGCACGTGCTCTGTATATGTGGTCGGCGTTGCTGGCCATTTTCGGCTGGGGATACGCCGTCCTGAACCGGCCCATGCGCTGGCTGCCGTATGCCACCGAAGCTGTCTATCCCTGGTATGTGCTGCATCAGAGCCTGATCGTGCTGATCGCCTGGTGGTTGATCCCGATGCGACTTGGCCCGTTGTGGGAGCCGGCCTTGGTCATAGCCCTGACGATCGCGGGCTGCCTGCTGCTGCACGAAATATTGATCCGCCGCGTCGCGCCATTGCGGCCATTGTTTGGCCTCAAGCTGTCGCCATCCACGAGCACTCGCCGCTCGCCTGGAGGCAACAAACCGCCAGTTGGCGCATCTCGCGATGGCACGGCGCTATAGCATCTCCAGCCACGGCAGGGTGGCAGTCGCGGTCGCATAGAAGACCGTGCAGTACCTGACCACCCAATCCGCACGGGCCCGGTCCAGCGGTTCGTGACTCCACCGGGTCCATGGCCAGTCGTTCTTGCTTGGATCAGCGGTGTGCACTTCTTCGATCCGGTCCGGGATCGGAACCAGGTCGAGCTCCCGGATCACACGCGCCTTGAGATCAAGATCGACGCCGTCGACCACCAGACACCCCTGTGGGACCACCAGCCGGGCAACGTTGCGAAGGCATTTTTCGGCGAGGGTGTCTTCCATCGGGCCGAGGAAATTGCGCGCCAGGACCACATCCTGGGGGCCCAGCAGATCGAGCAGCCGCGGATCGGTGGCATCGCAGGCGCTCCAGCTCACGCCTTCGCGCAGCCAGTCCTGCACCCGGACCGTATTGCCCGACGATGGATCGACCAGGCCTTCGAAGGCCGCAAGCTCCGTGGCGATGTCCTTGCCACTGCCGACGTCGTACAGCCCGCCCGCAACCGCGGGTGCGTTGGCCCGATAGATTCCCTGCCGGGCAACTTCGACCACGTCCTCGGAGATGTCCACGCCCTGCGCAACCACGTTGAAGTCCGGGCGCGCCGTGCGGATGACCCACAGGGCCGAATAGAGCTCGACGCCGGTGCTGCAACCGACGGAGGCGATCCTGACCGTGGCGCCGTGCTGGAGGGGGGAAAGCCGGTCGCGCAGTACTTCCAGTTGCGGGACGTTCCGCATGAACCAGGTGGCATGGGACTGGTGGCGATCGGTGTCGCGTACGTAGTGGTCGTACACGAAGGTGCCGAGCCCGCGCATCAAGCGGGTATCGAGGAGCGCCGGGGGCAGTCGTCTCCAGATGAACCGGAGCGGCCTTACGCACGGGGCGAGGATCGTGGCGAGGATGTTCATAGGCGCTCCTGGTCTCATATCCCGCAACGATGACCGGGACCGCATGCGGCCAGCCGCGGGCTCAGATCCCTTCGCGGTGGATGACGACCAGTTGCACCGCATCGCCGCCGCGATAGTCATCCGGCTCCAGCCGGTAGGCGATGTGCACCCGAGCCGGTGGCTCCCGTCCGTCCCAGCCGCCAAAGTGGATTGCATTGAGGCGCAGGCCGGCGTGGTCGAGTTCCAGCTTCAGGTGACGCTCGCCGACCACCCGCCAGCGGGCCACGTCGAACTCGCCGTCGAACTGCGGCTCGGGGAAGGCCTGCCCCCACGGGCCACCATTGCGCAGTGCCTCGGCATGGCGGTGGCTGAATTCCTCACGCCGCAATTCGCCATCGCTGAGGATCTCGACGCGCAACAGGTCGGGCGTCAGCAGGCGGTCGGCGTATTGCTGGAAGGCCTGTTCGAAGGCCTGCAGCTCCCGCGCCGGCAACGACAGGCCAGCTGCCATCGCGTGGCCGCCGTACTTGTCGATCAACCCCGGATGACGAGCGTCCACGGCCGCGAGGGCGTCGCGGATATGAAAGCCGGGGATCGACCGTGCCGATCCACGCAAGAGGTTGCTGCCCGGTTCCGAAGGCGCAAACGCGATCACCGGCCGGTGCAGGCGCTCTTTCATCTTCGAGGCGACCAGTCCCACTACTCCGGGGTGCCAAGAGGGATCGTGCAGGCACACGGCCACCGGTGCCGTCAGTGCATCGAGCGCGACCGTGGCGAACGCCGCCTCGGCCTCGTCGGTCATCTGCTGCTGCATCGCGCGCCGTTCGACGTTGATCCGGTTCAACGTGTGGGCGATCTCGCGGGCCTGCGTGGAGTCATCCGTCAGCAGGCATTCGATACCGAGTGCCATGTCTTCAAGCCGGCCGGCGGCATTCAACCGGGGAGCGATGGCGAAACCGACATCGCTGGCGGACAGTCGGGCTGGGTCGCGCTGGGCAACCTCGATCAGGGCACGCAGGCCGGCGCAGCCCTGACCTGCGCGTAACCGGCGCAGTCCTGCCGAAACCAGCGCCCGGTTGTTGGCGTCCAGTGGGACCAGATCCGCCACCGTCCCGACCGCGACCAGATCGAGCAGACTCGACAGATCCGGGCCGATGTCGTCGAACACTCCGCTCTCACGCAACCGCCGGCGTAGCGCCAGCAGCACGTAGAACATCACCCCCACCCCTGCCAGGACCTTGCTGGGGAACGGGTCGCCCGGCTGGTTGGGATCGACGATCGCATCGGCGTGCGGCAGGACCTCGCCAGGCAGATGGTGATCGGTCACCAGCACCTGCCAGCCACGCGCCTTGGCCGCTGCAATGCCGGCGTTGCAGGCAATGCCATGGTCGACGGTGACCAGCAGGTCCGGCTGCAGCACGGCCAGTTCCTCGACCAGCGCCGGTGACAGGCCATAGCCGTGGACGATGCGGTTGGGCACGGCATGCGACACCCGTCGGGCGCCAAGCATCCGCAACCCGCGCACGCCCACCGCGCAGGCGGTGGCGCCGTCACAGTCGAAATCGCCGACGACCACGATGTGCAGGTCGCCGGCGATCGCATCGGCCAGTAATTGCGTCGCTGCATCGAGGCCAAGCAGGCCGTCGGGAGGCAACAGGTTGGCCAGCCGGGGTTGGGCCAATTCGATGGATCCGGCACCGCGGGCACCGTAGATCCGCTGCAGCAATGGCGGGACATGGTCGGGCCAGGGCCCGGAGTCGACCGGCGGACGGCGGCGCAATGTCGTGGCCGGCGTCATTCCGGTTCATCGTCCGGCGGACGCTGGACAAACGACTGCAACGGCCGATGCCAGAAGCGCCATCGATGGCCGCGTGCGAGGTGGAAGCGCCGGCCGTCGCCGAATTCGAGTGAGGCGTTGTCGAGCTCGCGCGACCCGAGGTCGGCAATCAGCGGGGCGAGCCAGTCGCGGTCGAGCAAGGCCAGGTCGCGCATGTCGCGCAGGTCGAACAGCCTCTGCCCCTCGCCCGACTGCCAGCGTTCGGGCAGCGGTCCCGTTGCGACCTGGGCGGCTCCCGCGAATGCCTGGATCGCATCATCGCTGCCGAGTATCTCGTTGAAGCCGCTGCGCACGTGATCCGGCGGACGTCCCGCACCCCAGAACCACAGGGAGTTGACCGGCGTCAGACCGGCCGCAATGCGGCGCTGGTTGTGCGGGTGGTTGTGCAGCACGACCTGGGCCTCGCTCAGCAACGCCCGCCAGCGTCGACCGTCGCTGCCCTCCGGCAGGTACTCGAACAGATCGCCGCCCAGTGCACGTGCCGGATCCGCCAACGTCGGCAACCGCGCGCCCTCGGGCAGGCGCAGATACCAGCGCGCCGGAACCGGGGCGTCAATCGGGAAACCGGCATCGCCGAACAACGGCTTGAGTGCCGGCAACAGCGCGTCGGTATCCGCACGGGTCAGCCCGAGGGCATCGCCATGCGCGAGAAGGCGCGCGCCGTTGATGTCTGGCTGGACATAGACCGGGTCGGCCCGCATCCAGCTGCTGCCAGCCGAGTCGCCGGCGTCGCGCTGGCGGGTTACCGCGGCGACCGGCCAGCCGCGCGGCAGGATGTCGAACACGCGCAGGAGCGGATCGTCTTCGGTGTCGTCTTGGTCGGCCCGGCCCAGCCATTGCGCCGTGAGCTGCGACAGGCGTTGTCCGCCGAATCGCGCACGCGGCGGCAGCAGCAGGGTGGCCGTGCCCACCGGCGCTCAGCCCTCGTAACGAACGGCGATGATGTCGTACTCGCGGGTGCCCCCCGGGGCATCGATGCTGACGCTGTCGCCTTCGTGCTTGCCGATCAGGGCGCGTGCGACCGGCGATGAAATCGCGATCAGGCCCTGCTTGATGTCGGCCTCGAGGTCGCCAACGATCTGGTAGGTGCGCTCCTCGTCGGTGTCGGTATCGGCCAGCTCGACGGTGGCGCCGAACACGACGCGCGAACCGGCGTTGAGCGAGGCGATATCGATGACCTGCGCATGCGACAGCTCGGCTTCGAGCAACTTGATGCGGCCTTCGATGAAGCTCTGCTGCTCGCGGGCGGCGTGGTACTCGGCGTTCTCCTTGAGATCGCCGTGGGCACGGGCTTCGGCTATCGCATGGATCACGGCCGGACGCTTGGTGGACTTGAGCTCGTCGAGCTCGGCGCGCAGTCGCTGCGCGCCCTTGCTGGTAATGGGTGCTTGCATGGTGGAATCCTGGTGCCGGCAAGGCCGGCGGTGGTTCTGTCAGTCGGGAGATTGTGGATCGATTGTGCTCGATCCCGATTGTGCATGGATAGCCGGTAAAACATGTGCAAACGAGTCGGAGGCCTCTATACCCGAGCGCTGGTTCAGCGGCCGCCGTTGACCTCGGCGTGCAGCTCCTGCAGCGACCACACCGGGCCGGTGCCACGGAACTCCATCGACTGCACCAGCGCACGCGCGCCGGCAACGGTGGTGGAGTACGTGACCCGCTGCTGCAATGCCTCGCGACGGATCGAGAACGAGTCGGAAATCGCCTGCCTGCCCTCGGTGGTGTTGATGATGTAGGCGATCTCGCCGTTCTTGATCAGGTCGACGATGTGGGGGCGGCCTTCGGTGACCTTGTTGATCGCCTCGCATTCCAGCCCTTGCTCGCGCAGGAACGCGGCGGTGCCGTGGGTCGCGACCAGCGTGTAGCCACGACTCACGAGGTCTTGTGCGACCGACACCACCCGCTGCTTGTCCGGGTCGCGCACCGAGACGAATACCTTGCCGCTGTCGGGCACAGTCTTGATCCCGCCGGCTTCCTGCGCGCGCGCCATCGCCGCGCCGAACGTGCGGCCGACGCCCATGACCTCGCCGGTCGAGCGCATCTCCGGCCCGAGGATCGGGTCGACGCCCTGGAACTTGGCGAACGGGAAGATCGCTTCTTTCACCGAGTAGTAGTCGGGGATGATTTCCTTGGTCGCGCCCTGCTCCGCCAGCGTCTTGCCGGCCATGCAGCGCGCCGCGATCTTCGCCAGCGGCATGCCGGTGGCCTTGGACACGAACGGCACCGTGCGCGAGGCACGCGGGTTCACTTCCAGCAGGTAAATGGTGTCCTCGCCCGCCTCGTTGGTCTGGATCGCGAACTGGGTGTTCATCAGGCCGACCACGTTGAGCGCCTTCGCCAGTGCCACCACTTGCTCGCGCAGGCGTGCCTGGGTGTCGGCAGACAGCGAGTACGGCGGCAGCGAGCACGACGAGTCGCCGGAATGCACGCCGGCTTCCTCGATGTGCTCCATCACGCCGCCGATCAGCACATTGCCGTCCTTGTCGGCAATCACGTCGATGTCGACCTCGACGGCGTTGTCGAGGAAGCGGTCAAGCAGTACCGGCGACTTCTCCGAAACCTTCACCGCGTCGCGGATGTAGCGCGCCAGGTCGGCATCGGAATGCACCACTTCCATCGCGCGACCGCCAAGCACGTCGCTCGGGCGCACCCCCAGCGGGTAACCGACCTCGCGCGCAAGTGCGATCGACTCGTCGGCATTGCGGGCGATGCGGTTCGGCGGTTGCTTGAGGCCGAGCTTCTCGACCAGTTGCTGGAAGCGCTCGCGATCCTCGGCCAGGTCGATGCTGTCGGGGCTGGTGCCGATGATCGGTACGCCGGCAGCCTCCAGATCCTGCGCCAGCTTCAGCGGGGTCTGCCCGCCGTACTGCACGATCACGCCCTTGGGCTTTTCGAGGTCGCAGATCTCCAGCACGTCCTCAAGCGTCAGCGGCTCGAAATACAGGCGATCGGAAGTGTCGTAATCGGTCGACACGGTCTCCGGGTTGCAGTTGACCA
>JBOHYC010000395.1:0-36412 GCA_050737755.1 Lysobacter sp.
GCAGGATCTTCGGTTCGCCATGCTTGGTGGTGTGCTCCATCAGCACCACGACCCGCTTGACGCCGGCGACCAGGTCCATCGCGCCGCCCATGCCCTTGACCATCTTGCCGGGCACCATCCAGTTGGCCAGGTCGCCCTTGTCGGTGACCTCCATGCCGCCAAGGATCGCCAGGTCGATGTGACCGCCACGGATCATCGCGAAGCTGTCGTGACTGCCGAAATAGCTGGCACCTTCTCGCGCGGTTACGGTCTGCTTGCCGGCGTTGATCAGATCGGCGTCGATCTCGTCCTCGGTCGGGAACGGGCCAATGCCAAGCAGGCCGTTCTCGCTCTGCAGCCACACGTCCATGCCGTCAGGAATGTAGTTGGCGACCAGCGTGGGCAGGCCGATGCCGAGGTTGACGTAGGCGCCGTCAGTGAGTTCCTGCGCGGCGCGCTGCGCCATCTGCTCGCGGGTCCAGGCCATTACTTGCTCCTCACGGTGCGCTGTTCGATGCGCTTCTCGGGGATCGGGTTGTGCACGATGCGGTCGACGTAGATACCGGGCAGGTGCACGTGGTCGGGGTCGATGTCGCCAACCTCCACCACTTCCTCGACTTCGACGATGCAGGTCTTGCCGGCCATCGCACAGGCCGGATTGAAGTTGCGCGCGGTCTTGCGGAACAGCAGGTTGCCGGCCTTATCGGCCTTCCATGCCTTGACCAGCGCGACGTCGGCAACCAGCGCGGTCTCCAGCACGAAATGCCGACCGTCGATCTCGCGGGTTTCCTTGCCTTCGGCCACTACGGTGCCGTAGCCGGTCGCGGTGAAGAACGCCGGGATCCCGGCGCCACCGGCGCGCAGGCGCTCGGCCAACGTGCCCTGCGGGTTGAACTCGAGTTCGAGCTCGCCGGCGAGGAACTGGCGCTCGAACTCCTTGTTCTCGCCGACGTAGGACGAAATCATCTTCTTGATCTGACGCGTGCCGAGCAACTGGCCGAGACCGAAGCCGTCGACCCCGGCGTTGTTGGAGATCGCGGTCAAGCCCCTAACCCCGGAATCGCGCAGTGCAGCGATCAGCGCCTCGGGAATGCCGCAAAGGCCGAAACCACCGACCGCGAGGGTCTGGTTGTCGGCGACGACACCCTGGAGGGCAGCGTTGGCATCGGGATAGAGCTTGCTTTTCGCATCGCCGGCGCGGGGCGAAGCGGCACTGGCTTGGGCCATGGGGACAACTCCTTATGCGGGGGCATGCTTACGAACCCCGAGTGTATCGCGCAGATGCGACTCGACCGAACCGTACGTTCGGGCAATGGCCGGTGTCGTCGGTCCTCTCCCGCAAGTCGAGAGCACCACTTCAGGAACGACCGTAGACGTCCTCAAGACGGACGATGTCGTCCTCGCCCAGATAGCTGCCCGACTGCACCTCGATCAGTTCGACCGGCTCGGTCCCGTGGTTGCGCAGGCGGTGGACGCTGCCCAGCGGGATGAAGGTACTTTCGTTCTCGTGCAGGTCGAACACCCGGTCATCGCAGGTGACTTCAGCCACGCCGGACACCACCACCCAATGCTCGGCCCGGAGTGCATGCTTCTGCAGGCTCAGCGCGGCGCCGGGCTTGACCACGATGCGCTTGACCTGAAAGCGCGCGCCGACGCCGATCGAGTCGTAGCTGCCCCACGGCCGGTAGACCTTGCGGTGGAACAGATGCTCGGTGCGACCGGCCACCTTGAGCGCATCGACCACCGCCTTGACGTCCTGCACCCGGTCCTTGCGCGCGACCAGGGTAGCGTCGGGGGTGTCGATGATGACCAGATCGTCGACGCCGATCGTGGCGATCATCCGCCGCTCGGAGGCCTTGATGAGGCTGTCGCGGGTATCGATCGAGATCACGTCGCCTTCGTTGCGATTACCGTCGGCATCGTGCTCGGCGACGGCCCACAGCGAGGTCCATGAACCGATGTCGCTCCAGCCGCAACTGACCGGCACCACCGCGGCGCGGTCGGTCTTCTCCATCACTGCGTAGTCGATCGAGTCGCTGGGGCTGGCGGCGAAGGCATCGGCATCGACCCGGATGAAGTCCAAGTCCGAGGATGCAGCGTCGTGCGCCGCACGGGCCGCCGCGAGGATGCCAGGGGCGTGGCGACCGAGTTCTTCCAGGTATTTCCGGGCACCGAACAGGAACATGCCCGAGTTCCACGCATAACTACCCTCGGCCAGGTATTGCTCGGCGGTGGCGAGCTCGGGCTTCTCGACAAAACGCTCGATCCGGTAGCCACCCTCGCCCAGCGCCTCGCCGCGCAGAATGTAGCCGTAACCGGTTTCGGCGTAGTCGGGCTTGATCCCGAACGCCACCAGCCAGTCGTCGCCACCGAGGCCGAGCGCGGTCGCCACCGCCGCCTGAAACGCGGTTTCGTCCTCGATCAAGTGGTCGGCCGGCATCACCAGCATCGTGGCGTCGGGATCGGATGCCAGCACGTGCAGCGCGGCCAGCGCGATCGCCGGCGCGGTATTGCGGGCCACCGGCTCCAGCACGATGCCGCCGCTGGCCACGCCGATCGCTTGCAACTGCTCGCCAACCATGAAACGGTGGTCCTCGCTGCAGACCGTGACGGGGGGCTGCACGCCGGGCAGCGCATTTGCCCGCAGGATGGTCTCCTGATAGAGCGACCGCTCCCCGACCAGGGCCAGGAACTGCTTGGGCTGGTTCTGGCGCGACAACGGCCACAGCCGGGTCCCGCTGCCACCGCTGAGCACTACCGGATGCAGCATCGCGAATCCTTCCAGAACGGGGTTGTCGCCAAGGATAGCCGACCGCAGCGGGCCTGCGGCCGGGCGCCTGCTCGGCTAGAATGTCCGGTCATCGGCCCCCACGGCCGCACACCTGCAAGGAACCCCGCAACGATGAAAATCCTCGTCGGCTACAAGCGCGTGGTGGACTACAACGTCCGCATCCAGGTCAAGCCGGACGGCTCCGGCGTGGTCACCGACGGCGTCAAGCTGTCGGCCAACCCGTTCGATGAGATCGCCCTCGAAGAGGCCCTGCGCCTGCGTGACAAGGGCATCGCCACCGAGGTCGTGGTCGCCACGATCGCCCCGGCCGACGCCCAGGCGCACCTGCGCAATGGCCTGGCGATGGGCGCCAACCGCGCGATCCATGTCGTCACCGAGGCCGGCCAGGACGTGCAGCCGCTGACCGCCGCGCGTACTTTCCTCAAGCTGATCGGGAAGGAACAGCCGGACCTGGTGATCCTCGGCAAGCAGGCGATCGACGACGATGCCAACCAGACCGGCCAGATGCTCGCCACGATCTGGGGCCGCCCGCAGGCGACGTTCGCGTCCAAGCTTGAGGTCGCCGATGGCAAGGCCACCGTGACCCGCGAGGTCGACGCCGGGCTGGAAACGCTGGAAGTCGACCTGCCGGCCGTCGTCACCACCGACCTGCGCCTCAACGAGCCGCGCTTCATCAAGCTGCCCGACATCATGAAGGCCAAAAGCAAGCCGCTGGAGGCGATCCCGTTCGCCGACCTCGGCGTGGAGGCCGGCCAGGGCCTGACGGCCACCGCCTACGCGGCGCCGCCCAAGCGCGGCAAGGGCGTGATGGTGAAGGACGCGGCCGAACTGGTCGCCGCACTCAAGCAGAAGGGGCTCCTCTGATGGCCACGGTACTGATCGTCGCCGAACACCTCGCCGGCAAGCTCAACGCATCCACCGCCAAGTGCGTGACCGCCGCCCAGGCGCTGTCGCCGGAAGCCATCGACATCGTCGTGCTGGCCGCCGACCCGGCCGCCGTCGCCGCCGAGGCCGCGCAGCTCGATGGCGTGGCCAAGGTGCTGACCGTCGCCAACGACGCCAACGCCCACGCCCTCGCCCAGGTGCTGGCCCCGCAGGTTGCGAAGCTGGCCGCGGGCTACAGCCACGTGTTCGGCCCCTCGACCACCTTCGGCAAGGACCTGATGCCGTGTGTCGCGGCGCTGCTCGGGGTCGCCCAGGTGTCGGACATGATGGCGGTCGAGTCCAGCCACGTGTTCAGGCGCCCGATCTACGCCGGCAACGCGATCGTTACCGTCGAGGCGCCGGCGGACAAGACCGTGGTCGCCACCGTGCGCACCGCGTCGTGGTCGGAAGCGCCCACGGGCGGGAGCGCCCCCGTGGAAGCCACCCCCGTCGACGCGGAACTGCCGGGCCACACCCGCTATGTCGGCCTCGCCGCCGGCGAATCCGACCGCCCCGACCTGCAGAGCGCCAAGCGCGTCGTCTCCGGCGGCCGCGGCGTGGGCTCCGCCGACAACTTCAAGATCATCTACGACTTCGCCGACAAGCTCGGTGCCGCCGTCGGCGCCTCGCGCGCCGCCGTGGATGCCGGTTACTGTCCGAACGAGATGCAGGTCGGCCAGACCGGCAAGATCATCGCCCCGGAGTTGTATGTCGCGATCGGCATCAGCGGCGCCATTCAGCACCTGACGGGCATCAAGGACGCCGGAACGATCGTGGCGATTAACAAGGATGCGGATGCGGCGATCTTCGAGATTGCGGATATCGGCTTGGTAGGCGACCTGTTCAAGGTGCTGCCAGAACTCGAAACGGCGCTGGGGTAACCAGACGTGCTGAGCCAGCTCAAAGCGTTAGCAAAGTACCTCCTTGCCATCGTCTGGGTCCGCCGACTTTACGAAGGAGCGCTGCGCTTTTTCCTCGAGATACTTGCCGCCAATCGCCTGACCTCGCTGGTCTACAGCCTGATCAGCATCCCGTCGTTCAACCGCGAGCAGTTCGCGGTCCTGCGCGGCCGCCGCGACTACTACCGCAATCTCACCAAGGCGCGGCGATCGCGCACGGAGCTGCGTCGCAACGTGCATCGATTGGAGAAGGGCATCCTGATGCGTCCGCGTCGCGAAGTGTTCGCGCTCGATTACCTGGTCGAGACCATCGAGTTCTATGAGCGCGCGGTTGGCCAATATAGCGATGGGATCGAGGCTGACGACGGGGAGCTGACCTGGGCTTTCAGCGTTCTCAACGACTATTTTTCGATTGTCGACGCTACCAATCCGGTTGTCGCAGCCGCGCGCCAGCGCTTCGAATCAGCGCGCTCGGCGTGGCAGCCGGAGGACATCCTCAAGGTGCCTTACGCACGCGCCCATGGCACCAAGAGCCAGGTCCGCTATGAAGACCTCCTCGCGTTGTCGATGCAGCGCCGGTCGGTGCGCTGGTTCCAGCGGCGCGATGTTCCTCGTGAGTTGATCGACCAGGCCCTGCTGGTGGGGCGCCAGTCGCCTTCCGCGTGCAATCGGCTGCCGTACGAGTTCCGGATATTCGACGATGCCCAGATGGTGCAGCAGGTCGCGGCAATCCCGTTCGGTTCGGCCGGCTATGCTCATCAGATTCCCACCATCGCAGTGGTCGTGGGGCGTTTGAACCACTACTTCAGCCCACGCGACCGGCACGTCATCTACGTCGACAGCGCATTGGCGGCTATGCCGTTCATGCTCGCCCTCGAAACGCTGGGGCTGGCCTCGAGCGTAATCAACTGGCCCGACTTCGAACCTTTGGAGAACAAGATGCAGGCCACTCTGAGCCTGGACGTCGACGAGCGCGTGATCATGCTTATTGCGATCGGCTACCCCGATCCAGATGGACTCGTAGCGTACTCAGAGAAAAAATCTCTGGACGTGATACGCCGCTACAACGACCTCGGCGAGCGCTGAATGATCGCGTATGCGAGCTCCTGCACCAACACCAGCCCGACGTCGACCAACAGGTAGGCCAGGCGGGCCAGGATGGTAACTACCAACGCCTCCCCTGCAGGCACATAGGGCAGTAGGCCCAGGGTGAGAATAGCGTCGCGCACACCGAGCCCGGCCGGCGCGAATGGAACCAGGAACCCCAGTGCATAACCAGCGGCGAACAGGCCGGTAGCGAACCACGGCGAGACATCAAGCTCGCAAGCCCGCGCCAGCAGCCAGAACGCAACTCCAAGCAGCCCCCAGATCCCGGCCTGCACCGCCAACACCCGTCCGGAGGGAAACGCAAGGCGCAGGTAGCGCAACGCCAACGCGCGCCGCCAGACCAGAAGCGCGACCATTGCCATCGACACCACCAGCACGCCACCGCCCAACCACCACGCGAGCGCCGGCGTCAGCGCCTCGGTGACAATGCCGATCATCCCGGGGCCGGTCAGCACTACCCCAACCACGGCGGCGCCAGCGACGATCCACAGGCTTTCCACCAGCAACGCATCACGAATCGCCCCGTAACCCGCACCGCGCTCGCGATAGGCCGCCGCGCGACCGATGAACTGCCAGATCGAGCCGGGAATGTATTTTCCGAGTTGACTGAGGTTGTAGAGCCTCGCCGCCGTCGGGAAATCGAGTGGTATGCCGTTGCGCGAGGCCGCGATGCGCGCATTCTCTGCCAGCAATCCCTTAGCGAGCGCGGTCAGCGCAATACTGGCCAGCAGCAGCCAGGGGGATATCCGGCCCAACAAATCGAGGATGTCATGCTGCGACTTCGCCGCGATCCAGACGACCACGACCAGTACACAAGCCACCCAGGCCCATTTGGCGGTCGCAACGAGGGGTCTACGCAAGGTCGGCACCCAATCCCGGGGTCAGCAGCGCCGCTACCGGCCCGTCCGCGCTGGCCTGCACCTCCGGTAGCCGCTCCCTTATCATGGCGTGCATCGCCGTGCGACCGTCGAACACCCGTACCACCGCTTCCATCAACTCGTCGGGAGCCGGACGCTGGTAGTCCATCACGCTCTGCTCCAGCCCAAAGCGCGCCATCACCTCGGCGTACTTGTGGCTCCAGCCGAGCACGGCCGGTGGCACGCCGAGCGAGAGCGCACCGACCATCGCGTGGAAGCGCGACACCAGCACGATATCCATGCACTCGATGAGCGTTTTGATCCCCCCGGCATCAATGTCGAAATCGACCTTCAGAGGCTCGATGCTGGCCTCGCGCGCCGAGGCACTGTGGATCCGTCGAACCAGCGGAAGGTCGTTATTGCGCTCCGCGTTACCGGCTTCTGCGCGCGTGGCGTTCGGAAACAGCACGACCAGGAAGCCCTTGGCGCCCAGCTCCCTCACAAGGCCAGCGAGGATTGACTCGTAGTGCCCGCCATCCTTGCGTGACTTCGTGGCCACTACCGAACTGGGACATACGCCGATCACGCCGCGCACCGAGCCCCCATCCCGCAATGCCTGGACCTGGCCGAGCATCCCGCGCAACGGCGCTGCCCCCTCGTGGGTCAGGCTCCAGCGGCTCGAGAAGTTGAATGCAATATCGTCGGCCTGGGCGAAGCGCACACCCGGGAATCCGGCTCGCTCGAGGTGTTCGCGTGTGCGTGCGCCCCGAGCCCAGACCATGCTGCACATGGGCAGGGCCAGACGCGCGGCGAGGCGGTTGAGCGATCGGTCGAACGGACCGACTGCCTGCGGCATCTTCACCACCGGTGTTCCGAGCAACCAAGCCGGGAGAATGGTCAGTACATTGAACGGCAGGAACTTCTCCCGTCCGTCGATGAAGGCAACGCCTGCAAGGTCGACCAGCGCAACGGACTCGCCCAGCGCGCGGATCGCAGCCGGTGCCAAGCCAAGCACCCGGTGTCCGAACACCCGCCGAAGCACGCCGAACACCAATGCCCACGGCAGCAGCCATGCCACCAAGGCCACCGGCGTCGAGCTATGCACGGTCACTCGACGATCCCCGATCAGGCAGCGATCCTCTTTCGGGTAGTAGCTGAAGACGTGGAACCTCAAGTCCGGCTCAATTTCCGACAGTCGACCCACCACGGTCTCGAGCATGGCCTGTGCGCCGCGATTGCCATGACAGGTGGCCGCGATGATTGAAAAAGCTTTCGACTTCAAGAACATTCCTCGGGTTGGCATAGCTGCCGATGAGCGCAAGCTGCGCCGGGAAGTCTAACAGCGCGGCCGACGCATTCGGTCCAACCTATCGTGCACAAGGGCGTAGCCTTCAAGCGTACAGGCTAGAATATTCGATCTACAGGCCTCAACGGACACCATCGAAAATGAAGCTGATCATCCAGATCCCCTGTCTCAACGAATCCGCCACGCTAGGCGCTGCCTTGCAGTCCATGCCGCGTGAAGTCCCTGGGTTCGACGAGGTCAAATGGCTGATCATCGACGACGGATCCACTGACGATACCGCCCAAGTGGCCAAGAGCCTCGGGGTGGATCACGTCATCCGGCACCCGGTGAACCGTGGGTTGGCCACTGCCTACATGACCGGGCTGGATGCATGTTTACGGCTCGGCGCGGACGTGATCGTGAATACCGACGCCGACAACCAGTACGAAGCCACGGACATACCCAAGCTGACCGCGCCGGTACTCGCCGGCCAAGCCGACATGGTGATCGGAACGCGGCCCATCGATGACACGGAACACTTTTCCTGGATCAAGAAAAAACTGCAGCGCCTCGGCAGTTGGGCGGTACGCGTCGCCAGCAAAACCAACGTCGCCGATGCCCCCAGCGGCTTCCGCGCGATCTCGCGGGAAACCGCGATGCGTCTGAACGTGTTCAATGCCTACACCTACACCCTCGAAACCATCATCCAGGCGGGCGCCAGCAATTTGCGCGTGATGTCCGTGCCGATCAGGACGAACGCCGATCTGCGTCCATCTCGACTTGTGAAGAGCATATCCAGCTATGTCCGCCGCTCGCTGGTGACGATTCTGCGGATCTTCGTCATCTACCGGCCCGTTTCATTTTTCTTCTGGCCTGGTCTGATCCTTTGCAGCCTGGGTGCCGCCGCGACCCTGCGATTTCTGTATTTCTTCGCTACAGGCGCCGGCGACGGTCACGTCCAATCGCTGGTTATCGGCACGCTGTGCATCGTCCTTGGGGCACTGATGTTCATGGCAGCGTTGCTGGCGGATATGATTACGGCGAATCGAAAGCTGCTAGAGCGTATCCATCTGCGCGCGCATCGTCTCGAGTTGGCACTGGCGCCTGTGCCCCTGCCCGTGGTGGATGTTTTGAGCAGTGACCACCGATCGCTGCCGGGCGATTTGCTGAAACATTCAGACCACTGACCGGGCCGACCCTCGCAGCGGTGTTTCTCCACTGCAAAGTAAGGGAGAGGTCTGTTTAGCAGCTCCGTCGCGCAAGCTTTGGGTAAACGTGCCAGCCCACCAATCCCACAGCCAAGGCCGCAAGGAGCCCGAACCACGGCCAGAACCAATTCAGGGCTCGGGGTCGATATTCGAAAGCCACGATGGCGGGGCCCTCAACAGGAACTGCCGGAAGTACGTCCAGAACCTTGGAGGTACTGGAATCATGTCCGTTCACCGTCACCCGCCAATCCGGAGTCAGCTCCATCGGGACTACGACAAATCCCGGTCGGTGACCCATGTAGCGCAGGGTGAAGTGACCGGGCACGTAATCGACTACCCGGACGGCCCGCGCGTCGCGGTCTCGCAGCTCCGTTGTGTTGCCTACGAAATACGGCCCCTTGGGAGCTTCGCTGTTCTCCCACAGCGAAACCGCCCCATCCTCCATCACTTTCCTGAAGGGCGACTCGACATCCAGATGGAGTATATGGTCGGTCAGCCGATGTACCAGTTGCCCGCCCACCAGCACACCTTGCTTTTCGCTCCTGACGGGGCCGATCGGTGCCGCCCAAGCGGTTACCCGACGTCCATTGGGTCCCGGGCGATAGCGGACTCGAAAGGAATAGTTGCCGGGCGCAAGCTTGGCGGGCTGATCCAGTTCGAATGTGAAATAGCGATTGTCACTGATGGCTTCGGCATTTCGCCTCGCGCGCGCGAGCACCGTCCCGTCCGTCGCGAGCAAAGCAAGTGTGATGTGCCCGTCAACGTCATCCTTGCGATAGGTGGCCAGTTTTATGGCGACCGCCCGGATCGAAATTTCTTCCTGTACGGAGAATAGCTGGCGCCATTCCTGCGCCTCCGGCAACGGCGGCAATGGAACTGTTCTGGTGTTGGGGCTGACGCTACTGATCGCATCAGCGCGCGGTGTCGCATCGCTCCTGATCAACAGGTAGCGAACGTTCATCGCTCCCATTTCTGGAGCATTCGTCAGTATCCGCTGGGCGCGCAGCATCGATGACGTGGGACTGTTAAATGGATCGTCCGCGAGTTTAGTGAGCAGGGAATTGAGTTGGGGCGTCTTGAACCGGTGTGCAAACCACTCCCTGACACCGTAACCCCCGAGCGAACCGGAGATCAGGTAGGAACTGTCCGCCACCGCGTAGTCGAACGGTCCCATATCGGCGGTCAGGCGCTTCAGCAGGGCCGTCTCGGGATAAAAATATTCGGAGTTCGTCGGCCCATTGAACGCGCGAAAATATTTGAGCTGATCGTATGTCTGCAACCCCAGCGCTACCAGCACGACGGCTACTACCAACCCGGCTGGGGCAGGCGAGCGCGTCCTGACCCGCTCCAACAACCAGTGCAAGGCGACAGCGGCGGAGATCGCCAGGGCAATGTCGAGTAGCGCGATGGCGCGGGACCAGCCGTTAACTCCCAGGCCAGGAACCCAGGCCAAGGCAGCCACGGGAACGATCTGGAAGGTGAGGACGACAGCAACCAGCGCAAGTAGGAAGGAGTACGTGGAGAGGAGCGATGCCCCGCGCCGGAACAGCACAAGGCCAAAGCCCAAGCATGCTAAGAGGGTTCCGAGTGTTCCAACGTACATCGAACTTTCGACCCGCGGCCGTTCATACGCCCACGGCGCGAACAGGAGTTCGGAGTTCTTGGCAAGCCGCATGAAGCTGCCCGCGCCCCGACCCTCCAAGCTGAATTGATCCAGCCACTGAACAAAAGTCACCAGCGGGATGGCGGCTAGGAAAAAGCCCCCGGCAATCCCGACCATAACCAGCCCGAGCCCCGCCAGTGCCGCACGTGACTTGGCCGACTGGTCTGCATGAACGGCATTGATTGTTCCGCCGAACGCAAGGACGATGGCATAAAGCACTGCCGCTCCCAGCGCCAACTCCGCAACGAACGGAAATCCTCCCAGCAGCAGCATCGCAGTTACGACGGCAGTCATCGCCAGACGCCCGGGCGACCTCTTGCGAAGCAGGCCGTCCACGCACCACAGCAACCACGGGGCCCATATCAGTGTCAGTACGTGTGACCAGTAAAGCCAGGCCACGGTGAAACCACACAGTTGGAACATGAGGCCGCCGAACAGCGCCGGCACCATGGCCACGTGACGACGCAGGAACGCATACATCCCCAGGCCCGCGAGCACGAGGTTGAACAGGATGGCGAAATAGAACCCTGCGGCCGGGTCGCCGGCAACGGTGAATATCGCAAACGCGGGAGTCAATTGCCCGGATGTCAACTTGAGCAGGGACGCGTCGCCCCCTGCGGAGCTGTCGTTCCAGAGAGGCCACCGCCCCGCCCGAACCTCTTTGCGCGCGTATGTCCACTGGGGCAGTCGCGCATCCAGCGCATCCGACCGCGATCCGTGGCGAACATCCTGCTCCGCTACCGCCCCACCCCAGCCAGGATAGCTGACCAGCAGATCCAGCGGCGTACTGGTCTGGCCGGCAAACGGGTTCGCGCCGATGGCAGCTACCGCAACGGCTACAAAAAAAGCCACCGCCAGGAGGAATTCGCGGAAGTGCCTGGCCATCGTGCTCATGCGCTCAAGCGTGGCGGGAACGCCAGGTCGAAGGGCGAACCAGAGAGAGTCAGATTCGGGTTGTAGTTGGGATCCTGGTCTAGCATCTGACCCCAGCGCAACGTCATGAGATCTACTTCGCTCTTGAACCTGGCCTTTTTCTCAGGCGTGTCCTCATAGCCACGCGAAGCCGACTCGTGGTGGTACAGCGAGGCATATGGCGTCCATACGTTCCTGTACCCCGCCTCGCGCAGTCGCAGACAAAAATCGATATCGTTGAACGCTACCGAAAGCTCCTCATCCAGCCCGTCCACTTCGGTGAAGACCGCCTTCCGAACCAGCAGGCATGCCGCAGTGACCGCCGACATTTCCTGGGCGAGGATCGCACGACCACACTGACCCGTGGCACCTGCGGGAAGGCCCGTATAGACATGACCGGCGACGCCGTGAAAGCCAACGACCACGCCGGCATGCTGGATGGTGTCATCGGGGTAGTACAGCATCGCCCCCACGGCCCCGATCTCGGGGCGGACCGCCTGCGCCACCATGACCGACAGCCACTCCGGGTGGATAGCCTCGATGTCGTTATTCACCAGCCCGATCACCGAGCCGCTGGCACGGATCACGGCGTAGTTGTTGATCGCCGAGTAGTTGAAGGGCTGGTCATATCGCAATACCGTCACGCGCGGTTCGGACTCCAGTTCACGAAAGTAATCCAGGGTGGGCCGCTCCTGCGATTGATTATCGACAACGATTATTTCGTAATCCGGATAGTCCGTGGTTTCCAGGATGCTATTGATGCAAACCCGCAGGAGATCGACTTTGTCGCGGGTGGGGATGATCAGGCTGACCCGCGGAGGTGATGGGGGGAGGTCGTAGCGGACGTTGAGATGTCCGTACCTATTGGGCTCGACGGTAGCCCCGCGACCCATGCGCTGCAGGTGCTCGCTTACCGCCCGCACGCCCGCGTCCACTACATAGCTCTTCTGGTCCACGCCCGCCGCAGTTGAACCGGCAATGGCACGCCAGTGATAAAGAACCTTGGGCACGTGTCCTATTTCATCGCTGCGGAGTCTTTCAGCGCAACGCAACGCCAGGTCCCAATCCTGACTGCCTTCAAAGCCGACGCGAAAGCCACCCACCTCGCGCACCAGATCCGTTCGGTAAACCCCGAGATGCGACACGCAGTTTTGCGCGAGCAGCAGTTCATGGTTCCAGTCGGGCTTGAAGTAGGGTTGGAAACGCCTTCCATCGGCATCCACCTTGTCTTCGTCGGAATAGATCATCTGCCACTGCGGATTGGCATTGATCGCCTTGACGATCTCCAGTAGCGCATGCGGTGGAAGCTCGTCGTCGTTGTCGAGCAATGCCACAAACTCGCCCTCTGCCATCTCGAGCGCGGAGTTGGTGGCCTTGGATATGTGCCCGTTGCTCTCACGCAGGCGCAGGTGGATGCGGCTGTCACGCGCGGCGTACTCCTGGAGGGTATTTCGTACCCGCGGAGATGGAGACGCGTCATCGGCGATGCACAACTGCCAATGCGGGTATACCTGAGCCAGCACGCTATCCAGGCATCGTCGCAACCACCGGTCGGGGGGCTGGTACACGGGCAACAGGATGGAGACCAACGGTTTGTCCGCCAACGGGTCAACCGAATCGCGCATCGCGCTGATGTCGGTCGGTGTGAGCGTGTCGTAGTTGCGCACCCAAGTGCTGTAATCGTCGGTTGAGGGCTGCATGTATCGCGAATAGACCAACTCCCCCGCCGCCGTCATGCCGTCGTCCAACAGTGTGCGCACAAAGGGAACCATCGCCGCGAGGAACCGGCGCCAAGGCGGTCCCGGCTCCCGTGTGCCCGCCAACATCCGCAGCAGGGCTTCCATCCGCCCCAACCTGCGCATCCCCACACCCTCCAGGACGAACCTTGTGGGCCGGGTGCTCGGGTCAAAGCGCAGGTGTTTCAAGGGCTGGGTGAACCTGACAACAGAGCGCACTCGTCCGAATTCATCCGGATCCGGCAGGGTTATGCGTCCGTACTCCGACATTCCCTCGCCATAGTCGGGATAAAGGGACGGCGAAACCAGGCGGCCCTCCACCTTCAGGAAAACTGCGTCCAGCAGGTACCACCCACCCTGCAACGCGGGGTTGGGCGCGCCGAGCAGGAACTGGGGATCATCATTCCCGCAGATCCAGCTGCCGGCCTCGTCATCCTTGCTACCCTTGTAGACATTGGCCAAGGGGACGAGGGCCAGTGTTCTTGCAGATGCCATTCGTGTTTTCCGATTCAGTGTTTGCCCAGCAGCCGACGCCACCAATGGCCAGGTGACCTGTGCCGGGCCCACGTCAACAAAATCGCCTGCTGCTCACGCAGGTGCCACATTTCCCGTGCCAGATCCTGGTTTTGTTCATTGAAGGTCTGCGCCAATGCCTTCGTGTCGTTACGGCCTTCATCGATCCGTCCACTCAGGGTGCCGATAAGTTCGACGCGGCATGTTTGATCCAGGCTCGCGACCGCAGTTGCCAACTCCTGCCTCAGCTGGCCGACCGCGGCAGTCCCTTCCGCCCCTTGATCTTGCAGGACCTTATCCCGTGCTTCCAGCTCCCGCCGCAGCTGGTCGACCGCGGCAGCCCCTTCCGCCCCTTGATCTTGCAGGACCTTATCCCGTGCTTCCAGCTCCCGCCGCAGGGCGCCGAGGACTTCTTCGAGCCCCGCAGCCCGCTGGGCGGCCTTGGCCAATTCCGCGTCGACCGTCGCAACAGCGCCACCGAGGGACGACAGTTGCTGCTCCAAAGCACCCACCTGATGGCGCAACCGGGCGTGGTTGCCGCGCAGGTCCATGCCCACGTCGTGCATCTGCTCGCCGAGTTCCGATAGCACCGTTTCGAACTTGAACCGGAGCTCGACCGCCAATGGCCGCGAACGCCCCGCGACGGCCGGATGGCTGCGAAAATCGAGTTCGACGTGGGGGTCGCCCTCCAAGGCGGCCAGCCGTATCCGTGCGCGAGGCGTGGCGACGGGCAGCGCCAACTCATTGATGACCATGACCCGCTTTTCCAGGTCGTCCACCACCACCCCGTCAAGGCTGAGGGACTGGATGGCGAAGACGCCCGGAGCATCATTTGGGTCGACCCGGAGGAATTCGATGTCGGCGTTTGCGGGCAGTTCAAACAACGCCGTCATCCCGTCTTCAGTGGGAACCGGCCTCGCCGAGACCGCCCGCGCCTCCAGGAAGCCCTCCGTCAGGGACCGGTAATACAGCTTGCATGGCCCCGGCTCCCGAGCCACGACTGCCGGTCGCCACAACTCACGCAACGCCGCCAACTGCAGCGACATCTCGAGCCGCGAGCGGTCCAGCCCCTGCCGTTTCACTTCCTCGTCCACTTCCGCCGGGACGTCCAGAACGCGGCAGTCCTCAAGTGCGTCGAGATACGGTGCACCCAGGCTCTCGATCTTGCTGGCGATGGCATCGAACTCGGCGCCCTCAGCCTCGACGGCACTGTCGCAACAGCGCAGCGCAAGCGCATGCAGCTCCAACACCAGCGACGCGAACGCCGACCGGCCAGACCCGGCGCCTCCCGGCGGGCCGGCTGCGTGGTTGCGCAGCGCCACGTCGAGGAATCGATCAACCTGTCCTACGCCATGATCATCGTCGCCGAGCAACTGCAAGCCGAATGTCGCGTCCAGACGCTTGATCTCTCCCTGCCAGTCCCGCAACAGCGCCTCGTAGGCGACAAATACGCGTGCGCTGCCACGGCTGGCACGCTCGGCGTCAAGCAGGTAGCGCGCCCACAGGAGATGCGCGCGTGAACGCGACAGGCCGTCACGTCGGTGCAGGGAGGCCGCCACCTCGTCAGGGTGCCGGACCATGATGACCGGGGCGACGCGGGCACCAGCCTGCTCCGCCACCTCCCTCCACAAAGGGAGCACGCGACTGCTGCGTGGATCCTTCACCGCCACGATCCCGGAATCGGCGAAGAGCACTCCCAGTACGCCCGCCAGTTCCCTTTGGGCCATCACCGCGGCGTTGTCCTGCACCCAGCTCCCCGGTAGGGGACGCGGGTCGTGCCAAGCGCGTCCGAGCGCTGCGAACATCACTTCGTGGGCATCGACGATCTTGGCGTTCTCGAAATACCCTTTGGGATTGTCCTTGGTCGGCGGCAACAGTTCATCGCCCAACTCGACGCCCAGCTTATCGAGGACGCCGGCCATGGCGGAGGTGCCGCTGCGGTGCATTCCAAGAACCAACAGCAGGTCCCGCCTTACACGCGTGGACTGCTTCAATGGGACAATCGGGGATCGCGTGCCTTTGTCATCCGGGAGAGCGTTGCGCCTGTGCTTCTTCTTAGTCACTGCGCCTCCACTTGTATGCGCCTTCGTCATTTCACGTTCCCGTCGATGGGCGCAAGCGAGCCCATGGATACAGACAGGGAGGCCGGCGCCATTTGGGGCCGCGGCGAAAACGAGACAGTATAGCGATGCCCCGGATCGTCCATCAATTCCTCCGCGGCCGCTGTTCCGGGACAATGCACCTTCACCGACACACTTGCCGATGCTGATCTCCATCCACATACCCAAGACCGCCGGCACCAGTTTTGGCGCATTGCTGCGACAGCGATTCGGCGCGGGCCTCCTTGAGGACTATGGCGATCGCCCGATGTCCCGGGCTTCCGCGCCGCGCATTGCCGGCGCACTGGTCCGAATGCCGGGAGGAGCGATTCGATTGCGCGGTTTCCAGGCCGTCCACGGTCACTTCCTGGCCCTCAAGTACGTGGGTACCCGAGGGGATGTCGTGACATGGCTCCGGCACCCCGCGCAACGGGTGGTGTCGCGGTACGAGCATTACCTGCGCGATGTCGTCGCGGGACTCCCCCTGCAGCCAGTGGATGGCCTGCGTCCTGGCCTGAGCCTCGAGGAGTTCAGCCGAATCCCCAGATTCCGCAACACCTGCGCCAAGTTCCTTCGCGGCTTTCCGCGCAACCGCATCGCCTGTTATGGCTTCTCCGAAGATGTTCCCGAAGGCCTGAAGCGGATGCACCGCGTACTTGGTCTCGACCTTGGACCTTCGTTGCACACCAATGCCAATCCGGCCAAGACAGGCAGCCTCTACTCGTTGGAACCCTCGCAGGAACGGGCATTGATCGACCTCAACGCCGAGGACTACCGCCTGTGGAGCTGGGCGCGCGAGCGCGAAGGCATCTGACCGACGACCGGTCACCCTCGATGCTGGCTACCGGACGACGAAATCTGCCATCCCCACCGGTTCGTCGTCGATGTCGACCTGCGCGGTGTAGCGGCCGGGAACCATGCCGTCGGCCGCCGACAGCGTGAAGTTCACGAACTGCGTGCCCGAGACGACCGGCTTGCTTTCCTGCTTGACCGAAGTGCCGTTTTCGGCGAACCAGTAAACCGTGACCTCCGCGCCGGCTGGACGGCCAGCGACGGGCACCGACGCGTGAATTACGTCGTCGGCCGCGTAGGCCGACTTGCCGGCACTGACCGCGCCATCGGGACCGAGGGCGCTGCCGACCGTCACCCCATCCCCGGCAAGGACGACCGGCTGCGCGCTGTCGTCCGCCGGACGCGGCGCGGCCGGTGCAACCCGCGCGGCAGGTTCCACGGCCGTGGACTCCATCGGCGCGGCGAGGTCCTCTTCGGGACCCTGCCCCCCGCACGCAGCCAGCATCAATCCGAGCGCGCCAATCATCAGGGTGCGGTTGTTGTTCATCGTGGATCGTTCTCGGGGAGGAGCGGTTGGAAGAGGCATATATCCTAGATCAACCACGAACCAATTCAGCGAGCGACCGCGGCCCAACCGCGGGTTCAGTTCAGGTCGATACCGTGCTGGCGGGCCAACGCGGCCTTCTCGCCGCGCAACAACCAGTGCAGCGCCAACCGACCCGCGGACCACGGCGGCGGCGGCCGGTAGGCGCCGGCGAACACGCGTCCCGCGACCTGCCCAAACGACACCGGCGCCACGCCCAGGAAGTCCCAGATCCGTGCCAGCACTGGCTGCGGGCAAGCAGCCATATCGCACGACCGTAGCAGCAACACCTGCTCCCGCGGGAAGTGTTCGAACAACACGCACAGCTGCGCCGCATAGCGCCCGCGCGCGGCATAGCTGCACACCCGCAACGGCGAATCCGCCGACCAGTCGTCCACGTGGCCGCGCAGGCGCCGGTGTTCCAGCAGCACTGCCGCCAGTAGCGAGCGCGACTCCAGCCCGCGACCGCGCTCCATGAAGTAGTGCGAGATCGCCCGTTCGACCGGGTCGCGGAGCAACAGCACCCAGCGCATCGCCGGGTTGTAGCGCGCCACCCGCGCGACCAAGGTCGGGTGGAACAGGGTTATCGGGGTGGCATCGCCATGCAGGGCCGCCGGGCGGGCGGAATCAAAATGCGGCGCAAACCGCGCATCAACTTGCTCCGCGCTCCAACCCTCATCGAAATCCGGCGCGTCGAACACGTGCGCCTCCTTGCCCTCCGGCAGCGCCAGCCCGGGATGCTGCGCAAGCAGCCGCGCCAGCGCGGTGGTGCCGCCCTTCTGCACGCCGCCGAGCAGGAAGCCGACCCGCGGCCCGGCCTGCGGCATCGGCGCGGCCGGCTCAGCCACCGGCGGCGGTCGCTGGCAACGACCGCATCTCGACGCTCGCCGGCAGCGGGAACAGCCCGGTGAACTGCTCGCGACAGTCGTCCACCACCTCGAACGACAGGCCGCCGTCGTGGCGGCTCAGCACCCGCGCGTTTTCCAGTCCCGGCGCATCGACCAGGCGCATCCGGATCCGATAGACCCCGCACTGCAGCAACGCCTGGAACTCGATCCGCAATGCCACCCCGCCATCGGCCTCGCGCGCCGGCAGCCGCACCCGGCGGCCGCTGACCGGCACGCCCCGCCGGTCAAGCACATCGACGATGCAGGCCGCGCCCGCGATCGCCGGATCGGCGAACAGTTCGATGTCGACCTGCAACGGCTCGCCGTGACGCAACGCCAGGTGCCTCACGCCATCGCGCAGGCGCGCCGAAAGGATCGCACCGTCGGGCGAGTCGAAGCCCTGCGCGGTGCGCACCGGCACGTCGGTCGCCCCAGCGGCGGCGCGCGCGTTGGCATGGATCTGGAACAGGTACTGCTCGATCACGTCCTCCGGCAGGCCCTCGGCGGTCACACGCCCGGCCTCCAGCAGGATCCCGCGCTGGCAGAACGCACGCAGCGCGTTGAGGTCGTGGCCGACGAACAGCAAGGTGGTGCCCCGGGCGAGGATCTCCTGCATTCGTGCCATCGCCTTGGCCTGGAACGCGGCATCACCGACCGCCAGCGCCTCGTCCACGATCAGGATGTCCGGGTCAATGTGCACCTGCACCGCGAATGCCAGCCGCAGCGCCATGCCGGAACTGTAGGTCTTGACCGGCTCGTCGATGTAGTCGCCGATATCAGCGAAAGCGATGATGTCGCCGAGCCGCTCGCGCAGTTGCGCAGGGCTGATGCCGAGGATGGCGGCATTGATGCGCACGTTCTCGCGCCCGGTCAGCTCCGGATTGAAGCCCGACCCCAACTCCAGCAACGCAGCGATCCGGCCGTTGGCGGTCACGCTGCCGGTGGTTGCCGGCAGCACCCCGGCGATGATCTGCAGCAATGTGCTCTTGCCGCTTCCATTCAGGCCGATGATGCCCAGTGCCTCACCACGCTGCAGGCTGAAGGTAACGCCCTGCAAGGCTTGATGGGTATGCAAGCGCTTCTGGGCCTGATGCAGCAGCGCGCGGGACAACGGTGGCAGAAAACGTGTCCAGCCGGACAGCCGGTACAGCAGAGGCACCCACAACCGGCTGGCCGGGGTGGCCCAGAGGTGATAGATCTTGCCGATGTCGCGCACGTCCAGTGCAGGTGCTGATTCGCTCATGGTCGATCAAATCCGGGGGCAGCACAGGATAGCGGTATCCGGAAAAAAACGAGCGGCCCGAAGGCCGCCCGCTGATACTGCAATCCACCGCTACGTCTGGACGAAGATCAGTCTTCGTTGTTGACGTTGGCGTTGATCAACCCGGCGCTGGTGGTATTGCGCAGGAAGTTCTGCACTTTCATGTCGGCGAATTCACCCGTCACAACCAGACGCGACTTGCCCGTCGGGCAAAGAGCCAGTGACGCATCGAGACCATGGCCCGACTCCAGCGTCTGGGCGGTGACCAGTCGTGCCTGCCCGGCACCCAGTGTGAAACCGGCGCTACCGCGCGACGTGCCGTCGTCGCAGAAGCCTTCGACGGTCACCCGTCCCGGCGTCACCGATGGATTGACAACCCGCAGATAGGACTGCTGGTCGGCATTGGAGGCGGGATTGAAGCTGGCAATCTCGACCACCGGGCCGTTGTACTCCATGGCAAGCAGATCGCGGCCCAAGGGCGCTGAGTCCAGATGGCCCGATTGGCTGACAACCACCGAGGCGCTGACCGGCTGCGGGGCGATGGTCGATTCACCATTGGCATCGAAACAGACGTAGCGATAAGTGTTTATTTGGGAGTAGTTTGAGTCGGTTTCGGCCGAAAATCCGTCGGCGGCGACCTGCAGCGGTACACCCGCTGTCGAACAGGTGCTGGAAGCGGATAGAAAGATACTGCCCTGCGCTCCCGATGCCAGGTCCCGGAAGGCGCTGAAATCCAGCCCCGACACAACTACGGAGGCTGTTGCGGACGGGGAAAGGGTGTGGGTGGTCGTCAACCCGGCACTCGGGTAGAACCAGGTACTTCCGGCAACAAACACGGTCGCATCCGAACCACTGCCAACATCGCGGGAACCGAAATTCCGCTTGGCGGAAGGCAGGCCGACATCAATACGCTGGTTTTCGTCGCTCGGGACGAAAAGAAGCTCCCATCCTTCGGTCGACCGTATCAGCGACACGGTGATGTCGGGGCCCAGCTGGTTGCCGCCTACCGGATCGAACACCTGCACGGTCGCGTCGATCTGGCCACCGGCCCCCAGCAACGCCACCTCGTTGACACGAAGCACGTTCTGCAAAACCACGATCCCATCCCCTTCGACCACGCCGGTAGCCGCAGGCGTGACGGCATAGGTCACGCTGTCATGACCCGTACCGCCGCCGGCGATCGAGACGGTCGAGTTGATCCCTGTCGCAGTCGGCGACGAGGCAAACTCGCCTTGACCCAGGGTCAGGCGCACGTTGTAGCCGGTGCTGCGACCCAGGTAAACCGAAGTAGCGGCCGCCGTGATCACCAACTTGCGGGTCGACAGGGGCGCAACGGAGGTGGCATCGACAAAGGCGTTGGACGGCAGGACTTCCGGACCGGTGTCGGGGCCCGTCCAGGAATTTGAAACCTGGACCACTTCCACTTGGGTGGCGAATGCGGCCGGTACGGCGGACACGGCAATTGCGGCAACGATCGCTGAGGCGATCCTTGTGGACATGATCAAACGATTTCCCCTTTCTGATGAGTGCGGCACCCAAAGCGCCGCCGCTCGAAGCTTAACCGGGGCTACACCGTGATCAACATCACATAAAAGGCATCGCGCGCGGCAGTTGCTTTCCATCCGCGGCGCGGAGAACAAAAAAAAAACGGGCGACCCGGAGGCCGCCCGCTGGTACTGCTTTGGATCAACCGCTACATCGAAACGAGGATTACTTCTCGTTGTTGACGTTGGTGTTGATCAGGCCGGCGCTGGTGGTGTTGCGCAGGAAGTTCTGCACCTGCATCGAGCCGAACTCGCCGGTGATCTCCAGGCGGTTCTTGCCAGTGGCGCATCCACCGGTGCCGCCGGTGACGCCCTTGGCGGCGTTGCCGTTCTCGATGTCGCCCGCGGTCAGCAGGACCGACTGGCCGGCGGCCACGGTCAGGCTGGCATCGCCGGCGACGACGCCGCTGTCGCAGGTGCTTTCCACGGTGACCAGACCAGCGGTGCTGGAGGTGTTGGTCAGGCGCAGGTAGGACTGCTGGTCGGCGTTGGAGGCCGGGTTGAAGTGCCACACGTACTCGACCGCACCATTGTAGGTCATGGCGAGCAGGTCATCGGCGAATTCCGGCGAGTCGATCAGGGTCGCATCCGTCACTTCGGCGGTGGCGCTGATCGTCTGGGCGGCGATCTGGTCGATGCTGTTGCCGTCGAAGCACACGCTCGAACCATTAACGTCGTCGACGGTCTCGCCGCTGATCTTCGCGGACTGGTTGTCCGCAGCGACGGTCAGGACGACTCCCGGCGCGGTGCAGGCCGCATCGGACAAGTACACCGAACCACCGTTGCCTCCGGTCACTGCCTTGAACGCAGCGAAGTTGGCGCCAGCGACCGACAGGTCAACCTTGGCGGTTGACGTGTCGAGACCGGTGGTGTCGGTCAGGGCCGCAGTCGTCACGGCGACGGTACCGGCGTTGAACTCAAGGTCGAGGTCGCCCGAGCCAACGGTCGCGTCGCCGAACAGGGTCTTGGCACTGGCGGCGCCGACGTCAATGCGCTGGGTGCTGGCACCCGGGGTGAACACGACCTTCCAACCCTCGATGGTGCGGATCAGCACGGCATTGATGGTGGCACCCAACTGGTTGCCGCCGACCGGATCAAACACCTGCACCGCCGCGGAGATCTCGCCGCCAGCACCAAGTGCCTCGACGTCTTCGATCTGGATCGCACCGGCGGTGATACGGATGCCGTCACCTTCGACAACGCCACCCGCTGCCGGAGTAACGGAGTAGGTCACGGTGTTGGCGCCCGCGCCGCCGCCGGCGACCGGAACAGCAGCACCGGTGACCCCGTTGGAAACAGCCACGGCGGCCGGATCGACCACGAACTCACCCTGGCTCAGCGTCAGGCGGATGTTGTAACCCGTGTTGCGGCCCAAGTAGACCGAGGTGGCATTGGCCACGACATCCACGTAACGCGAATAGTTGATTGCGTCGACGGTCTCGTCGACGAACAGGTTGGAAGCCAGGACTTCCGGGCCAGCGGTGGTGCCGTTGGTGATGCTAACGGTGGTGGCAAAGGCGGCCGGTGTGGCCAGCGAGGCGGCGATCGCGATGGCGATCAGATTGAACTTCGACATGTCGATTAAACTCCGATTGTTGAACAGCTTGAGATGTAGCACTACCGGACACACCGCTTCGTCCCGGTACCGTGGCGTCCACGGCAGGCCGGCGCAGTTCGAGAGCTTGGGTCTTGCTAAATTCCCCCCTGTTCCCCAACAGCAAGCTACGAGCGCAAGTTAACCGAGCGTTATGACCGAGGTCAACACCTGGTTACCCGGCATTTAAGTACGTTCAGCCAATTCATCCACGCATGTGACTCGCGTCCCAAGTTCGCGGATGGATTTGCCTTCTGGCCCGCAGTTCGATGCTCTACGCTCCCCCTCCCCCTCCCACACGTTCAGCCAATGGCCATCAAGATAAACGCGTATCCCCACCTCTGGCGCACCCTGGTTGGCCAGGACCTGGCCACCCGCTACCGCGGCTCGCTGCTTGGCCGGACATGGCCGGTGCTGCTGCCTATGCTGATGCTGGCGATCTACGGATTCGTGTTCGGGATGGTGTTCCGCGCGCGCTGGCCGGGGCTGGCCGAGGGCGATCACGTGGGCTTTACCCTCAACCTGTTCGCCGGCCTGCTGGTGCATGCAATGCTGGCCGAGACGGTCGGCCAGGCACCGGGGCTGATGCTCCGCCACGGCAACTTTGTGCGCAAGGTGGTGTTCCCGTTGCCGGTGCTGGTCGCGGTTCCGCTGGGTTCGGCGCTGGTGCACGCAGCGGTAGGGCTGTTGATCCTGATGGTGGCCAACTGGGGCTGGGGCAGTGGCCTGCATGCGAGCGTGCTGGCGCTGCCGCTGGTGCTGCTGCCCTACCTTTTCATGCTGCTGGGGTTGTCGCTGCTGTTCGCGGCGCTGGGCGTTTACGTGCGCGACCTGGGGCAGATCACCGGGGCGCTGGTGACGCTGGCACTGTTCACATCGACGGTGTTCTTCCCGCGCCAGATGGTGCCGGAGGCGCTGGCGGGAGTGGTGGACTACAACCCGATCAGCTGGCCGGTGGAAGCGGTGCGCGGCGCGATGCTGCAGGGCGAGTGGCCGGAGCCCAGTGGACTGCTGGCCTACACGGCGGTGTCGCTGCTGGTGTTGGCGTTGGGGTGGCGGTGCTTCGAGGGCCTGCGGCGCGGGTTCGCGGATGTGCTGTAGCGCCGGCATGGCGGAGCCGGCCTGCCGGTCCTGACGCGGGACTTGCTAAGCGGCACAATGCGGATCCTGCCTGTCTTGCCGAGCGCCGTCCCTCCCATGGCCGCCACTGCCCTGCCCCATTCCGAGCCGCGCCCCGAGCCGGGCGCCGCGCCATTACTGCTCGGCGAGATATTGCTCGCGCGCGAGGCGGTGCGTCCGGCCGACCTGGAGCGCGCCTTGGAACTGCAGGCCCGGGTCGGCGGCCGGCTTGGCAGCCTGCTGGTGCGGATCGGCGCGGTGTCGGAGGACCAGTTGCTGGAGGTGTTGGCCGAGCAGTTGCGGATGCCGCTGCTGGGCCGGGAGATCAGCCTGCCACCGGACCCGGCGCAGTGGGGCCTGCCCGAGGCCGAGGCGCTATCGGCAGACTGGATGCTCGACCGCGGCGCGCTGCTATGGCGCGACGACGACGGCGCGGCCTGGTGCGTCAGCCGCGACCCACTGTCGCCGCCGCTGCAGGAGGCGCTGGCGTACGCGTTGCCGGGAGTGGCGGTGCAGCCGGCCCTGGCCTCGAGCCAGGTGATGGAGCGGGTGCTGGACGCGCTGGACCAGGGCCGACGCGAGCACCACGGCGGCGGCGACGACGTGCGCCACCTGCGCGAGCTGGCCGAGGAGGCGCCGGTGGTGGAGCTGGTCAACAACCTGATGGCGCAGGCGGTGGAGCAACGCGCATCGGACATCCACCTGGAACCGGGCGAGCACCAGTTCGCGGTGCGTTTCCGCATCGACGGCGTGCTGTATTCGAAGCTCGCGCTGCCGCGCGAGCGCTACAACGCGGTGGCCTCGCGGCTGAAGCTGATCTCCGGGATGGACATCGCCGAGCGGCGGCTGCCGCAGGACGGCCGCATGAGCGTGCGCGCCGGCGGTCAGGCGATGGACATCCGCGCATCGGCATTGCCGGGCGTGCACGGCGAGTCGATCGTGTTGCGGCTGCTGCCCAAGGAACGCAAGGACCTGGGACTGGAAGGGTTGGGCATGGCGCCGGACCATCTGGCGCTGCTGTCGGCGTGGACCCGCGAGGCGCACGGCATCGTGTTGGTCACCGGCCCGACCGGCTCGGGCAAGTCGACCACGTTGTACGCGGCGCTGGCGGCCAGCAACGACGGCATGAAGAAGATCATCACGGTGGAGGACCCGGTCGAGTTCCAACTGCCGGGCATCACCCAGGTGCAGACCCATGCCGACATCGGCCTGAACTTCGCCAGCGTACTGCGCTCGATGCTGCGGCAGGACCCGGACGTGGTGATGGTCGGCGAGATCCGCGACCGCGAGACCGCCGAGATCGCGATCCAGGCCGCGCTGACCGGGCACCTGGTGCTGTCGACGGTGCATACCAACGACTCGCTGGGGGCGTTCACCCGGTTGATCGACATGGGGGTGGAACCGTTCCTGGTCGCGACCCCGATCAAGGGCGTGCAGGCGCAGCGGCTGGTGCGGCGGCTGTGCCCGCACTGCGCGGCGCCGGCCACCGGCGTGCTGCCGGCGATCGTGGAGGAGACCGCGGGATGGGCGGCGCGGGTGCTGGGCGACGTGCCGGCGCGATGGATGGCGCCGATCGGCTGCCCGCAGTGCCAAGGCACCGGCTACCGTGGCCGGGTCGGCATCTACGAACTGGTGCCGGTGGACGAGGACATGCAGCAGGCGGTGGTATCGGGCGACGGCCACATGCGACTGCGGGCGATGGCGCGCGAGCGCGGTTACCGCTTCCTGCGCGAGGACGGCCTGCTGAAGGCCTGGCAGGGCGTGACCTCGGTCGACGAGGTGCTGCGCGTGACGGCGGTCTGAGGCGATGGCGCGTTTCAGTTTCCAGGCCTTGAACGCCGAGGGAGTGCTGCTGCAAGGCACCCTGGCGGCGGTGGACGAGCGCGACGCGGCGCGGACCCTCGGCAAGCGCGGCCTGTCGGTGGTGGAACTGCTGCCGGAAGGTGCGAAGGCGCGCAGGACCGGGCGCCAGCGGCGGTTGCGCCAGCAAGACCTGGTGGTGGCGTTCCACGAACTGGCGACGATGCTGCAGTCGGGCGTGGCGCTGGCCGAGGCGGTGGCCTCGCAGACCCGCGGCTCGCACCATCCGAGGCTGCTGGCGGCGTTCGAGTCGATCAGCAGCGGGCTGCGCGGCGGGCAGTCGTTCTCGGATGCGCTGACGGCGGTGGCGTTGCCGGTGCCGCCATACTTTCTGACCCTCGTGCGCGCGGGCGAACAGTCCGGCCTGCTGGCGCAGTCGCTGGCCGATGGCGTGGCGCAACTGGAATATGACCTGGAGGTCAGCGGTGAGGTGCGGCAGGCGCTGACCTATCCGGCGGTGCTGGTGGTGGCCGGGCTGGGCGCGGTGGTGATGATGTTCACCTTCGTGGTGCCGCGGTTCGCGACCCTGCTCAATCGCGACGCCGAGTTGCCGTGGCTGGCGTGGGCGGTACTCAGCGGCGGCATGTTCGCGCGCGAGCACATTATCTGGATCCTCGGCGCGGTGGTGGTCGCGGGAGCGTTGCTGGCGCGCGGGCTGTCACAGCCGGCGACGCGGGCGCGCTGGCACGAACGGCTGGAACGGGTGCCTGTGCTGGGGCCGTGGCGGATCGAATCGGAGACCGCCAGTTGGGCCAAGGTGCTGGCAACCCTGCTCGGCAACCGGGTACCGCTGCTCGACGCGCTGGGGCTGGCCCAAGCCAGCGTGCGCTCGCCGCGCCGCCGTGGCGGACTCGACGAGGCCGCGCGCGCGGTGCGCGCAGGCACTCCATTGGCCGATGCACTGGAGGAGCAGGCGGTGCTGACCGCGACCGGCTACAACCTGGTGCGGGTCGGCGAGCGCTCGGGCGAGTTGCCGTCGATGCTGCGCTCGCTGGCGCGGTTGTGCGAGACCGCCGGGCGCGCGCGGATGAAGCAGTTCACGACGCTGCTGGAGCCGATCGCGATTTTGCTGATCGGCGGGATGATCGGGGTGATCATGATCGGCATCATCCTGGCGATCACCAGCGCGAACGACATCGCTGTGTGAGGAGCGTGGAATTCGACGCGGCATCATGAACCGGCTGAACGACCGGACCGGACCGCCGGTACTGGGGTTGCGGCGGGATTGGCACTACACTTGCCCCTAACTTTTCGCCAGTCGTTCCAGCCATGACCCGCCAGACCCGCTCCATCCGCGCCGCCCGCAACGCCCGCGGCTTCACGCTTCTGGAAATGATCGTGGTGCTGGTCATCATCGGCCTGATCATGGGACTGGTTGGCCCGCGCCTGTTCAGTCAGGCCGACAAGGCCAAAGTGCAGTCGGCCGAAACCCAGGTGAAGATGCTCAAGGGCGCGCTGGAGACGATGCGGCTGGACATCGGCCGCTTCCCCAGCGAACAGGAAGGCCTGCGGTTGCTGACCGAGAACTCCGCCGACGAGCGCCTGGCCAGCCGTTGGGCCGGACCGTACCTGGACGAAGCGGTACCCGGCGATCCGTGGGGCAATCCTTACCAGTACTCGCCCGCAAAGTCGTCGAGCTATGCGTTCACGTTGTATTCGCTGGGCGCCGACGGCCAGCCGGGCGGAACCAAATACGATGCCGATGTCGGATACACGCCCGGCAATTGATTCCGCCGACCCGCCGGCCGGCCACCCAACCCGGCAGCACCAGAGCCACGGTTTCACCTTGCTGGAACTAGTGGTGGTGCTGGCCTTGCTGGGACTGGTGACGGCACTGGTCGCGCCCTCGGGGATACGCACCATCGAAACCTGGCGGCGCTCGTCCGAGGTGGAGGCGGCGCTGGGCAGCCTGGCTGCGATTGGTGCCCGCGCGCACCGGCTGGGCCGTGGCTTGCAGCTGGAGACGGGCGAGGTCCCCACGGCCAACCTGCCCGACCTGCCCGAAGGCTGGACCGTGGTCCTCGACACGCCGTTGCAGGTTCAGGCCAATGGCGCGTGCAATGACAGCCGTGGCGAGCTACGCGCGGATGACGGCTACGTGCAGCCGTTCGAGTTGCAGGCTCCGTTCTGCCGGGCCGGGCGCGCCGATACGGGGCCGAGATGAGGTCGCTGGGCGGGCGTGCCGGCGCAGGCGGCTTCAGCCTGCTGGAGGCGATCGTCGCGTTGACCATCTTCAGCATCTGCGCGATGGCACTGTACGGCTGGCTGTCGGTCAGCCAAAACGCGCTGATCCGGGTGCAGATGCGCGACGCGGCGGTGCGCGACGGACGCAGCGCACTGGCGGTGCTGGAATCGGTCAACCCGATGGCCGAACCCGAGGGCGAGCGCGAATTGCCAGGCGATCTGGTGGTGCGCTGGACAAGCACCGAGTTGGTCGAACGGCGGCCGGGCACTTCACCATCGGGCAGCACCCTGGTATTCGACCTGGCCTTGTACGAGGTCGAGGTGCAAGTCCTGCGCGTCGGGCGCGAGGTCAACCGTTTCACCGTGCGACGCGCGGGCTGGGAAACGGTACGGACGATCTACAACGATGACTTCTGAGCCCGTGTCGCCGCAAGGCACCGCCGGTTTCACCCTGCTGGAGATGCTGGTGGTGCTGATGATCGCCGGCATGGCATTGGCCCTGACCACTCAGGCGCTGGGCCAGTTCCAGCGCGCGCACAAGCGAGCCTCAGCCAGCGAGCAGGCCGGCCGCGAGTACCGGCTCAGCGAGGCGTGGTTCCGTGCCTCTGTGCGTGCGCTGACCGCGGTGCCCAATACGCGCCTTCCAGGCGAGGCCGTCGACAGCGCCGGTGGCGAGGACGCGCCACCGGTGTTCGAGGGTCGGTCCGATGGTTTCAGCGGGCTGACCCTGGCACCCGTGCTGGCCGGCCAAGGCCTGGGGGTTGTGCAGGCCTGGCAGGTGGTGACCGGTCCGGCCGGCACCGAGGTGCTGGAACTGCAGGAGCAAGGCCGGCGGGCACTGCTGTCGCTGCCGGGGATGGGGCGCCTGCGCCTGCATTACCTGGACGACGAAGGCGAACTGCACGATCGCTGGCCTCCCGCGCAAGGCGTGTGGCCGCAGTTGCCCGCGACCGTGGTGCTGGAACTGGAGGCGGAGGGGGACGGGATTGGCGCCGCAACGATAGCGGTTGCAGTCATGGGACCGCATGAACCGCTGATGATGCCGTATGAACCCGCGCCGTTCTGACCCTCAGCTGACGCATGCACCGCGCCGCGACGAGGGGTTCGTCCTTGTCGCTGTGCTGGTGGCACTGGTGGTAATCACGTTGCTGGCTACGGCGGTGGCGTTGGTAAGCGAACGCGCGGTGCGCGAGGCGCGCGAGAATGTCGAGGCCTTCGAGGCCGAAGTGGCAGCCGTCAGTACACGCGACTCGGTTCTGTTTCTGCTCAACACGCAGCGCCAGACCTATGGCGGGCTGACGATCGACCAGCAGGTGGTTTGGTCGGCCGGCGGCGCCACGGCGGACCGGGCGGACGAATCCGAACTGGGCGGGCTGCCACCGCGCTTGCCGATCGGTAACGAAATCCGGCTTGACGGCACGGCCTACCAAGGGCTGGGCGGAGTCAGTTTCGCCCTGCAGGATGATGGCGGCTTGTTCAGTCCGAACTGGACCTTTCCACTGTATCGGCCCGGGTTCTTCGCGTTGGTTGACGTCCCGGTGCAGGAGTGGCCGCAGTTGGAAGCCAAGCGCCTGGACTACCAGGATCCCGATCATCTGCTGCGGCTGGGGGGCGCCGAAACCTCCGAATACGCCGAAAGGGACCTGCCTGCCCCCAGTAACCGGACCCTGGCCACCGCCCTTGAAGTACGGCGGGTATTGGGCTGGCGCGACGCGCTGGAGGACCGCACCGACGCCGAACTGATGTCATTGGTGACCGCGTCGCGCAATGTCTCGGTCAACATCAACACTGCGCCGACCGGGGTCCTGCAGACGTTGCCGGGAGTGGATCAAGCGAAGGCGGAAAGGATGGTGGCCATGCGCCGCAGCTTGCCTTTCATGCTGACTTGGCAGTTTTTCGACACCTTCGACCTGCCGCTCGACGAAATGGCCCCGGTCGGATTGTTGGCAACCGGCAACGGCACGCTGAGACTCTGGCACAATGCCTCAGGGGGGCCGATCCGGGTGCTGCACTGGACTTTGACGCCGATCGATGAAGGCGGACGCCCCTGGCGCCTTGATTACGAGATAGTCCTACCCCGTGACGAAGTCACCACTGACATTCCCGCTGGCCCGACTGCTTCGCCGCTTTTCGCCGCGCCTGACGCGACTCGGGGCTGACGGGCCGCGCCTGCTGTCCGGGGCTGGCACCGGCGCGATGCTGGTGCTGGTCGGGCGCGAGCTGTCGCTGTTCCTGCACGTCGATGCGGGTGCGGTGCCGCTCAAGCAGCGCGCCGGCTTCGTCGCGCTGGAAGTGCGGCGGGCGGCGCCGTTCGCCGATCCGGAACACGACGTGATCTGGTTCGGCAGTCATGCCGCAGTCTGGTACTGGTCGCGCTCACGCGCGCATGCCCTGCTGGGAGAGCCGGCCAGACGCGTGCGGACCCGTGCCGAAAGCGCATATCGCGGCGAGTCGGTCGACGGCAACGCAGTCGAATTGCTCGCATTGGCGGTGCCGGACGCCGACGGCAGCCCGTTTGTCGCCGGTTACGACGCGCGGTTGTGGCGCGACGGCTATATCGCCGCCAGCCGATGGTGGCCGCAAGAGCCATCGACGGCGGACTGGCAAGCCTTCCTGCGCGGCGGCGGCATGGACCCGGCACGGCCGGCGCCGTCACCGACCGACACGATACTGCGCGAGCAACCACTCAATGGCGGCTTCCAGCCCCAAGCACTGACCGGGCAACTGCGGACCCAGTTGCCGCGTCTGGCCTCCGCGGCGGGTGCGTTGGTGCTGGGCATGCTGGGCTGGCAATTGGCCGGAGTGCTGGGAGTGTCGAGCGAGATCAACGAGGTGGAACAGCAAACGGTGCCGCTGGAGCAGCGACTCGAAACCATCATCGATGCGCGCGCGCGCGCCGACGCAGCCGCCGCAACCATTGATGAGCTGCTGGCGCTGCGCCCGGCGAGCTCGCAGACCCGGTTGTTGGCCGAGGTCGCGCGGATCACGCCCGGTACCACCTGGGAAATCATGGCCTGGCACCAGCCCGGACCGGACATGCTGGAGGTGACCTTCATCGGCGCGAGCGCGGATACCGCGGCGATGGTGAGCGCGTGGGAGCAGTCGCCGTTGCTGCAGGAAGTCTCCCCGGCCACCGGATCGCGCATGGACGAGTTGGTACTGGTGGCACGCCTGACGTCGCTGGCGGAGCAGACAGCTACGGATGACTCGACCGGGGCAAACTCGCCGGTGGAGCAGGCGCCATGAAGCTGGAAGTACCATCACAACTGCGCCCGATGCTGGGTGAACTCAAGGACAGCCAGCGCCTGCAACTGGGCTTGGGTTTGATTGCGCTGGTGGTGCTGTTCTGGCTGATGCTGGTACTGGGCGACTGGCGCGCAGCCAAGCTTGAGGCGTTGCAGGATGCCCGCGCGCGGCTGGCGAAGGTACAGGCGCTAGCAGGGCAGCAAGCGTGGATCGAGCGCGCAGACGCCGCCAAGCAGGTCGCGGATGCGCTCCAGGCCGAGATTCCCGCGGCAGCGTCGCCCGGCTTGGCGCAGGCCGAGTTCCAGGGTTGGCTACGCGAACTCGCCAACGCCCAGGGCGTGCCGGTGCGGCTCGACGTACAGGCCCCGGTGCGGCTGGAGCAGCCGGCCGACATCGTCCGGGTCAGCGCAACGATTTCGGGCGCGCTGTCTCCGGATCGCGCAGTACAGCTGATCCACCGAATCGAAGGCCACGCCAACCTGGCTACGATCCCGATATCGACCATACGCAGCGACACCCTCAAGAACCGCACGTTCTCGATAACCGTGCAGGGATTCTATCGGGTGCCAGCCGGGACGCCAGGCGCATGACCCGGCTCCAGGTCACTCTGATCCTGGCCGCCGGCGCAATGGTCGGCGCAGTGTCCGGCTGGTTGCGCCCGGTTCCGATCGCGGATGGTGCCGCGACGGGCGATGCCGCCCGTTGGACGTTGTCCTCGACCGCCGCGCTAGAACGTTCCAGCGCGGCGCAGTTCGCGGCAACGCATGCACTGCGCTGGGTGGGCGACGGCGGGAACGGGGTCCACACCCCGACCGAATGGACCTTGCAGGGGCTGCTCCAATCCGAAGACGCGATTCTGGTTCAGATCGGCAACGATCCCCTCATGAAACTCATCCCCGTGGGTGGTACCCTGCCCGACGGTTCGCGCCTGGCAGCGGTGGAGCGGGACGCCGCGATGATCGAGCGCGACGGCTGCCAGACCAGACGGAATCTGTATCCGCAACCAGCCCACGGCAGTACAACCGAAAGCACCGGGTGCACCCTCCCGGCGCCCTCCCAGGACATACCATGATGTGCCGCTTCCTGCCGATCCTTGCGACGGCGTCGATCCTGTTCGTTGTCGGCTGCACCACCCGGCCGATGCAGGTACCGGGTCCACTGCCGGTGAGTTCGCCGCCGCAAGCGTCGAGTGCCCAGGGCCAGGTGCAGCCGATCGCAGGAACCGGCCAAACGGAGCTGCGCGAGCGCTCCACTCCACCAGTCCCGGGCAGAGAGGCAACGGCTGCTGTCGGCGTTTCGGTTCACGAATCGCTGCCGCCCGGCTTGGCCGGCGGCGCACCGGTCGCGGTCAATCTCACCAATTTGCCACTGCCCACCTTCATCAACGAAGTGCTCGGCAATTCGCTGGGACTGACCTTCCAGATGGATCCGGCGGTCCAAAAGCTCACCGACCTGGTGACGTTGCGGACATCCCGGCCGCAATCGCCCGTGGAGTTCTACCGGATTGCGCGCCAGATACTGGCCGACTATGGCGTGGAAATGGTGGCCGAGGGTAATTTGGTGCACCTGAAGGTCGCTGCGGCCGGGACCCATATCGAACCACCGATCATCTACAGCGGTCGTGCGTTGCCCGACGTGCCGCTGACCCATCGCCCGATCTTCTACCTGATGCAGTTGGAAACGATCCGCGCCAACGAGGCCAATCGCTGGTTGAGGGCGATCTACGGCAACGAAGTGAAAGTGGAGGAAAGTGCCGAACGCAATGCGCTGTTGATCAGTGGCAGGCCCGAAGAGGTTCGACAGGCGGTTGAAGCGGTCCGCGTGTTCGACCAGCCTTCGATGCGCGGACGCGCCAGCACCCGGTTGGAGCCGGCATTCCTTTCCGCAGAGCAACTTGCGAGCAAGCTGACCGAGGTATTGGTGGCCGAAGGATATGGCGCCAGCACCACCTTCGGCGTTCCCGCGAGCATATTGATCATGCCGGTCCCCGCTGTGAACAGCGTCATCGTGTTCGCCGGTGACCGCAAGATCCTGGACCACGCGGTGGCTTGGGCACGCGAGCTCGACAGCCCCAATCCAGCCGCAGGCGATGAGTCGATCTTCTACTACCAAGTCCAGAACACGCTGGCCGCCGACCTTGCAGCGGTGCTGGGCGGCGGCAGGGTCGGCCGTACATCGCCGGCGGGGCCGGATGGCGCAGCGGCGCCGTCCACTGCCGCATCCGCGGGAGCATCCGTCCGAGGCTATTCCCTGCTCGTCGATGAGCCGCGCAACGCATTGATCTTCCAGGGTGATCCCGCCGAATGGGAACGCCTGCTCCCGCTGATCCGGCAGATGGACAAGGCCGTGCGCCAGGTGATGATCGAGGTGACCATTGCCGAGGTTACCCTTGATGACAACCAGGAATTCGGGGTGGACTGGTTCGCCAAGGCCAGCAACGGGCGCTTCAACGGCAACATCGGCCTCGGCAGCCTGCCGGTTGTTGGCGCGATCGCCGGCTCCGGACTGACCTACCTGCTCGACGTTGCCGGGCAGAGCCGGGCGATGCTCAAGGCGTTCGCCGACGACCAGCGCGTGTCGATCCTGTCGACCCCGCGGCTGATGGTGAAGAGCGGGGAGGAGGCCAGCATCGACGTCGGCACCGAAGTGCCGATCATTACCTCGCGCAACACCTCGCCTCAGCAGACCGAGGGCACCAGCGGCCTGCTGCAGTCGATCCAGTACCGCAAGACTGGCATCATCCTGTCGATTACACCTACCGTGTACTCCGACGGCCGGGTCGATCTGGAGATCAGCCAGGAAGTCAGCGAGGCGTTGCCGCTGGGCGAAGGCGACGATATCGGTTCGCCGTCGATCTTCAACCGGACGGTGGAAACCAGCCTGAGCCTGCGCGACGGCGGGTCGGTCGTGATCGGCGGTCTGATGTCGACGCGCCAAACCAATACCGACAGCGGTATCCCGTTCCTCAAGGACGTGCCGGTGCTCGGCAACCTGTTCAAGTCGCAGGCCAAGCGCCACAACAAGACCGAACTGGTATTGATGATCGTGCCGTACATCATCGGTTCGGATCAGCGGGCCAACGAGATCACCCGCGCGATCGGCAATGAGCTGGAACTGCTGGAGTTGCCGCCGGTCGGGCAGCTCGGCGAGCGCGAGCCGCGCGGCCCCGCGGGAACCGCTCCGGCGATTATCCCGACGACGGAGCCGAATCCCGCCGCCCCTTCGGGCGCGTCCGACTGAGACAGCCCGGGGGCGCGGTTGATGCACCCCGGTGTGACTAGACTGTTGCGAGCGCCTGATCGATGTCCGCGCGCAGGTCGTCCAGCGCCTCGATCCCCACACTCAGGCGCACCAGATTGTCGGCGATGCCGAGTTCGGAACGCCGCTCAAGCGGCACCGACGCATGCGTCATGATCGCCGGATGGTTCACCAGACTCTCCACGCCGCCCAGCGATTCGGCCAGAGAGAACAGTTTGGTGCGCTCGCAGAATCGGGTTGATGCCGCGGCGCCACGATTTACCAGGATGCTGAGCATGCCGCCGAAGCCATCCATCTGGCGCTTCGCCAGCTCATGCTGCGGGTGCGACTTCAGCCCGGGGTAGATCACCTTCTCGATCGCCGGATGCGTCTCCAGCCATTCCGCCAACGCCTGCGCGTTCTCGCAATGCGCCTTCATCCGCAGATGCAGCGTTTTCAGCCCACGCAGGGCCAGGAAGCTGTCGAACGGCCCCTGCACGCCGCCAACGGAGTTCTGCAGAAACGCCATCTGCTCGGCCAGCTCCGCATCGTCGCCGACCACCGCCATGCCGCCGACCATATCGGAGTGGCCGTTGAGGTACTTGGTCGCGGAATGCATGACGATGTGCGCGCCATGCTCGATCGGGCGTTGCAGGATCGGCGAGCTGAACGTGTTGTCGACCACCACGATCAGCCCGCGCTTGCGGGCGATCGCGGCGATCTGGGCGATATCGACCAGCTTCAGCAGCGGGTTGGTCGGGGTCTCGATCCAGACCATCTTGGTTTCGGGACGGATCGCGGCCTCGAACGCAGCGGCATCGCTCAAGTCGACCCAGCTGAAATCCAGCCCGGCAGTGCGACGACGGACGCGCTCAAACAGGCGGTAGGTGCCGCCGTAGACATCGTCCATCGCGATGACATGGCTGCCGGAATCCAACAGTTCCAGAATCGTCGAGGTCGCCGCCATGCCGGAGGCGAATGCGTACCCCCGGCTACCGCCTTCAAGCGCGGCGACGCAGCGCTCGTAGGCGAACCGGGTCGGATTGTGGCTGCGGGTGTACTCGAAACCTTGGTGCACGCCCGGGCTGGACTGCACGTAGGTCGAGGTCTGGTAGATCGGCGTCATCACCGCGCCAGTGCTGGGGTCCGGGGACTGGCCGGCGTGGATGGCGAGGGTGCCTAGGCCGGGCTTCGAGGCGCCGTCGCGGGTGGGGGTATTGCTCATGTCTGTGCGTTCCGTTTGCCACGGCGGGCGACCGGGGAGTTTAACAGTTTGGCTTGAGGGCTTTGGCTGTCGGGGCAGGCCTGATCGCGACTTACGTCGCTCCTACAGGGGCAATTCAGCTACTCGACGCGGCGACGCAGGTAGTTCAGCAAGTCGATCCGGGTAATCAGGCCGAGGAATTTTTCACTATCTGTGATGATCGCCACGTGCCCGCGGTCGAACACCGGTAGCAGCGCCTCGATCGGGGCACCGACCTCGATCTTTTCCAGCTTGCTGACCATCGCCGTCGCCACCGGGTCGCGGAAGCGGCCCTCGTCGCCGTAGACGTGCATCAGAATGTCCGACTCGTCGACGATGCCGACCAGTTCGTCGTCCTGCATCACCGGCAGCTGGCTGACGTCGTACAGCTTCATGCGCTGGTAGGCGGTCACCAGCAGGTCGCCCTGTCCGACCACGACGGTGTCGCGCAGCGAGAACGGGCGCAGGATCAGGTCGCCGAGATTGCCGGCCTGTTCGCGCTCGAGAAAGCCGTTGTCGACCATCCAGTAGTCGTTGTACATCTTCGACAGGTACTTGTTGCCGGTGTCGCAGACGAATACCAGTACCTTCTTCGGCGTGGTCTGTTCGCGGCAGTACTTCAGCGCGGCGGCCAGCAGGGTGCCGGTGGAGGAGCCGCCGAGGATGCCCTCCTTTTCCAGCAACATGCGTGCGGTCAGGAAGCTCTCCTTGTCGGGGATCGCGTAGGCCTTCTTGACCCGGCTGAAATCGGAGATGCCAGGCAGGAAGTCCTCGCCGATGCCCTCGACCATCCAGCTGGCCGATTTGTCGCTCAGCACCCCATCGTTGATGTACTCCGTCAGGATCGAACCGACCGGGTCGGCCAGCACCCGTTCGGTGTGCGGCGACT